>NZ_JANQVQ010000001.1 GCF_030730205.1 Paraglaciecola sp.
AGTGCTCCCTGGTTTGAATTATTAACATTTTGCCAAGCACAGGGTATTCAACTTTTTGTGCAACTGGGAACATCAGCAAAAAGCGTTAAAGCTGATTTAGATGAGCTGAAACAAGCATACTCTGATGCAGGACCTGTGTATTATTTTGAACATTTGCATTACCCACATTTAGCTTCAGAGTTATATCAGCAAGAACACAGTGACAATTCTAAGAATTGTGCGCTAACACCACAGTTTTTAGCCAGTGCCATCTCCCAGGTTAACCCTAGGACCATTTCACTATCATTAAGCCATAATGAACAAGAATGTTTTAGAAAAAACCTTGCATGGCTTGCCAAAAATCAATCTTCGCTTTATCAAAAATTGCACTCATATCAATGGCAAAACTGGCAACTTGTAATATGGCAGCAGCATTATGCAATGCAAGATAAATGTGGAAAAGTCTTCTCAGTCAGTGCAAACAAAGCGCATCGAGGCACAATAAAACAGTCCTCATTAACACAAGATCCGGTTGTGTTTGACTTTAGCTTACCGGAAAAATTACTTAACACTGCGTTTGCAACGTTATTTAAAAACGTTAAACAATTACAATTGACCATACAAACTGCGTCTGAGCAGAATGCTCACTTTGTTACTGAGCGGATTTTACTGGGTAGTGCTGACTATGAAGCCTGTGGCAAAGCACTAGAAAATTCAGAGTATCTTTTGGTTCTAGAGCCAGATACAGACTTTCTTTACGCGTCACTTTTTACTGTAGCCTGGTACCAATTTAAAGGAGACTTGTATTTTTGCCAGCAGACTGCAGAGGTTGAGCAACGCATTACAGCTCAGTATCAAAGTGGACAACTCCAGCTAACAGATATCTTTATCGATCAACCATATTATGAAAAAACGCTATTCTCTGCTTATCACCTGTTATTAGAAATAGTGCAGTCTTGTAATGGTAAAAGCCATTATTTTGAAAAACAGTTTGCCAGTTTAAACCATTATTACCAAAATATATCCAACGCCACTTACCTAACAAATAAACAAGTTTCAGAACAAGCCCCTATATTCATCGTCGGTAATGGTCCCAGTTTAGACCTACATATTGATTATGTGGTAAAGCATCGAAAAAATCTTATTTTGATTAGCTGTGGTACGGCATTAATAACCCTACATCGTAATGGCCTTACACCCGATTATCACATGGAATTAGAGCGTGGTGCTGACACGCTATTTTATCTAAATAAACTACCCGCTTCGTATCTTAAACATCTGACCTTAATCGGTCCAGCTGATATACACCCAGCAATACTGGCGGTTTTTCAAAAAAATCTCTTAGTATCGGTTGAAAACACAGATGTACATCAGGAGTTTACATCGAATTTCACTCATTTTAGCTTGCTGCAATTAAACTATTCTTACTATACCGTAACCAACTTTGCTGTTGATTTGTTTTTAAGTATAGGCGTTCAAAAACTCTATTTAATAGGCGTCGATTTCGGTTTTAAAAATCAAAATTCTCATCATGCACGAGATTCTGTTTATTTTCAGCAAGACGGTTCTCAACTATATGATTATGAACAAACACATGGTTCTGCTTACGTTATTAACGCAAATTTTGGAGGAGAATGTTTAACTATTTCCAGCTTTGATATGGCGAGAAAATTAATGGGAGAACGTATTGCATTATCACCTGCTCAGCAGGTGTTTAATTGTAATGACGGAGCAGCAATCACTTCAAGCATCCCACTTCGCATACCTAACATTACTTGCACATTGTCAACCACAAATGCTTTCAAACAAGATTTTTTGACATTATTCGTAGAGGCTAATCTTACGATTAAATTTGAAGAACTGACTCAACAATTTAAGGAAAAGGGACAATATTGTGTGAAACAGCTTCTGAGTTGTTTAGATGAAAATATAAATGCGGCGCCTATATATATTGCCTCACTGCAACGCCAAATTCTCAATTCAACAATAGCGAGTAAATTAGATCACAGTTATACACTCTTTGATGGTTCGCTACGTTATTTTGAAATGGTCAGTAGCAGGTTTTATCGATGCCAAGCTGAAACACAAACTAACTTAGCTCTTTGCCAGTTTTGGCGCACTTATCTGCAACATTGTTTATTTCGCTTGAGTTTGTAGGGTTATTAACCTAAAAATTATGCATTTCGATAAAACTCAACCCTTTGTATTTTCAGAAATAGATGACTCTTTATTAAACAAGAAACTTACATCCACTGCACAGTGTTTGAATGGCGCGTTAGTAAAGTCAAGATTGGCTTGCAGTAAGTACTCTCGCCAGATTTCTAACACGTTATTAAACACTTTAAGTTCTTCGAGCTGTTCAAGCGGTTCATTGCTAACTGGCAAGATGCGAGTCATAACACTCAACATATAAATAACACTACCACAAAGTAAATAAAAACCCAGTTTGTTATCAGAATAATAAGCCTCAATAAAAGTTTGCCATTGAGTATCAATCAGCTTTTTCGCGTCCTGGTAATTGTCTACATCAACCAAAAACATAAGCATTTCATCAACCACGCCTGACAAACCGCTATGCTGCATCAAATCAGCAAATACTGCAGTGTGAGATTGTAATTCAGCCGAGTAAAAACACGATGTAAATAGTTCTTCGAAGTTCTTTAAAGATGCTGACTGTTCTATCGACACTAATATATTTTGGGGTCTTAATGGCATTGCTCCTTGGATATAAGCACCATCACTGCAATTATAAATAGCCGTATTTTTATTTAAGTTAGCAATCGTCATTTCTAAAATGCTGCGAGAAAAATCAAATTCAGCTTTTGTTTGCACACAATCTCTAAAATTACCTTTAATTTGTATACCTGCATTAAAAATTTTATCTGCATCCATCACGCCAGCACCATCATTATGATAATAAGCTGAGTGTTTAGAGTGATGTTGCTCAACGCTCAAATACCCTAAATCGATGCCAAAAAGATAGAGATGTTTAAAACCCAAGCTGGTAAAAAAATCTACGGAAAAGTTCGACACTGTAGGGTAAGCATGACTTAAAGCGCTAATATGTATACCTTGCTGCTCTAAATATGATCTGAAAAAATTGGTAGAAGACTCACCGTCTTTATACGCCAAATACACAGCCTTAAATAAACCCGCTGTGTCTGGATGAATCCCATTAACTGACAACAGCGCAATTTTCTTAAGCCACTGAGGATCATCTACTTGGCTGATCCAATTAAAAGTGGCTCTATTCTGTTCAATTTCAGCATGAAAATCAGGGGTAATTCCTAATCGATATAATGAACGTAAAGCAGTACCACAGCTTACAACAATAATGTTTTCACGATGTTCCTTTATGTAAGTATAACTTTCATCAAGGCTTGGCCCGTTTCCTACAATAAATATGGGGATATCTTGTAAGTTTTCCATACCTAATTTTTGTCGTTGCTGCTTTAAAAAATAATGACCACTTTTCATACTATGAAAAGTATGAGCCAAACTAAAGCGCACATGATCAAAGGTCTCCCCCATCGCCACTATAATTTTCAATTGGGAGTAGAGTTTCTCCAAAGCATTTCGCATACCTGGAGTAAGAAACGCTGGAAAAATTTGACTCTTGGCAATACCGTAAGCGCCGGTTTGATAGTATTGGCCCATGATATCTTGGAAATATTCTTCACCAGAGCCACCAATATTAAAATAAATCCGCTGTTTAGACTCTGCAATTTTTGTAAAAAGTGTAGCCCAATCTGTCACGAATAAACTTGCATAGAAAAAATCAAGATTCGGTTCAAATACAAACAGATTTTTGACTTCACGTTTAGATAGCAATATATCAATATGCAGCCCTAACCCAACACCCAAAACGATTAAATTATCAACATCCGTATTCTCATCAAATACACGAGGTTTTAAATTTTTAAATACGGGCTGTAACTTTTTAACCGCTTTGAAATGAACGTAGTTACTCATTTTTTCCAAGCCGCCTTGATTAAGAATGACTTGGTTGTCTAATGGACTATGCAAAAAACGTTCAACCATATGTGCTGATTGCTCAGTCACATCGTCATAAAATAACCCTTTTCGAGTATCACACCAGAGATTAAACTGCCCCTGTATGTCAACTACCCGCCAATCTTTGGGTATATAATCAACAAACACATGATATAAAATCGGATAATATTGCTTTAAGGCGACTAAATTCTTTTCGAATAGAGCAGTTTTAGGAGCATCTTTATATTGTTGATTAGCCAGAATTCCCGAGAAACGCTCCGAGATATAAACGTGATCATCAACATAACCAAGGAATTGTGGTCTTTGACGTAACAATTTCTCTGGTTGACCACTAAAAGCAATCAAATAATTAAATATTTCATCTGAAACGGGATGCGCTAAATGTCGATATAAGTAGCATTTATCGAGATTAGGAAGTAACTGCTGCAACTCTTGTAAATCAGCGGTTATCGTCGCACCGCTGTTACCTAGTTGAAGTGAAATCTGCGTATTTAAAGCTGCGGCAGTCTCATAAATCATTGCCCAATCAGTGGTATGCAATGAAGTGATAAACAAGTCCATGTCGGCTTCATAAATGACTAAAACACTGGGTCTTACTTGCTTAATTAATGGTAAAAGATGCAAACCCAAACCAATACCAAAACTTAAGATAACTGCATTTTCAGACACAGCTGAATGAGACTGGGGCTGCAACGAAGAGGTTAAACTAACAATTGGAGCCGTTTGACAAAAACTGGCCACCTCATCCTTAATCTCTGCTTCTGGATTTTGACTATATAAAACACGACCGCTGGCAATTTCAACAATATTAAGCTGCTGATTTTTAGTTGAAAAAACACAATATCGTTGAGCAGAATATGCATTAATTTTACTATGAATGTCATTATTGAAGTGTTTAAAAAACAGTAAGTTTTTTTGCAGTTCACGATTAAGTTTAATTGCTGCTTGTTGATCATTAATAAATTGAAGATCGGCATCTTCATCAAGAAAATCGCTCATCAAATTTAACATGCAAAAAACTCAGTTAGGTATTCTGGCGGTAATTATGGCTGGCTTTTCGACCTGTGTGAAGTTCTTTCAAATTTGTAACAACTTTGGTGTGTTCTGACAGAATATGTTGTCTTGTTTTATCAAACCAATGATTTAACGTCTGTAACTGCTCTACCGCCAGAGGGTCAGACTTAGCTGCAACAGCTAAGTCTGCAATAGTGCGGTCTAAATTTGAAAGCAAACAACAGATTTCTTGCGGGTCAAAATGTTCAGCAGACAATAATGCTTCTATCTCTGAGACAATGAGATCAATATTGACCGGCGGCAGCTGACTTAACATCAGATCCCTACAACCATTTGTTGGTCTCGCTGTGCTTGCAAACTATAGCCCTTTTCGCGGTCAGCCACTGAAATTTGATCCCAAGCTGATTTAATCGTCACCATTAAAGAAATGACATCGTCAATTTTCTCAATATCAAGGTCTCTACTAGCAATCGTTAAATGATTTAGCATGAAATCATACAATGAAAACAAATTATCTGATAACTCTCCACCCGCATCCATATCAAGTGAACCTTGAAGAGAACTAATAATCGCAATTGCCTTGGCAAGCGTTTGTGCTTTACCTGCAAAATCCTTTCGCTCAATAGCCCCTTTGGCTTTTGCCATATTTTCTAAAGCACCTTGCATCAATAATTGAATTACACGATGCGGATCAGCCACAGCTAAATCATCTTTTACACCAACTGACCTGTAAGCTTTAATACCATAACTCATAGTGACTCCTTAGCTCGAACTATTCGATGAAAACTTAGGAAGGCTAGACAATGCAGCAGTCACACTCGCCTGCTGGCGTTGCATTTGACCTAAAAGAGAGTCTAGTGCAGCGTAACGTTTCCTAAGTGAATCTTCATAACTAGCTATGTATCGGCTGGCGGCTTCAGAAGCTTTAGTATTTTCTTTTAATTGTGACTGCAAAGTATCCTGACGATTAGATAAAATACCACCCGTTTTGGTGTATTCACTTAACAAGGAGTCAAGTTGACTCACTAAACCTGCTTCACCGCCAAATAGCTTTGCTATTTCATCATATTTTTGGTCTAGCGCATTATCAAACCGATTTTTCCCCGTCTCGGTATTAAATTCAGTACTGGTCGAAATTTCTAAATTACCATCTTTATTAAGAGTAATACCCAAGGCATATAAGCTATTTAAACCCTGAGAACTATCAGGAACAGTCGAACCTAAAATACCACGCAGCTGGTTTAATACGTTTCTGGGTAAGGAGTCTCCCGCAAGGGCACCGCTTTCAAGCGTAATAGAGCCATCGGCACCTAAAATACGATTACGTGTCAAATCACTGACTTGAGCAACAAGTGCATTGAAACTGCTAATAAAGCTATTAATATTTGTTTCAGCTGCCGTTTTATCAGTAGCAATATCAAGCTTTGCATTATTGCCGGTTGGCGTAACATTTTTGACTGTTAAGGAAATATCCTGCACAACATCTGTAAATACATTGCTGCTACTATTAAAAACGGTACCATCTACCTCGATTTGTGCATCTCTAGCGGCAGAGGTTAAATTCAGCCCCGCCACAGCACCACTGGGTATAGTAGATAAGGCATCAAGCTCAGCGTTGTCATTACTAATAACCAGGTCATTATTTGTTCCTGTAATATTAGAATTTAATACGAGTTTTGCGCCGGTAGTACCGCCAACATTCAAAATATTAGCGTTAACACCAAAATTCTCCGCTGAATCATTAATTTTTAAACGAAGTTCGTTTAAAGTCATTCCAGCTGTCACTTCTACAGTAAAAGATTTGCCGTCTGCCGTTAAAGTAAGATTACCCGCCGTATTAGATATAACCGCACTGGCATCGGCAAAAGAACCGTCAGTCGTTTCCAAACGACTCCCTTTGGCTAACTGATTCACTTTAATTTCGAAGCTTGAAGCAGCAGCGGTGTTTTTTGCCGTTGCCTCAATAAACGTTTTGTCCGCTTCTGGCTGAGTAATACTAACTGTTCTGGCTTTTAAACTGTCACTTGTAAGTTTTTTTGCCGCATCCAAGAAACCCGATAAAGCGGATTTGAGCTGACCAACACCAGAAAGTGAAGCGTTAAGCGTAGAAGTTGTTTTTTCAATTCGTGAAAACTTGGTTTGGCGCTCGGCGTTTACGAAACTTGACACTAATTCGTCAAGCGGTAAACCTGAAGCTGCACCCAAAAAGTTTATTGATGACATAAACGCCCCCTATGCTTTAACGTTTTCACTCTGATGATACTATACCTGCTTATCAACCAATACACCCAATGACTGTCCCATTTCTTCCTGAAGTTTTTTTATGTCCTGAGCAACCTTTATCAACTCCTCAGAAGGAATTTGTCTGATTAGCTGGTCATTACTTCTGTCCATAACCTTGATTATAGATCTACCTGAAGCTTCATCCACCATAAAACTCAATGAACGCTGTTCAAATATTGCTGCTTTGTTCACAATACTAAGTGCATTTTCAACCTCTGCAGCACTTGGGAGAACTGCATTAACTTTAGCTTCTACAGCAGTTTCTTGCTTAGCCAAAGGCCTAAGCTGCTCGGCATTAGCAGCTTTACTACTAAAATCGGTTTTGTTAGTAATGGATACTGCAGCATTTGTGACTGTATTCATAATATCACCTCAACTGATAAGGCTAGATGAAGGCGCTTGCCTTCATCTGAGCACTTAAGACGTTATTATCCTAATAACGACAACGCGGCTTGTGGACGCTGATTCGCCTGAGCAAGCACGGTTTGGCTTGTTTGCTGCAGAATCTGAGCCCGAGTCAATTCCGCTGTTTCTTTGGCGAAATCGGTATCACGGATCCGTGCACGCGCACCTGACACGTTTTCAGAAACGTTAGTTAAGTTACGAATTGTTGCTTGGAAACGGTTTTGAACCGCACCTAAGTCTGCTCGTTTGCCATCTACTGCAGCTATCGCTTTATCAATGGCAATGATTGCACTACCCGCGTTAGCAGAGTTTGCAACCGTGGTCGCAGCAATCGATAACCCTGCCGCACCCCAACCACCTGTCCGGTTTAAACTTACCGAAATGTATTCATTAGTAGTGCCTTTAGCACCAACTAAAAAGTTAAACGAACCGCCGCCGCTTAACAAAATACGGTCACCAAAACGTGTAGTACTGGCAATACGGCTGATTTCTACTTTTAGTGCTGACACTTCTTTTTGCAGTGCAGCTCTATCGGCAGTGGCATTAATACCATTTTGAGATTGAACAGCCAGTGTACGCATCCGTTGCAATGAAGTAGTAATCTCTTCCATCGCACCTTCAGCAACTTGCGCTAAAGAGATACCATCGTTGGCATTTCGAGCACCTTGATCCAAACCATTAATCTGGCTGGTCAATCGGTTAGAAATCTGCAAACCAGCCGCATCATCAGAAGCACTGTTAATCCGGAAACCAGAAGATAAACGCTTAAACGCGGTATCCAAGGCGCCGCCTGAGTTCATCAACTGACGCTGAGCATTCAGCGATGAGGTGTTAGTATTGACAAATAAAGCCATGAGTCACTCCTTAGTCATCGGCATATATCGCCTTTGACTGTAGTTTAAAGTACGGATAATCCGTTTAGCTGAGCCAAGCTGCAACTTGGCTTAACTTTGTATCGGCGGGCTTTAAATTTACTTTAGGTTTTTTTTAAATTATTTATAAGAATAATACTGCGGCGTTTAGGAAGGATAAAGCCGCCATATGGCGGCTTTATAATAAGCGAGTCACTCCACTGAAGCTTTCCGGCAAGAAGCAAGATTACTGCAATAATCTCGATGCTTCAGCGCGTTACGCTATTAACCTTGTAGTAAACTTAGAGCGCCCTGTGGCCGCTGATTGGCCTGAGCTAAAACCGTTTGGCTAGTTTGCTGTAAAATCTGTGCCCGAGTTAATTCTGCCGTTTCTTTCGCGAAATCCGTATCACGGATCCGAGCACGAGCACCTGACACGTTTTCAGAAACATTCGTTAAGTTACGAATTGTTGCTTGAAACCGGTTTTGCACAGCACCTAAGTCAGCGCGTTTTCCATCCACAGCCGCTATTGCTAAATCTACTGCAGCAATTGCCGATCCCGCATTAGCTGATGTAGCAACCGTGGCGGTATTAACACCTAAACCAACTGAACCCCAACCACTCGTTCTAGACAAACTTACAGAAATATATTCGTTTGTGGTTCCTTTAGCGCCAACTAAAAAGTTGAATGCTTTATTTCCTGTACCATCGAGTAGTAATTGATCACCGAACCGAGTTGTGGCAGCAATCCGACTAATTTCAACTTTCAGTGCTGAAATTTCTTTTTGTAAAGCACCGCGGTCAGCTGTTGCATTGATACCGTTTTGCGATTGAATCGCTAAAGTTCTAATGCGTTGCAGTGAATTTGTAATTTCATCCATTGCGCCTTCAGCAACCTGGGCTAATGAGATACCATCATTAGCATTTCGTGATGCTTGATCCAAGCCATTAATCTGACTAGTTAAACGGTTAGAAATCTGTAAGCCAGCCGCATCATCCGCTGCGCTGTTAATCCGGAAACCTGAAGATAAACGTTTAAATGCAGTATCTAAAGCGTTGCCTGAAGATTGCATCTGACGCTGTGCGTTCAGTGATGAAGTATTGGTGTTTACGAATAAAGCCATGATGTATTCCTCGCTTTTTAACTGTTTAAGGCAATTTGAACTGCGTATTGCCTGTTTCTTGCCGTGTTAAATATGTATCGGCGCAGTGCGAGGAAACTTTAGAATTTTTTTGAGGATTTTAAATCAATATTAATCAATGACTTTAGAGCAGGCATTGCTGCCTGCTCTGGTTTTTAGCGAATATAATCAAATAACGTTGTGGCATTAACTTTAGAAAAAGTCTGTGATGCCGCTTGTAACGCCACTTCTTGGCGTTTAATTTCAGTAAGCGCTGCGGCAAGATCCACTTCAGAGATATCTGCCTTATACTGCTGGTTATTAATTAATAAATCCTCGTTGGTATTAAACACACTGTCGACCACATTTAATCGGCCACCTAGATTAGCTAAAACACTATCAACGTTATTCGCGGTAACCGTGGTTTGCTGCAGAATGTCAGCGAGTCCAGTATTGAGTTCTGCATCCGTTGCTATTGGATTACTTAAAATCTCTATATACTTTTGTAGTGTATTTAGAATATTAGTTTGTTGAGGACTAGAAAGTTCAAAATCTACTTGGGCTGGTAGGGTTGTTGCCGTATCAAATGTAAATTTCGCACCATTAAATACAATAGCTGAACCTGGGGTATATGCACCAGTAACAGCCGGGCTTAATGGGCTGCCATTACGTAAAAATTGATAGTTACCCGTGGCATCAATATCCAGCTGATACTGATTGTTTGCTGCGGTAAGATTATCAAAATTACTTAAATAAAAACTATCAAACGCAGTTTGATCTACAACATCTATAGATGCTCCAGTTGGGGCACTAGTGACTTGTGGTTTAAAACGTTCAAATACGCTATCAAATATAGCTTTACCACTATCATTACTTGGCAAGGTGATTGACTGTGAAACTTGCAAATTACGCGTACCATCATCTCCCTTGAATTGATATTTACCATCAGACGTGAATTCATAAGCAGCCGTCTTATCTTGATAGCCAGCAAAAATAAAACTGCCCTCTGAACTACGCGTGTTCATTAAATCAAATAACTCGGTTTGAATATTTTTTAATTCAAACGCGATGGCTTTACGTTGTTCAATTGTGTAGGTTCCATTACCACTGGCTTGCGCCAGCGTAGAAACACGATCGTAAGATTCTCTCATGCTGGTAAGCACCGTTTCTTGCAGTGCTAAGTTGTTTTTCAACAAAATACTGTTGGTTTGAAATTGTTCAATCTGCGCTTTACTTTGATCCAGGCTTAACACCTTAGCCGCGCCTGCTGGATCGTCGGCGGGAGACAGAATACGTGTTTGTTTGCTCAACTGCGTTTCTGCTTTTGACATACGTTGCTGTGCGTTAAGAATGCCATTCAAGCTTTGTGTAAACTGCATATTAAAAGTTAAACGCATGACTTACCTCACTGACTGTAACAAAGTGTCAAAAATTTCTTGCGAAGTGGCTATAATTTTAGCCGCTGCCGCATAGCTTTGCTGAAAACGAATTAAATCGGCTGCTTCTTCATCTAAATTTACACCGGATAATGACTCATACCAAAGGGTTGTTTGCTCTAAAATAGCAGTATTGGCTTCATCGGCAGTGCGTGCTTGGCGTGTACGTTCACCAATGTTGCCCACCATGATCCCATAACTTTGGTTAAAACTGTACAAATTCACCGCACTACTCTGTTGATCAGGGCTGCGCCGCACCAAAGATTCATTTTGTAAAGCTGACATGGCTAAACCATTACGGTTATCATTGTAGCCGTTGGTATTAAAATCTAAAGTAAAGATATCACCGGGTTTGGGAATGCCCGTAAGACTAAAGTCAAACCCTAGTTGCTCTTTTAGATTTGGTACTGAAGTACTGTTCTCAAACATATTGTTGAAATTATTTGTAGTAAACCGGCTTTCACCAATAACGCCTGTATTATCTGCAATCTCAAATATATGCTCACCAGCAACACTATTAAACCCTTGATACGTTACAGTATAAGGCCCATCCCGAAGGCCATTGCTCAAAAAAGCAGAGTCTGCTGGATTGGTATTGAAAACCGTCACGCCTTCAACTCGACCATTTCCTAAGTTACTGATAAGGTACTCGCCACGTATTGGTCCAGAAAGTGCTACATCTTCTGCCCTTGATGTTGCCATTTGGAGTTCACGCGCCGCAGAACTTAATGGTTTTAAGATAAATTCATCACCTGCAACACCACTAATAGTTAACTTTAAACCAAATAAATCACCATTAGCATCATCTGCGGTAAAGGGGGTTACTGAGGGAAAACCCGTAGCACTGGTTAAAGTTTTCACTTTCGTTAGATCAGGTTGGCCATTGCTGTCTAGATAAGGCTGTCCCATCTCATCTAACGCCGTTACAGTGGCGGTAGTAGCGTCAACTATCTTAACAAGGAAATTATTCGGGGGCAGTTGGTTGGCTTTGCCGGGTTCAATTTCTACAATAACACTACTGTTAGCGCTATTGCTTTTAAACGCTAAACCTTTTGAGCTTGGTAAAGTAAATAAATTCTGGCCAATGGTTCCGTTAAGAGTAAGGCCTAATTTATTCTGTTGGTTCATACTGTCGGCCAGTGTTAACCCTAATTGGCCAAGTTGTTGTTGCGTTGGGTTTAAAACCTGCAACCGATAATCCGTCAATGCGCCCATTTTACCGCCAATGCCTTGGGCACTCAGTGCCACTTTTGCATCAGCATTTTCACGTAAGGTGAGCAAGATTTCACGATCATTAGGATCGGGGTCACCTCGCATGGAAAGTAAATTAAACTGACCACGTTCAACCACGAGCGACTGCCCCGTACCCATAAACACCAGTTTTTCACCTGATTTAGCATCCACTGTTTGAATATCGACAAATTCGGCTAACTTTAAAATAGCCGCGTCACGCTTATCAAGTAAATCTAGAGGAACCGGTCTACCGGCACTAGAACCATAATTGACAATTTCAACATTATAAGCCGCAATCTGACTCACAAAGTCATTTACGTCTTTTACATACACATCTAGTTGCTGATTTAAGAATTGTTCTTGATCTGAAAGAAGCGTGGACATATTGCTAAACTGATCAATAAGCGATTGACTGGTACCCAACACTAACTGTCGATTTGATAACTGGGTGGGGTCATTGTTAGCTGTTTGAATTTGTTGAAACAAATTATTCATGCCCGTTGATATACTGTTGGCGGCATTAGAAAACAACGCATCAACTCGACTCGCTTCCGATAAATACTGTGAGCTATAAGCGGCACTGGTCGTGTCCCGTCGTAGTTGCTTCTGACTAAACTCACTGACTAACCT
Organism: Paraglaciecola sp.; assembly: GCF_030730205.1. Classification (GTDB taxonomy): domain Bacteria; phylum Pseudomonadota; class Gammaproteobacteria; order Enterobacterales; family Alteromonadaceae; genus Paraglaciecola. The sequence goes on from NZ_JANQVQ010000001.1 coordinate 12,968, forward strand.
TTCAGTCGTGCCTTGACCAACACCTAAGCCAAATTGCTGCGACACAAATTCCGTGCGTTGCCGCACATAGCCAGGCGTATTGATATTGGCAATATTGTTACCGGTGGTATTTAGCAAGGTGTTGCTGGATAATACCGCTGTTCTACCAATGTTAAGTAAGCTCATTCATCGCTCCACGCACCCGATCACGGGTATAGGCTATTCTTCGGCTGTTGTTTGAAAATCTTGAGCGTTATTTAATTCTGCTCTGACTTGCTCAAAGGCTGTACTTTTAAATACCGCCATAATTTTTTGGGCATAATTAGGATCGGTGGCATACCCTGCTGCTTGTAATTCACTAAAGTAGGCTGCGGGTTCAGGCGCTGCAGCCACCGCTTGCTGATAGCGCAGGCTATTAGCAATAAAACCCGCATAATCTTGTAAGCTATGTTCGGCAGAATCATACGCCCGGAACTTGGCTTGCTCTTTTCGTGCCACACCTTGTCGGTATTCCAGCGTATCAACAACGGCGGTCTCACCTTGCCAATTACGACTGGCTTTAATACCAAATAAATTATAACTATTGTCACCACTGGCAGTTTTAATAACGCGTTTACCCCAACCAGTTTCAAGTGCGGCTTGGGCAATTAGCGCTAACGGATCTAACCCTAAAGCACCGGCAGCTTTGCGTGCGGCAGGCAGTAAGCTACGAATAAACTCCACCGGTGAATCATTGCGAAGCGCTGACGCGCCTATTACGGCTTGTGGCTCAACATTGCTGGTATTGCTACTACCAGCAATTGCCGCGGCTTGAGCTTGTTCTTGCTTTTGTGCACGCTGTTGTTGCAGTTTGTCTAATAATGGGCTCAGTTGTGATAATTCGCGCCGCCCCGGCTGAGCCATTTCCATTTGCGCTAACTGCTGCATAGATTGCGCTTTTAATAACCCCAGCTCTGGCGCATCTTTAAACAGTTGCACTTGTGGCATATTTAACTCATCAGCACGCGTATCACCAGGTAAACGCAACGCGGAAGCTGAGTGTTTATGCTGGCTGACGGCTTGTGGGTCTAACTGCTGTACTAACAAATCGGCTAAACCCAAGGCACCTTTTTGCGCTAAATCAGATGCCATCTGGTTATCATGCATATCACGATAAAACTCTGTAGTTTGGCTATTCATTAAGCCTTCTGCTTCAAACGCCTTATTCGCTTGGCGCATACTTTTTAGCAGCATATTAAAAAAGATCCCTTCAAACTGCTCAGCCGCTTGGCGCAGCGCACCTTTGCTATCATCTTTAGCCGCACTGCGAATTTGCTGCAGGCTGCTTAAATCATGATAAGAATGTTGCAGTTTACCCGTATCCATTTAGATCACCACCAACTCACCATGAATGGCGCCAGCCTCTTTTAATGCTTCTAAAATGGCCATTAAATCACCTGGCGCCGCGCCAACTGCATTCACTGTGCGCACCAAATCATCAAGTGTGACACCAGGGTCAAATTTAAACATTCTGGAGTTTTCTGGGTTCACATCAATAATGCTGTTTTGTACCACGGCCGTTTCACCACCGGCTAACGCATTAGGTTGAACCACCTGTGGGTTTTCAGCGATGGTAACCGTTAGACCGCCATGAGTGACAGCAGCAGGAAACAAACGCACATCTTTACCAATGACGATGGTGCCAGTGCGAGAATTGATAATAATTTTGGCAGATTGATCTGCAGGTTGAAAGGTCAAGTTTTCTAATACCGACAAGTAACTTACGCGCTGGCTAATATCTCGCGGCGCTCTAACCTGTACCGAAGAGGCATCTAATGAAAAGGCAGTTTCTGGGCCCATAAAACCATTAATCACTTCAGCCAATCTTTTTGCAGTAGTAAAGTCTGGGCGCTTTAAGTTAAACGTAATAAAATCGCCTTTAGCAAAAGGAGACTCTACTTCACGCTCTACTACAGCACCGTTTGGAATGCGGCCCACGGTGGGTGTGTTCACTAAAATACGCGAACCATCTAAACCTTCAGCACCTAAGCCACTGACAATTAAACTGCCCTGCGCTACTGCGTAAACATTGCCATCTAAGCCGGTTAAAAAGGTTTGTAATAAAGTACCGCCACGCAAACTTTTCGCGCTACCTACGGATGATACCGTAATATCAATAGTTTGCCCGGGCTTGGCAAACGCCGGTAACTCGGCATGAATGGCCACTGCTGCCACATTTTTTATTTGTGTGCGCGAACCCGCTGGTAGGTTAATCCCAAAATTAGCCAGCATGGTGCGGAAGCTTTGTTCGGTAAAAGGGCTTTGCTCGCCAGTACCGGGTAAGCCGACCACCAACCCATAACCAACCAATTGGTTACTACGCACCCCTTCAATATCGGTGACATCTTTAATGCGCGCAGCCTGAACAAGATTGCTGCAAACTAGCGTAGATAATAAGCCGAGCATGATCAGAAACCGCATATACTGCTCCTAGAATGGCCAGAATGGACCATTAAAAAACTGGGTTAACCAGCCTGGTGATTGCCCGCCATGATGTGCACCCGTGCCGCTGTATTCGATACGTGCATTGGCAATCTTGGTCGACTCTACCGTGTTATTCACATCGACATCTTGTGGCCGAATAACACCAGTTAAACGGATATATTCTTTACCGGTATTTAATGTCAGCCATTTTTCACCGCGGATCACTAAGTTACCGTTCGACATGACCTGCAACACATTGACCGAGATATCGCCGACTAAGCTATTGCTCTGATCGGCTTTGGCGTCGCCTTTAAAGTCTTGGCTACTGCCCGCGCCAAACTGCAACACATTACCGCCAACCGACACATTGCTTCCGGCAAAATTAATCGGGTCAAAAGCAATGTTGCTGTCTTTAGCCGTTTCTGTTTTGGCTTTTTTCGACGCTTGGGTTTTCTCACGAAGCACAACCGTAATAATGTCACCTTCATGCCGTGCTTTGTTATCGGAATACAAGCTATTAGAATGGCTTTGCATAAACAACGAACCGTTTTTTACCACTGGCCGCGGCGCCGACTCTGGCGGCAAGGGAGCAAAATACGGATCGTTTGGCTGCGCTTCTTGCATAGAAGAACAGGCGGTTAAACTGCTGACCATCAGTATCAATAGGACATTACGCATGAGCTGTACCTGCCTTATAACTGTTGAATAACAAAACCAAGCATCTGATCCACGGTAGAAATGACTTTAGAGTTCATTTCATACACGCGTTGACTTTCAATTAAGCTAACCAACTCTTCTGTGACATTGACATTAGAGGTTTCTAGCGCTCCCTGCACAATAATCCCCAGTCCTTCTAATCCTGGAATGCCTTGCACCGGATCGCCGCTGGCTGGCGTTTGGCTGAATAAGTTTTGGCCAATCGGCTCTAAACCGGCCGGATTAATAAAGTTAGTGACGGTTAACTGACCTAATACCGCATTCTCAACCTGCCCGGCTAAACGAGCGGAGATCTCGCCATCTTGAGACACCATGATATTAGTGGCATCTGGCGGCACCACAATATTGGGCTGCACCTGATACCCGGCACCAGAGGTCACAACATTACCGTCACCATCAACCGTGAATTGGCCATTACGACTATAAGAAATAGTGCCATCAGGCATTAACACTTCAAAAAAACCATGGCCTTGGATCATCAGATCCAAACTGTTCTCTGTAGTGATCATATTGCCTTGAGTAAAGCTTTTTTGCGTCGCAACTACCTTGGTACCGGCACCTATCATTAAACCGTTAGGTAATTCAGAATTTTGTGAAGAACGCCCGCCTGGCTGATTAATGTTTTGATACAGCAAATCTTCAAATACGGCGCGGCTTTTCTTAAAGCCTACAGTACTGGCGTTCGCCAAGTTATTAGAAATAACCGAGATATCACGCTGTTTCGCGTCTAACCCTGTTTTGCTGATCCACAATGCTGGATGCATTTGTACCTCCTGGGCTTACGCCCTATTAACTAAGTGCCAAGCAAGCTGCTGCTGGCTGAAGTAAAACGGTAAAAAGAAAAAAGCCTTAACCTACAATTCGCAGCAATTGATTTTGCTGTTGATCCATTTGCTCAGCTTGCTTCATCATTTTCACTTGTAATTCAAACTGGCGCTGTAAGCTGATCATCGTGGTCATTTCGCCAACCGCATTGACATTACTGCCCTCATAGGCACCGCTAAGCAAATTGACATTCGCACTAGCCTCGGCATCCTGACCATCTTTACGTCGAAACAAGCCATCGTTACCTTTCACAATATCGGCATATTCCGGTTGTACTAGCTTAATTCGCCCTACTTCTTCTAGCGCATTCGCCGGGGCGCCTTGCGCTCTCGCAATCACGGTGCCGTCAGCGCCGATTTCCATCTTCGCTAACGGCACAGGGAGTTGCAGCGGCCCCGCATCCCCCATCACCGGTAAACCGCTGGCGGTCATTAGCATGCCACTGGCACTAATCTGTAAATTACCCGCTCGGGTGTAGGCTTCTTTACCCTCTTTATCTTGCACAGCAAACCAACCGTTACCTTGAATAGCAACGTCTAATTCACGTTCAGTAATAATCATCGCGCCACTGTCAAAGTTTTGACCTGGGCTCTCTGTTAACGAAAACACTCGGGTAGGCAACCCCTCACCGAAGGCCTGCATGGCACGGGCTTGTTCAAAATCGGCTTTAAAACCCACTGTGCCGGCATTTGCCAAGTTATTTGCTCGTACGCTGATGCCATTCATGTTCTCTTTGGCACCGCTCATGGCGATATATAACAGACGATCCATAGTAAACCTCGCAGGGACTTGCTGTTTTTACTTAACGAAACTTTTAATCAACTTATTATATTTAAGCAATAAGAGTGCCAGCTTGATAAAACAGGATTTTTTGATTAAAAAAAAGCCACCCGTAGGTGGCTTGATTTGAATGACAAAGCGTTTACCGGATCTGTAAGATGGTCTGTTGAAGCGTGCTGTTAACTTCCAACGCTCTAGAATTGGCCTGGAAGTTACGCTGCGCGCTGATTAGATCAACTAGCTCCGTTGTAAGGTTTACGTTTGACTGCTCTAACGCGGAGCTTTGAATACTACCAAAGGTACCGGTGTTAGGTTCACCAGCTAACGGCTCGCCAGACGCTAAACTGGCTTTCCAAGACGTTGCTCCCGCTTGGCTTAAGCCTTGCGGATTGGCAAAACGCACCATCGATACTTGCGATAAAAATTGTTGATCGCCATTAGAATAAGATGCCATAATTCTGCCGCCAACATCAATATCCAGCCCAGTTAAACGACCGACTGTAGTACCATTCTGACTTAGTGAGCCCACTTCAAAAGCTGATGCATATTGAGTTGGCGTTCGGGTACCTGCTTCATCGCGAAAACGGATACCAAAATCACCCACGGTTCCAAAATTAGCACCATTATTTAACAAGCCATTTAAATCAAGAGGCGAAATGGTAATATCTTCAAAGTCACCTGGATTTTCACCTGGTGTTCCATCTGACTTAAAAACTAATTGTGAGGTAGCCGAGGGAACAAGAGTTCCATTGAATGTGGTATACACATCCCAGGTATTATTCGCCAAAGGTGCTGTTCTTACAAAATACACACTGAGTATATGTGCCTGACCTAAGCTATCATAAATCGTTGTTGAGGTGGTGCTGTTATAACTGGCTCGGTCAGTTGGCTCAAACGTTGTAATGGTTGGTGGCAATGAACGTGCGTCTAAGTTCATACTAACAAACACATCACGTGTGGCACTGGGCGCACCTGCAGTAGTGGGGATCTGAATTGGCCCAGTTGTACTTAAACTGACAGAGCTAGTTGTACCTGAATCGGAATCCACAGGGTAACCTTGCAAAAAGGCACCATTGTTGTTCACTAAAAAGTTATTTGCATCGAGCTTAAACGCACCGGACCGGGTGTAAGCATAATCTCGAGAGCCCACTTCAGAGGCAGTCACAAAAAAACCGTCTCCCGTCACCGCTAAATCTAATGAGTTATTAGTGAACAATAACGACCCTTGTTGAAACTGCTGTGCAACTGATGATGTTCTGACCCCATCACCCACTTTAGTTCTACCGGCTTGAAATACCGAAGATGCATAAACATCGGCAAATTCAGCTCGAGACTCTTTAAAACCTGTAGTATTAACGTTAGCGATGTTATTTGCTGTGGTATCTAAATCTTTTTGTGCAGCGGCGATACCGCTTAATGCAATATTAAAACTCATATGTTACCTCACCTTAAGCGGTCGTATTAACCATAAGAAACTTCTAACACATCGGCCAATTTCACTGCCCCGATGCCTAATAAATTCAGTGTAATGCCGTTACCGTTGTTGCCCATACTGACACTGGATACAGGGGTATACACTTGTACTGGGGCATTTTCCGTTTTGCCTCTGGCGCTAACTTCAACACTGATGTTATAAAGCCCAGCGGCAACGGTTTCACCCGCTTGGTTCGTACCATCCCAAGCAAACTCATTTTTACCCAATTGCGGTTGATCAACATTAAATGTAGAAACTAACTCACCGTTGGGTTTAGTGATAATCACTTTCATGTTATCAGCTGGTTGTTCAAGGTTTATTTGGCCACGCGAGAGCGACTCACCGGTGAAAACCAATTGTTCAGATTGTGTCAGCACGCTACGCCCTACTAGTGATGAGGCTTGCAAGGCTTGATTGGACGACATGCTTTGCGCCAAGCTACTGAAATTATCATTAAGCTTGGTGATACCATCGGCCATGGTAAAGTTAGTCATCTGTGCGATCATTTGATCATTTTCTACCGGCTTGGTCGGGTCTTGATAAGCTAACTGCTGAGTTAACAAAGCAAAAAAATCTGACTGCGTTAAAGCGCCATTGTTTTTATCGGCAACTTTTTTCTCAGTATCCCAGTACATCCCTTCTAGCGCAGAATTTGTATTAATGGTTGTCATGCGTTACTCCTTAACCCTGACCTAACCGTAAGGTGCGCATTAACATTTGTTTTGCGGCATCTGCGGTTTGTACATTGGTTTCATAGGCTCGAGACGCTGAAATCATATTCGCCATTTCTTCCATAATGTTGACATTAGGCTTGTAAACATAGCCATTTTCATCCGCCAACGGATGATTGGGCGCATATTCCACATTCGGTGGTGCGTCAGACTCGACAATTCCCAGCACTTTAACGCCAGAGCCGGCATCTTGTTGCCGCTGCGCTTGCGCAAACTCGGTGGCAAACACCGGGTGACGACCACGGTAAACCTGATCGATACTACTGCTTACGCTGTTCGCATTGGCAATGTTACTGGCTGTGGTATTCATTCTTACTGACTGGGCGGTCATGCCAGAGCCAGCAATATCAAACACTTTAAATAAGCTCATAATTACTGTCCTGTGCCTGTAAGGGCTTTTTTCAAGCCACTGATCCGACTATTCAAAAATTGTAGGCTGGTCTGGTATTCGATGGCATTTTGCATCATGGCATTACGTTCGCGGTTCATGTCCACGCTGTTACCATCACCGGTATCAGTTTGTTCTGGATTACGAAACTTCACTTCGTGCCGGGTTGCAGTAGAAATGGGGAAATGCCCATCATGCGTCCGCTGCATGGAACGGCTTTGCCGAGATTGGGCGTTCACCAGCGCTTGCTGAAAATCGATGTCTTTAGCTTTATAGCCAGGAGTGTCAGCGTTAGCGACGTTTTCTGACAGCACTTGCGCACGACGATCTCGAACCAGCAACGCTTGTTCGTGCATGCCAAAGGCTTTGTCTAAACTGATTGCCATTTTTTTGCCACCTCATGTTGTAACCTTAGTTTGAGGAAGCAAAAAGCAGGCCAAGATGCAGAGTTAAGATTTCTTGCGGTAAATAATGCCCGGATTACAACGCAGCATGTCAAAGTCTTCATTCATGGTTGACAATGACTCTGAGGCCCCGAGGATTAAGTAACCTTTACTATTTAATGACTGAGCAAACTGTTTGATTATTTTCGCTTTCACTTCAGGAGAAAAGTAAATCAATACGTTGCGACAGAATATGATGTCGAATTTCCCTAGCAGAGTATAACTGTCTAGCAGGTTAAGATGCCGAAAAGTCACTTTTTTACGCACGTTATCTTTAACGCGCATCATGCCATTAGAGGTATCTTCAAAAAACCGCGTGCGTCGCTCAGGTGATAAACCACGCGCTAAAGCTAAGCCGTCGTACTCGGCTCTGGCGCAATGCTCCAGCATTGTATTGGATATATCAGTACCTAAAATATTCACCCCACCAGGAAAGGCATTTGGCCGACTTTGCTGAAACTCTAGCGCGGTCATTGAAATAGAATATGGCTCTTGACCCGATGAGCTAGCCGCTGACCAAATTTTGACGCTGCGGCAAGTTTTTTCCAGCTCCGGCAATAATTGATTCTTTAGTAGCTCGTATGGGTAGTTGTCACGAAACCATAAGGTTTCATTGGTGGTCATAGCGTCAATCACGGCTGAGCGTAACTGCCGTTCAAACGGACTCATGGTTTTGGCAACCAGTTCAGATAAACTGCCATGGCTAAAACGTTGCATTAAGGGGGTTAAACGGCTTTTAACCAAATATTGCTTATTGTCACCCAGCACGATACCGCACTGTTGCTCGAGAAAATCCCGAAATTGCCGATATTCCGATTCTTGTAACTGCTTATTCTGCACGCATAACCCTTACCAATTATTCAACGTGGAGCCATTTTTGCACTGCTTGTGCTAACTCGTCGGGATTAAACTTTGCAATAAAATCCTCAGCCCCCACTTTTTGTACCATTTGCTGATTAAACACGCCACTTAACGAGGTATGTAAAATCACATGTAACTGTCGCAGTTTCACATCAGCTTTCACCGCCGCTGTTAGGGTATAGCCATCCATATCCGGCATTTCGATATCAGAGATCAGTAAACCCACTTTTTCTGTGATCGAATGTTGGCATTGTTCACTTAATTGTTGTAGATAGGTCAGCGCTTCGCGGCCATTTTTGACCAAGTGCATTTTTACACCCAAAGGTTCTAGCGCCCGTTTCACCTGATTACGGGCCACAGTAGAATCATCAGCAATTAAAATAACTCGATCGCCTAAATCAGTTGCAATGCTTTTCGACACCGTTTCATCGTGGATCATTGTCGGTGAGGGTGAAATCTCTTCGAGAATTTTTTCAACATCCAAGATCTCAATTAATTCTTTATCCAGTTCGGTAACAGCCGTTAAATAGCTTTGCTTACCACCAGTGCCTTTTGGCGGAGGCATGATGGTTTCCCAGTTGGTATTAACTATGCGCTCAACTGAACTGACTAAAAAGCCCTGCACCGAGCGGTTATACTCAGAAATAATAATGAACGCAGTGGAAAGATCTTGAATTTCTCGCCCGCCGATAGCCAAACTTAAATCAATGACCGATATGGTTTGGCCACGAATGTGCGCAATACCACGCACAAACTTGTTGCGTTTGGGCATGCTGGTTAAACGCGGACATTGCAATACCTCACGCACTTTAAACACGTTAATACCATAACGCTGGCGTCCAGCAAGCTTAAACAGCAGCAACTCTAATCGATTCTGACCCACAAGTTGGGTGCGCTGGTTGACGGAATCTAGAATACTGGACATCTGGGTTTCCTTACTTCAGCCTTTAGGCGTGATATTTGCATGACTAGTTCAACTGTCAGAAAATCGGCGTCAATACATGATTCAGGTATGTTATAGCCCTTTGTTAGTTAAGCATAGACAAACCCTATGAAAAAGTATGAAAATTTTCGTCATATTACTGCTTTAATTACCTTACTGTGCTTAAGTTTAACGCTTAATGCTTCGGCTTTTGCCGAGCAAAATACCTCAGCAAGCTATAACCCTGAACAATTAACGACCCTGACAGAAAATTGGTTAAAAGACACCTTAGCCAGCGAACTGTCAACAGATACTGAGATAAGCGTGACCCCTTTGGATACTCGGATTGGTGATAAAGAATGTGCTAATGCCCTGCAATTTAGTTTACCGGCAAACTACAATCCACGCCAAACCACCGTGCAATTAAGCTGTGACAGCCCTGTCGCTTGGCAGTTGTTTATATCAGCTAAGATCACCGAGTATCTTGATTTAGTGGTGATGCGGCAAAATATTTCTCCAGGAACGGTTATCACGGCCGATATGCTCGAAATTGAGCGCCGGGAGCGACGCTTAGTTCGGGGTAATATTGTGCAGCAACCGGCTGAGATTATTGGTAGTAAAAATAAACGCAGTCTGAGTGTTGGTCAAATTATCAACCTTCAAGATCTTTGTCTTGTATGCCGGGGTGATATTGTTACAATAGAAATTAATAACAGCGGTTTATCTGTTACTGCCACTGGCGTGGTTCAGCAAGACGGTACCCTAGGTGCTATAGTTACCGTGAGAAACCAGCAATCTGGGCGCAGTATTCAAGCAGAGGTTGTTGGGGTTAATCAAGTTCAAGTGAAATTTTAGAAAATAAACCTAAAGTTTTCTTTGTAGCGGCCGTTAACCTAAGCATAAGGACTAAAGTTTAGGTGAAGAGGTTCTATTATGGCGATTAATATTAATAACTTGCAAAATACTCCGCAGGTTAAAACAGATAAAAACGATCAACTGGTGCAGCGCCAACAAACTACTGTGCAGCAAAATGCCGGTAGTCAGGCAATGCAAAAGCAAGATTCGGTTTCTATTACACCGCAAGCTCAGCAATTTTCTAAATTGCAAGAAAAGGCCAGTAACAGTAGCGGTATCGATCAAGAGAAAGTCGATAAGATTAAACAGGCTATTGCTGAAGGCAAATACAAAATTAACGTTGAGCAGTTAGCTAAGCGTATCATGCAATTTGAGGGCGATTTATTCGACCGCTAATGAATACAGCACAAAGCGCCACCCTCACCTGCCTGAACCAACAACAAGCGCATTTATCTGCGCTTTTGTTGTTGCTAGAACATGAACTTAAAGCGGTTACTGAACGTGATGTACCGCGTTTAAACAACATCATCGAACAAAAAAATACCTTATTGCTACAAATTGAACAAACCGATAAGGCACTTAGCCAATCTGAAGACCTGGCTGAGCAACGCAAACAATCTTGGTTTGATGAGCGTATTGCTGTTTTGGATGATTTATTGGCGCAGTGCAAACAACAAACTGCCGTTAACCAGCAGGTTTTAGAACACAGCCAGTTAACGCTAGGTCGATTAAAGCATGAGATTTTATCGGCGAATGGTAAGACCGGCTTAACCTACACCAACAAAGGCAAACCGGCTGTAGATAGTAAAGGCAGTGGCGTAAAAGCCTGATCCAACCTTACGTATTAAGCAATTATCCGCGCTTAATAGGCCTAGCCATCACCACAAATAACGCACACTGCGAATACTTTGCTTCGGCTCGGTATGCTGCAAGGTTGCATATACTTCGGCAAAATCCAGCGATAGCTCGGTAATATAGGTATCTTCAACCGCATAGGTTTTCACTACCCGCGCACCGCGGATCACACCTTGCACTGACGCTTCTAGCACATCGTTTTGCGCGACCATGGCACTTAAGGTGTTTTTGCTGTCAATTCTTTGACCATAAACCCGCTCAGCTAATTCTCGATAAGCTTCTAATTTGGAAGCACGCATCGCCATTAACATACGCTGGCTGTCACTCGCACCCGGTTGTGCTGATATTGGCGCAGCACCCAGCGCCGTGATCACCGGGAAAGCCAGTGGCGTTTCTTGTTGATATTCAATATGTCTATCAGCCAATTGGCCACAAGCTGCTGTTAATGTTGTAAGGATCACAACTACGCTTAAGCTCTTAATCATAATAACCCATCCTGTCACGGCAGCGGGCGCTGCCTAAGCCAACGCTTTTCTGATATCAAAACTTAAGCAAAATTCACGCCAGTCATTACAAATATCCAGTTCGGCACATTATTTGCTTGTACAGTAGCAATAGATACGTTGTAACGCCGGTGCTAAGCAAACTACCCGATAGGCGTTTACATCTAATCAATACATTCAGACGATGGCAGACTATGAGAATACGCATTCTATCCACCCTCTTGTTCGGGCTTGCCGCTTTAAGCCAAAGCAGTTCGCTTTTCGCCAACTGGTATGAAGCCACCGGGCAAGCCAGTATTGAACGTGGCGATTTAGATAGCGCGCGTCGAGCGGCCATTGAAGATGCACTGCAACGCGCCACCTTATTTGCAGGGGCAAAATTAGAAAGCCACCAACAGGTAGTGCAAGGGATCTTGCAACATCACTCGGTTACACTTAGCACTAGCGCGGAGCTGCGACAAGTACAATTATTGTCAGAAACGCACAGCCAACAACAGGTGTTTATTACGCTAAAAGCCCATATCTTGCCGATGGCCAAAAGCTGTTCGGCTAATTTTCGAAACCCATTATTGGTTACCCAAGTGCATTTAGATGCGCGGCAAGACGCCATTTATGGCCAGTTGTTTGAACTAGGTGAACACAGTACACGACAGCTGTCGCGCCACTTGCGTGACTTTGGCCCAGGCTTAGCATTACAAGTAAGTGACGAACCCATAGCGCAATCTCAATTAACCGCCAATGTTGCCGATCAGTTTTTTGCAGAGGGCCAACAATTTATTTTATTCGCTACTATTCAGGATTTATCACTTGGCGCTAAAACCAGTAAATTTTGGCAAAGCAGCCAACGCGAACGCTTCTTTACTTTAGAAGTGGCGTTGTTTGATACCTATGAGCGACGAGTGCGTTATCAACAAGAATACCGCACCAGCAGTTTTTGGCCAGATCAAGATAACACCACACCCAGTAGCCACAGTGTGGCATTTTGGCGCATGCCCTATGGCCAAAAAATTGATCAAGTGCTTCGTACCGTGGCGCAAGATATTCAAGAACAAACCCAATGCCAGCCGTTGCTTGCACAAATCCGCCAAGTAAAACAACAGCATATTCAGATCGGCTTAGGCAGCAGCCATGGTTTAAAAGTGGGTGATCAGGTTAATTTAATTCAAGTTCAGCGCGATCCGCAGCAAGCCGAACTGCGGCGTTTACTTGATAGCCCCGTGCAACTCACGATTACCGATATTACCCCAGAAGGCGCATGGGCCGCCTCGCCGAGCCAACAATTGTTAAATCATATTCAACCGGGTGATATTGTTAGCTTTCAAAGCCGATAGCCTTTATCAAGGCCGCTTTCTGAGTTATGAAACAACAGCGTAAGCGGTCGCAAGGTAATATTCACTTCAAGGTCTTATTCTGCTAGACTCTGCGCCCTGTTGCCTCATAGTTAAATGGATATAACGGCCCCCTCCTAAGGGGCAGTTGCAGGTTCGATTC
>NZ_JANQVQ010000002.1 GCF_030730205.1 Paraglaciecola sp.
TTACAAAAAAAGGCCAGTTTAATCTGGCCTTTTTAAATCTAAGTCAGCGTAACTTTATCGCATTTCAGCGTATTCATTGTCCTTCATCGAGGGTTTCAAAACGTAAACCCTTTGCTGTCCGTTTTTTAAATCCCTGCCAATAGTTATGTTCTTTTTTGGGTTCGCCAGCATCATCCATTGCCCATACCCCGTCGTTCGAATTTTCAATAAGGTCCAGATAATCATCCATCGCTTCGTTATGTTTTAAGTATTTATTTAACCAAGCTGTGACAAAATGCTGAGCAATATTATTCATCCTAGCACTGTCCCACACGGCATCAATATAATGCTCACTGACATTGAAGCCTAAATCTTTATCAAATACAAAAGACTCTTCGGGTGCAGGCATAACCGCTCCGGCATTGTGATTGGCGTTATCGTATGTGAGTAAGGAGCGTTGGGCATTTTTCACACCTTGCCAAATGGCTCTCACGCCGTTTTCATAACCAGAGACATCATCTTGAGATCCCGCTATAAACAACATCGGCTTGCTGATTTCTTGTAAAGTATTAGCATTCCACATGCCGTAGTTCATCCCCCAAGGCGCAAAAGCAATAACGGTCTTTAAGCGGCTATCGGCTTGTGGTTTTTTGCCTGTTTGATGGCGAGTTAGTGTAGCAAACGCTGGGCTTTGTGGGCTGTTCGCCGCTAGCTCTGTTACGCCAGCGCCCGCATTGATTACTGCACCGTAACCACCCATTGAATAGCCAATAAGTGCGCTGTTTTTAGCATTAACCAAGGCATATAAAAACGACGTAAGGTTAGCAGACATCTGCTCAATTTGGTCTAATACAAATAACTGATCAATAGGACGATTAACCAGGGTAGACGCAAAGGCAGCTCTAGTGCGATAGGTGGAGTCGGTGTGGTCAATAGAGGCAACTACGTAGCCTTTAGAAGCAATATTTTCGGCTAAATGCGCTAGCAAATATCGATTACCCGGGTATCCGTGTGAGATCAGAACTAAGGGGTAAGCTTGTTTATTGACTAAAGGTGCAGCATCACGTACCGCTTTGCCATGCAGTTGAACTTCGTTTTTACCGTCTCGTATGTAGGCGTCTAAAGTCGTTTTGCCTTGACTGTTTTTAACAGCTGGATACCACAATTCCACAGTAAGCGGGCGCTCATATCGCGGTAAAACGGTAGGTTTAGGTTGAGAAGGATCCAGCGCCAACATATCAATTTGGTTAGGGTTAACGAGGGCTATCGTTTTAACGCCAATTGCGTAGGGTCCATACGCGGCTAACTCTGGTGCATCGGGGCGCTGCGTATCAATGCGATTTTCTGCCCAAGCACTATTGAGTGTACCAATAGCCACAGCAGTGTAAAAAAATACTAAACTTTTTTTAATCATAACCACCTCCAAATCCAAGATTATGCTCATATGAATATGACATTCTGAGGAACTA
>NZ_JANQVQ010000003.1 GCF_030730205.1 Paraglaciecola sp.
AATTGACTGATTTTAATGGGTTTTCCAGTAATATCTAATTCAACTAAGCCAATTCCTGAACCATTTACCAAGCGTTCACCTTTTGAACATTGGTCAGGTTTTAAAGGGCTAATCCGCATATTGCGCCGCTTAGTGAAAAGGTTTAATGGAGAATAAGGGGCAAATAACCAACGGTTAAGTCTGTCGAGCCAGTTTAATAAACTCTCTGGAAAAGTATTCCTTAAACCACTACTGGTAATTTGCCAAATATCAGGACTATTTGTTCGTCGTTTCAGTTTTATTTTATAGGCAAAAGAGTAATGCACGTCACCTGATAAAATGACAAAATTTTGTGGGGTTTGACGGTGGGTAAATACGTTTAATAAATAATTGGCACTGCCAGGGTGAGCCATCCAGTTTTCGGCATCTACGACTAAAGGCTTTCCTATACGGGTGAAAATGCTTTGAATTGCCTCGATTAGCTTTACTCCAAATATAGGCGCTGGAGACACTAATACTACTGCTTGCTCATCAATTAACATTTGTTGTAACTGAGATAAACTCTCCCAATCCATTAATCCCGAAGGTTTATTAACATTCGTCTCTGACCACCATCGCTGTGTGCGTGTATCTAGTACAATGAGTTTTGGGTTTGTTGGCCATTCATAATGCCAATGTTCGAATTTGAGTAAAGTGGTGATGAGCTCATCATGTTTTTCAGTGCCGAGCTTATCTATGCCGTGTTGTACTTTTGACATAAATTCATGATTAAAATTATCCGGTGCATTGCCCCAGCCTTGAAAGAGTAAATAAGCAAGTAATGCGTTGCCAATAATACGCCTTGAAAAAACATGCCCATAGGCTTTACTTTCCCAATCTGCGGTAAGGTTCCAGTCATCAGTAATATCGTGATCGTCAAATATCATGGCAGAGGGCAGGTGAGCCATAACTCGCCGGACTTTGACTAAGCCTTTACTGAATTCAGTTATTAAATCTAATTCATGCTGATAGCTGGCGTGAAGTTGGCTATCAATATTGTTTGGAATACTTAAATCAGCTAACTTCCAAAGCTCTGGTGACCAGCATAATAAATACATCGACACTACTTCAGCAAACGAAACGAGATGATTGTTAGCATGAACCGTGGTGAAAACTGGCTTTTCAGCTGATTTAAATAGAGGTATTCGTAGCTTCTGGCTTCCTTGATCATTTGGTAGTAATGCTACGCGTTGATTATACATAGGTTGTGTTGCATGCAAGGTTTCTGAATCATTGACCATCGCTTGATCAAATCTCTCGTTTTTAATGCCTAAGCGACTAATAACACTATGAATGGCGACTAACATGGGGGTCGCAACATCATCCGCGTATATTTGATCACCACTCATCATTAACAAACTTGGCCATTGCTCAATTGATTGATTGTCAGCTAAGTATTTATCCGCGATAACCAGACCATCACTTCCAGCATGATGTGGTTTGCGACATGAGCCATGCAAAATTTTATGCAAAGTAGAACGGATAACAAAGCCGGGTGTCAGCCTGTTTGGGTAACACAGATCACTGACTAACTGCGTGAGTAGCAGGGCTTGCTGATTGTTAGCCTGAGTAAAATACAGCTGATAGCCTATCCATTGATTAACCGGCAGAGCAGTTTGCAGTTTTACATGCAACAAATGGATATAAATACATTGCCCAAGCTTAATCATACTGTGTTGATTTTTGCCTAGCTCAAAAAAGATATTCGAGCCGGTATCGGGTGTTAGCTCTAATTTAACCGTACATGGTTGTGTACTAACAAACCACATTGTGAGTTCAGTGGTACTCATTCTCTTTAAAATGGGGCCTGCCAGTATCTGTTGCTGCAAATTACTTTCCTCTGGTAGCACTGCGCTTGCATTTTACACTAATTTAACAATGCTTCAGCCCTAAAGTAAATGAGAGGAAAATGGAGGATAGGTATTATTAATGACCAAGGTGGTTGATAGTTAGTCACCTTCATTCGTGCTTAGGCCCAAGCATTGTTTAAAACTGCAGCATAAGCCACCTAAGAACGACTTTAATTGATTTTTTGGTTGTTTAATGCGGTGTAGTTACCTTATGCTTAAGCCATCTTATTATAAAGTGCACCTATTGCTTATGTTGCCCTTAAAAAAGAAAAAAAGTATCGCTCGTCGAATTAGTCAAGTAACTCATGTGCCTGCTCACTGTCGATGCGGTGGTGAGCCGAGTAAACCTAAATTAGTGGTTAATTGTTCTAATCGTTGGCAGATACACTGTGAAATTGCGCACTGCTGTGCCAGAAACGAAGGGCAGGGGCTCAGTGATACTATTCTGGGGTGGAATAGATTGAGTCAGCATTTTTATCGTTAAACGTTTTGTAAGTTAAGATTTGTATTTATTATAAACTAGGACGTGATAGTAACTTCAAACTCTACAACTTGTTTCATACCTAAGGGTTGAATCTTTTTTGATATTCGCCGTTTGTCATGTAACTGAGGTAAAAGTTGATAAAGTTGTTATTAGTTGATGACCATGAGCTGGTCAGAACCGGTATTCGTAGAATACTCGAAGACGTTGCTGATTTCAGTGTAATTGGCGTGGCCATCAATGGTGAAGAAGCCGTTAAGTTCTGCCGTAAAAATGATCCCGATATTGTTTTAATGGACATGAGTATGCCAGGAATGGGAGGACTGGAAGCAACCAAACAAATCCTGCGTTTTTCTGAGCAAATTCGCATCATCGTACTATCGGTGCACAAAGAAAACCCCATTCCGGCTAAAGTGATGCAAATGGGCGCATTTGGCTACCTCACTAAAGACTCTGATCCTGAAGAAATGATCAGAGCTATTCGTAAAGTCTCGGTAGGGCAAAAGTATGTTTCTCCTGATATCGCTCAGCAAATAGCGTTAGGCCAGTTAAATTTAAAAGAGGGTAACCCTTTTGAACAATTGTCTGAACGAGAACTTGAGATAGCCTTAATGTTGACTAAGGGTGCTAAAGTTCCAGATATCGCTGTTTTTTTAAATATTAGTGCTAAAACGGTAAACACCCACCGATATCGTATGTTCGATAAACTCGCCGTCTCCAATGATGTTGAACTGACGCATCTAGCACTGAGAAACAAGTTAATTAATTCTGATCAGCTTTAAATAATGTCGAGTGCTGAATCTTTTAACTACAGTGATTTTCTAAAAAATCTGACTAATCAACCGGGTGTTTACCGGATGTATAATCAGAAGCAAGATGTCATTTATGTAGGCAAAGCAAAAAATCTTAAAAAGCGGGTCAGTAGCTATTTTAGAAAAAACCTAGACAGTATCAAAACGCGCTCGTTAGTAAGTCAAATTCACGATATGGATGTCACTGTGGTAAACAGTGAAGTAGAAGCATTCATTCTTGAAAACAATTACATTAAAAAATATAAACCTCGCTACAACGTATTATTGAGAGACGACAAGTCCTATCCTTTTATTTTTTTATCTGCCCATGAACATCCTCGTTTAAGTAATCACCGAGGGCCGCGTAAGTTAAAAGGTGAGTACTTCGGCCCTTACCCGAGTGCGTGGGCTGTGCGTGAAAGTTTACGAACCATGCAACGAATCTTTCCTATTCGTCAATGTGAAGACAGCTACTACCGTGCCCGCACTCGTCCGTGTTTGCAATACCAACTCAAACGCTGTGCAGGCCCCTGTGTCGAGGGATTAGTGAGTGACGATGAATATTCAGAACAAGTCAATCTAGCGCGTTTGTTTTTAAAAGGTAAAAACAAACAGGTTATTGATTCACTCGTTAAAAAAATGGAAGGCGCTAGTGAAAATTTACAGTTTGAGTCTGCCGCTCGTTATCGCGACCAAATTAGCGCATTAAGTAAAATACAAGAACAGCAATGGGTGAGTGGCGATCAGCAAGAACTCGATGTATTCGGTTTTGCCTATCGAAATGGTATTGCCAGTATTTATGGCTTGTTTATTCGCGATAATAAATTGTTAGGCAGTAAGAGCTTTTATCCAAAGGTGCCAGCGCAATCGAGCGCTGAAGAAGTGTTTCAATCTTTTATTCTGCAATTTTACTTGGCAGGCAATAAACTCATCCCTAAACAAATTGTCATCCCACAAGAACTCGCCGAGCAAGAAGCCATTGAGGTATTACTCAGCCAAGAGGCGGGGCGCAAGATACAATTTTTTAAAGGTGCCAGAGAAGAAAAACGCCGTTATCTGCAGATGGCCAATAACAACGCTGAAAATGCCTTAATTGCTAAACAGACCCAGCAGAAGTCGGTTCATGCACGTTTTGTGGAGCTTGAGCAAATACTTGAATTTGAGCAGCCCATACAGCGAATGGAATGTTTTGATATTAGCCACACCTCAGGTCAACTAACGGTTGCCTCCTGTGTAGTATTTAATCGTGATGGTCCTTATAAAACCGATTACCGTCGATACAATATTGAAGGGATAACACCGGGTGATGATTATGCGGCAATGGCGCAAGCCTTAGCGCGGCGTTATCGTGACGTAAAAGACGAAACAAAAATCCCTGATATTCTATTTATCGATGGGGGCAAAGGACAATTAGCGCAGGCTGAGGATTATTTTGAAAATTGGACGCATGCCAAAACACCCTTATTGATAGGTGTGGCCAAAGGCACGAGTCGTAAAGCGGGATTAGAAACGCTTATATTGGCAGGTAGTCATCAAACTATCCCCATGGCCGGCGATTCCATTGCGCTACATCTTATTCAACATATTCGTGATGAAGCTCATCGCTTTGCTATTACCGGCCATCGAGAGCGCCGCCAAAAAGATAAAAACACCTCTAAGCTTGAATCCATTCCAGGAATAGGTGCAAAGAAAAGACAAAGTTTACTCAAATACATGGGGGGGCTTCAGGGTATACTGCAAGCAAGTAAAGATGAACTTGCAAAGGTTCCTGGCATTAGCGAAGATTTAGCTGAGACAATCTACGACCATCTACATCATTAATTGTGTGTTAAATTAAGCTTGTAGCGCTGGCTATATAGAGGTAGAAAGTGTCGTTGAATTTATAAAGTTAAAAAATTAGAGTGAATAATAACCCCATGTGGACCATTCCCAATATTATTACCGTTGTTCGAGTTTTATTAATCCCTGTTTTTGTCGTTGTGTATTTTTTAGATTGGAAATGGGCGCATCAAGCTGGTGCGTTTATATTTTGGTTTGCAGCGATTACTGATTGGTTTGATGGCTACCTTGCCCGAAAATTAGAACAAACAACGCCCTTTGGCGCATTTTTAGATCCAGTGGCGGATAAACTCATTGTTGCCACGGCATTACTCCTTATTACCCACACTTATGCAGATATTTGGATTACCATCCCGGCAATATTATTGTTGGCTCGAGAAGTCTATATTTCAGCATTACGTGAATGGATGGGCCAACAAGGTAAACATGAACTAGTAAAAGTGTCGTTTACGGGTAAAGCAAAAACCATGGCGCAAATGTTAGCGCTCATCGGCTTATTGTCCGAAATGCAATCTTTTATGGGTATTCCCATTTATTGGGTGACCTTGGGATATATTTTATTGTACATCGCCGCAATTTTATCACTGTGGTCGATGGTAATTTACACCCTTGCAGCATGGAAAGATTTAAAAAAGAATTAAGTATTTTTATAAAATACGGGTGTTATTGAACGAAAATAGTCCGTTTATGACAAAAAATAAGCAGTCAGTTAAAAATCGATATTTTTGTGGTTGACACATTAGACTTTGAATGTAGAATGCACGCCATTGATTGATGAGGAGCACACAAGCTTATCAACAAGGGCTTAAAAGTCACTGTTAATGAGAGTTCTAAATCGAGCAAAGCGGGAATAGCTCAGTGGTAGAGCACAACCTTGCCAAGGTTGGGGTCGCGAGTTCGAATCTCGTTTCCCGCTCCAAATTTGTAAAAGTAATAATAAAAGTTATTATTGCCAGAGGTTCATTAAGGTTGCTCAGCATTTTATCAATGCTTTAGTTTACATTAATATGATACTCCAAATTTGAAATAGTAAAATTTGGCGGAATGGCAGAATGGCTATGCAGCGGATTGCAAATCCGTGGATCTCGGTTCGACTCCGGGTTCCGCCTCCATAACGCTAAATAACACCAACTTGCTTAGAGCAAGTATCCCATGCCCGGGTGGTGAAATCGGTAGACACAAGGGATTTAAAATCCCTCGATCGTAAGGTCGTGCCAGTTCAAGTCTGGCTCCGGGCACCATTTCTTTTATGTAGTAATGTACACAAGCCCCCAGAATGTATTTAGTGTACCCCTACTATCAAATCATAAATTTAAGTTTAATCATTTTTTCAATTATCATCTTTACCCCTTCATGTCCAAAAACTTAGTAATATTGGGTGTTTAATACGTCCTACTTAACTC
>NZ_JANQVQ010000004.1 GCF_030730205.1 Paraglaciecola sp.
AGGCAGACAAACAATAAACCCACTACTGAGTGGGTTTATTGAATATTAATGCACCTTGGGGGAAATAGCTTATCCACTTTTAATGTGTCATGACGAGCGAGATACTTCAGAATTGATAGCATTCGCCTTGTCGTGAAAAGCATCCTTACTCTGAGTCACCACTGGCACCAAGTAGATGCAATAAGCTAGTAAACAAATTAAAAATAGCCACAAAAAGACTAACCGTAGCCATAATATAATTGGTTTCGCCGCCTTTTATTATGTTGTTGGTTTCATACAAGATTAAGCCAGACATCAGCAGCACAAACATCGCTGAAACCGCCAATGATAAAGCGCTTGATTCCATAAAGAAGGCAGTCAGGCCCAATATAAAACCAACGATGATGCCAACCACCAAAAAGCTACGTAAAAAGGAAAAGTCTCGCTTACTAAAGACGGCATAAGCTGATAGACCAACAAACACCACAGCTGTTGTTACCGCTGCTTTAATCACTACAGTAGGCGCCCCAGCCCAATAAGCGCTTAATAATGGCCCTAACGTAAGCCCCATAAATCCTGTCAACGCAAAGACACTAAGGAGACCAGCGGCAGAGTTTTGGGTTTTATGGGTCAAAAACAACAGGCCGAAATACCCACCCAATGTAAGTAATAGGCCCAGTGGTGGCATATTCAAAACTACCGCCAAACTCGCCGTAAGACCACTAAACAATAAGGTCATTGCTAATAAAGCGTAGGTATTACGCAGCACCTTGTTGACGCTGCCTACCTCCACTCTACCAGTAGCAGTGTGAGAAAATTGCATTTGACTAGACATATGACACTCCAGATTGATCTAAAATTAAACTTAATTCGCCATGAGATAATTGCCGCACAGAGACATGCTCGACTTTGCGCAGTTTGTTGTAACGCCGTCTAAGAGTGCGCTTAGCTACACTTAGCGCTCTTGCTAAAGCCTTGTGCAAATTGGCTTGTTTAGCAACCACATTGACCGTAGGTAAACCAAACAAAACAAGTTGCACACGACACTGCTTATCTTCACCTCCTTTAGGGCCGTTTACATCACTGAAAATGACGCTAACCTTCCGGATTTTTTGCTGAGTTCGCTCGAAAATAGCAGTAACTCTTTGGTTAAATTCTTCCTTCAATTGCTCACTGATATTTAGATTTTGTGCCTGAATATTTAATTGCATAACAACACCCTCTTTCAGTTAAAAAACAAAGTTTCTAGAAATCGTTCTATATTGCAGCTTACTGCTCCTGCTTTTTGCGGGCCAATGATATGATCACAGCACCCAAACACGCTGAGAGTAAGGACGCACTCAACACCCCTATTTTGACACTATCGAGATATTCAGAGCTGTAGCCCTCAAAAGCCAAAGAGCCTACAAACAAACTCATGGTAAAACCGATACCGCACAAGATAGACACCGCATACACCTGCAACCACGTAACGCCCGCGGGCAATTTAGCCACACCGAGTTTTACGGCTAACCAACAGGCGCCGAAAATACCCAACTGCTTACCCACAAATAGACCTGCGATGATGCCGATGACCACTGGCATTAAAATAACGTCTGCATCAATAAACCTCACCCCTGCGTTAGCAAAGGCAAACACGGGTAAAATTAAAAAGGCCACCCAGGTATGCAAACCCTCTTCTAATTTTAGCAACATAGAGCTTGAGCTTTGAGTTGAGCCATCAAAAGTGGGCTTCAAAGGAATAAACCACGCAATAGCGAAACCAGCTAAGGTAGCGTGCACTCCAGACTTTAAGACTGCCGCCCACACGACAACGCCCACTACTAAATAAGCGGCAGGTTTTGCAACATTGAAACGATTTAATAAAAACAGAATACATAGGCCCGCTAAACCAACACTTAGAGAGAGCAATGACATATCAGCTGAGTAGAAAAGCGCAATAATAATGATGGCGCCGATATCATCAAAAATGGCTACCGATAGAAGGAATAATTTAAGGGTAATAGGTAAGGCTCGACCAAATAAGCTAAATACACCTAAGGCAAAAGCAATGTCAGTGGCCGCAGGCACTGCCCAACCTTTAAAGGTAACCGCGTCGTGATAGTTAAACGCGGCATAAAATAAAGCGGGCACCATAATACCTGCAATTGCGGCGATGGCGGGCAAGGCAACTTTTTGTGGCGAACTTAAGTGGCCGTCAAGCACTTCTCGCTTGACTTCCAAACCAATTAAAAAGAAAAAGATGGCCATTAAGCCGTCATTGATCCACAACAGCATGGGTTTATCGATACTAAAGGCACCAATACTAATGGTGACTGGCATGTCAAATACCATCTGGTATAAGCCAAAGGCAGGGCTGTTTGCAATAATGAGCGCAAACAAAGCCGCCGCGACAAGAATAACCCCACCAGCGGCTTCATGTTTAAACAATGCCGTAATCGAATGCCCCATAAAACCTAACTCCTGTGAAGCGCAATATAATTTGGAGGCAAGCTTGCCATGACGTCAATATAAGATATAGTCGATTATAACTTACGATTACATCGGAAATATCTGACTAAAATGGCGCAGCTCAATTACCATCATTTGTACTACTTTTTTGTGACCGCTAGAGAAGGCAGTGTGGCTAAAGCGGCAGAAGTGCTGCATGTCACACCGCAAACGGTTAGCGGTCAAATTAGTACCTTTGAAAGCTATTTGGGAACCGCCTTATTTGATCGAATAGGCAAGCGATTGTTTCTTAATTCGCTAGGAAAAGTCGCGTATGAATACGCAGAAGAGATTTTTGCCTCAGGCCATGAGTTACTAGATATGTTGCTAGAAAAACGCGAGCAACGCATGCGTACTTTTACCATAGGCATTACTGATGCTGTGCCTAAAGTATTGGCATTTGACTTAATTCACTCCACCAGCAAAAAGTTTGATTCAACCCGCTTTATCTATAAGGAAGGCGAGTTTGATACCTTGTGTGCTGATTTAGCCATTAATAAACTCGACCTGATTATTGCCGATCGTAACTTAATACCTGGCAGTAATATCAAAGCCTACGGCTACGTTCTAAGAGAGTCGGGCTTAAGCTTTTTCGCCAGTCACAGTCAAGCCGAAGTCCTACGCAAAGGCTTTCCGCAATCACTCCAACACGCGGGCATGTTGATGTCGGGTGAGAAATCCTCAATGAAATACAACTTATTAGCGTGGTTTGAACGCTTAAAAATGAGTCCTAGAATTGTCGCCGAATTCGACGACACCGCCTTGCTGAAAATGTTTGGTCAAGAAGGCCACGGAGTATTTGCAGCCCCAAGCAGCATTGCTGAGCACATCAGTCAGCGTTATGGGGTCAGTTGCATTGGTGAAACTCTAGACATTACTGAACGGTACTACGCTATTTGTACAGACCGCACCGGTAAAAGCGATATTGTGCAGCATCTTCTTAACCAAACTAAATAGCCGCAACTCTGCGTTTAAGCCGCAGAGCTGAGGGCGCAGCCTTAAAAGTACTTAATCAAGTTCGATCGACTGCTATGTTTGAATTGAGCAAAAGCTTTTGTAGGCAAAAACAGCAGTAAAGCTAAGCCAATAGCAATGAGCCAAATTTGCCATACATGATCCACTGCAAATAACTCGCCCTGATTAGGGCCTAGTGTGGTAAGTAACACTTCGTATCCCACGAGCAAAATAAATAGATGCACAATGTAGAAAAACATTGGGGCAGAGCCAAAGGTTTCAATTGCTTTGGTGAACGCATTATCTGCATTTTCTAGCAATGCCAGGGCAAGAAACAAGCCGCCTAAGGTCAGCAATATAAAATCCAAAGACGGTGGATACTTAGTGTAATTGAGAAACGACATAACAGTTAAGAAGGGATCAAGACTCACCGACCACGGCAATGTTTCACCATACAGATTGAATGAACGCAAGACTAACAAGGTAAACCACGCGCCAGCAAAAGCCAGTAGCAAAATACGTTTTCGCTTAGCGCTAGCCACAACAGATGAATACAATGGCCCCATGCAATACCCCAACAAAATTACCCCAATCCACGGTAACACAGGGTACGAGGCTTTTATTTTAAAATGCTCACTGGTGTAGATAAAACCGCGATCGTGCAAAATAGTCCAAATCGTGTATCCCCACTCATTGGGTGCAAAATGAATAGTGCTTAGCGCGTTGTGCCCTGCCACGATGAGTAAGCCAATAGCGAGAATAAGTTTGTAAGGTAAAGCACTCGCTAAAGATAGAACCAGCATACTTATCCCGATAGCCCACATAACTTGTAGCCATAACGTCTCATAGCTGCCCATCCACAACCAATTGATGACAGCTATTTCAATAAAGATGATAAACACACCCCGTTTAAATAAAAATCCACGAGGTGAACGTTGAGGCTTATTGGCAGGATGAGCGTATAACCACGCTGACAATCCGCTTAAAAACACAAAAACTGGGGCACAAAAATGCGCCGATAAGCGAGTGAAAAACAGTTGAGGACTGGTAGTATCTAGTTCCATTGGATCAGACACTTGTTGATGATAAAAAAAACGCTCTCGAACATGGTCTACCAACATAAGGAGCATCACCAAGCCTCTAACAATATCGATAGAGGCTATACGTTTTTTGATATTTTCTTGAGTAAGTTGCAGCGATATATCCATAAATTAACCTAAATAGAATACGCAAAGCGGCCACTACCCGACCACTTTGCATTTAACAAATGTCATCCACAAAGAGCATTAAAACTCATAACGAAGACTGGCTTGAATCGTGCGTGCAGTGCCCGGCATGGTCCACAAGGCTGAGTAAGAGCTAACGAAGTATTCTGCATCAAATAGATTATCTATATTGACACTTGCCACCAAATTATTGCTTATATTAAGCGAGGTAAAAACACCCACTGTTGTGTAGTTAGGTAAGATGTAGTTCGGCTCGATAGTGTCACCTAAACGTTCACCTACATAATTGACACTTGTGCCGATTTTAGCGTAGTAGCCGCCCAGTTGAGTAAAGTGTTGCAAGGTTAAGTTGGCGCTATTTTTAGGAATATTAATTAACTGACTCCCTCTAGGAATCGTGACACCCCAGTCCAAATTCACCATGTCGTTACCTGTTTGAGCATCTGTGTACGCATACGCAAAGTGTAAACTGGTATCAGCGCCTAAGGCGGCTTGCAAGTCAAGTTCAAGCCCTTGACTTTGTGCTTCTCCAAGGGCAAAAGACTCGCCACTACCATTAGGCTCAGCAGTTAATATATTAGATTTTTGCGCTTTGAACATCGCAAACGTGCCGCTGAAACCTGTTGCATCGTCGCCAAATTTAATCCCTGCTTCATAGGATTGACTGTGTTCGGGTTTAAACGCCTTACCTTCAGAAGTAGTGCCGGAATTGGGTCTAAAACCCTCAGAGTAACTCAAGTACAGGGAATAGCTTGCTGAGGCTTGATAAACTAGCCCCAATCTTGGACTGGTGGCAGTTTGCGATTGCGCCTCTTTGCTCGCATGTAAACGATCAAGCAGATTTTGCTCAAATTTGTCAAAACGAAAGCCCACCAACATTTTCCAATGGGCACTTAGGTCAATTTGATCTTGCAGGTAAACGCCAAATGCACTTTGTTTTTCTTGCCTATCGGTGTTGGGGCTTACCTCAGGCTGAGCCTGTCCGTAAACAGGAGAATTAAGGTTAACAGAGTAAGTGCTATCTTGTCCCCCCCAGGTACTGCGCCAGCGCTGTTGAATTTGATCGAGGCTATAATCATAGGCATCTGCACCAATGAGCACATGATGTAAAAGTTCCCCTGTTTGAATATGCCCACTGAGTTCGAAACGGGCGGATGAATCCCTTGCATCGTAATCTCGGTATCGTCTCTGGCGAGAAACCGTTTTGTTGTCCAAATACAGAATTTGTCGGCCTGTAGATAATTCGACCTCTGTGGAATAGCCGTCAAATGATGAAGTTCGATAGCCAAAACCGTACAACATATCCCAATTTTCATTGAATTTTTGCTCAAAGGTGAGTTGGTGGCCAAGGGCTTTTACTTGCATAGGGCCGTCATTTGGCTCACCAAAAAATCGCTCTCGGGGCACTGTATCAAAGTCGTTGTTCAGCACCACAATACCACGATCAAATGGGGTTTCTTGGTCCAAAAACTCTAGCTCATAATTTAGCTGCAAGGTGTCGGAAAGTTTGAATAATATGGAAGGTGTCAAAGATAAGCTTTGGCTGTCTATCGTGTCTCTAAAGCTGTCTGCGTCTTTGTAAGCGCCATTTACTCTGTAGGCAAGTTGCTCATTTAACGCGTTGGAATAATCGCCTTCTACACGATAGTTATCATAACTTGCCACTGAAGCTTGTAAATAACCCTGCTCACTGAAAACGGGCTTTTTTGTGAGTATATTGATGGTGCCACCAGGTTCACTGCGGCCGTATAGAGCCGAGCCTGGCCCTTTTAGTATTTCAATACTTTGAATATTTGACGTGTCTCGACGACCACTAAATCCCCGACCAGCACTAAAACCATTGATTAAGTAGCCGCTGGGCAAATTTTCATCACCGGCAAAACCACGAATGGCAAAACTGTCCCACAAGCCACCAAAGGAGTTTTGCGCTGCGATACCACTACTCAAGCTGAGTGATGACTGAAAGTCAGTGATGCCTGCATCAAGCAGCCGTTCGCTCGAGATAGTTTGTATCGATTGAGGTAATTCCTTTAGTGGAATATCCCCTCGAAAAGGTTGTCTGTGCTGCACTACTTCTATCTTTTCAATGGGAGCTGAACCAAGGTCAGCCTCGCCTTCTTTTGGCCCTGCAACAAGGGAGAATGAAACACTTGTCCCTGCAATACTCAGTGTTGTGACGATCACCTTGTTATATAACTTCACTTTCTAGCTCCTAAAAACCAACCATAAAGAAATGTTATAACATAACAATATCAAGATAAATAAAAATATGACCTTGAGCTTAGAAAATGATGTTTAGGGTTCAAACTGCACGTAACAGGATAGTAAACGGCCCCTAGTTACCCTCGCCCGTACACAAGTATTATAAGAAATCGCGACGTAAGCCCCTCTAAAATGTGAGCAGGCTTTGTTTATTAGCGCCTATCGCGCCACTTGACCAATACGAAAAAAGCAGCCGAAGCTGCTTTTGTATCCTTGACTTTTTAGTTAGGGCAAATAGGTGTTGCCGCTGGGTTCCGAGCTCCCCAGTTGAGCTTGTAAGCGCTCAGTGCTGGCCTGTTCCGTTTGCACAAACTTAAGCCATTGCTTGGCCATACCTCGGCTACTCGTGTGCTTTTCTGCTTCAGCTAATTCATTTAGCGCCACGGCATAATCACCCAGATTAAAATGCGCCATACCCAAGACTAAATGCACTGTCCCTTCATTGCGTAGATTACCCTTTTCAAGCGCAGTTAGGGATGACTCAATGGCCAATTGCCACTTTTCCATATTCAAGTAGGTTTGGGCTAATTGTGAATCAAGCTCACCGTCTTTTGACAATTTCGCCGCGGCCATCATCACCGGAACCGCTTTTTCGTTTTCTTTAGCAAAACTCCACGCTTGAGCAAGGAAGGTTAAATTGCGCTCATCTTTGGTTAATTTACCTTGCTGCATGCCGCTTTCCATTAATAAAGCCGCTTTAAAAGGAATTTGATGGTAATAATACAACTGAGACAAATTAAAAATATCAGAACCCGTGGCGATGTAATCCATTTGGTAAGCAATTTCCATATAGGCAAGTTGTTGTTTCTCATCACCTAATTCACCATACATACCCGCCAGCTGGATCCAATAAGCAGGCTTTTCATACTGCTTAACTAACTTTAATAATACATCTTTCACTTTCTCTGGCTGCTTGAGTTCGAAGTACACGGCGCGCTGCAAGACATACCAGTTTTCATCTACCTGAAACCCCTCTGCACTGTTTTCTTGCTGCTCAACCGCGGCGTTAATATAAGTTGATGCCTTGGCATAATCTTGCTTTTGGTACATAGCCTGCGCTTTTAAAACAAGGTTTTTTGCCGGTATGTCAGCGCCTGGCGTGACCTGCCTTTGTATCGCTTCCCATTTTTCAATAAATTCAATGGTGCTATCGTAGTTACCGCGCATCATATGCAATTGCGCCAGACTAAATAACGTTGCCTGTTCAAATGAGGTAGGAATAGGCTGTTGTTTTACCACTTCCTCAAACGAAGCGATGGCATCGTCAAATTGCTCTAGGTTGTAGTGAATAAAGCCATAAAAGTTATACATCATGGCCAATTCATAACTGTTCATCGAACTGGCTTTATCTTTCACTTCATCCAGGATTGAAAAAGCCTCTTTGGGTTTACCCGCATCAGCCGCATTTTGCGCCCGAGAAAGTTGCTCATACACTTTGCCACGTAAGGTTGGTACTCGCTGCGTTTTACGTTCGTTGCCGTTCTCTTGGGCAAAAGAGGCCGTAGAAAACCCTGCAACCAGTATCGACACACTTAATCCCATAACAACGCTGATGGCTTTGACTGTATTTTTTAGCTTTGCTTTATTCATGACTCTTAACCCCCAATCTCAAAGGTAACCCGTACTTCAACCCCTGACACTTCTGCAGCATCACCGTTAACTACGCGAGGTTTATATTTGTATTTTAAGGCGGCATCCATGGCGGCTTGCTCAAAAATGCCCTCTGGCGACGCAGCTACCACTTTAGGGTCGCGCACTGAGCCTTGCTTGGTTACGGTAAATTCTAGATCCACATAGCCTTCAATGCCTCGTTGCAATGCTCGGCGAGGATACACCGCAGCAACCCGAACAATAGGTAAATACTCACCGTCACCAGAGTCCAAGGCCAGGCCACCGTCTAAGGCTAAATCTGCGGTCACATCAGCACCAAAGTCCATACCACTGGTGGCAGTATTGGGATTGGCTGCTTCCATCTGTGGCTGTTCCATTTGCGGTGGTGGCGCCTTTGGGGGCGGTGGTTTGCGGGGTTTACGATCCTTAGTTTGCGCCGCTTCTTCTTGTTTTAAGCGCACAAAATCAAGCACCGAACCAACGGGTGGCTCGCTTAGTTCTTGGTCTGCGCTTTTGATCAAAGCTTGCATTAACAAAAACAAGCTAAGCGTGATTAGCGCAGCCAGGAAAATAGATAAAAGCAGTCTTAACATGTGTTGCTACTCTTGTGCCGCAATAGAAACATCAAACACACCGGCTGCACGGGAGGCATCCATCACCTTAATTAAGGTTTCAACGTTGGCTTTTCTATCTGCTTGGATCACCACGGAACCTTGTGGGTTTTCAGCCTTTAAACGTTCAATATTGGCTTGTACCGCACGCACATCGATACGCCGTTTGTTGATCCAGATCTCACCTTTGTCACTGATGGCAACCAAAATATTGGCGCGATCCTTTTTCACTGCCGTCGCTGCTTCAGGACGATTGACGTCAATACCCGATTCTTTGACAAAAGACGCCGTCACAATGAAGAAGATCAACATGATAAATACGACGTCCAACATGGGTGTCATATCGATTGTGGCTTCTTCTTCTTCTACTAAATTTTGAAAATGTTGTTTCATGGTATTTACCTTTCAGCAGGCGCCCAGCGCTAGCGTTGAATTTCTAATGCGTCTTCTAAATGAATGCGTTCAGTTTTGGCTAAACGCGTTAACCAGGTTGAGGCAAATACACCCGACAAAGCGCCAACCATACCCGCCATAGTGGGCACCGTCGCTTGCGATACACCTGCAGCCATTGACCGAGCGTTACCGCCACCTGACATGGCCATCACATCAAACACTTGAATCATACCGGTGACCGTACCCATTAAGCCGAGCAGCGGACAAAGCGCCACTAAGGCTTGGATGATCGGCAAACTAAAACGCAATTTCAGGCTGATACGCGAAATCATCGCTTGTCGTATTTGTTCTGCATTCCAAGAGGTGCGGTCGCTGCGGTTTTTCCACTGTGCGATCGTTTGGCGTTTTAATTGTTTATGACCAAATGACACGTAGAGGATCCTTTCCAGTATCAAAATCCACATCACAAAGATGAGGCCACCAATAACCAGCAGCACAGTGCCGCCGGTTTCGGTGAAGTCTCGGATTGATTCAAAGATCTCAACAAACATGGTCTTAGGCCTTTGCTTTAGCGTGTCTTTCAGCGCGCTCGGCAATAACGCCTGCGGCTTGTTCTTGCAAAATCATCACGATGTTTTTGCTTTGAGTGCTTAATAATGCGTAAAGCAAGGTAGTAGGAATAGCCACCACCAAACCCAGTACGGTGGTAATAAGTGCTGATGAAATACCACCCGCCATGATTTTGGGGTCACCGGTACCAAATAAAGTAATCTGCTGGAAAGTCACGATCATACCGGTCACTGTGCCTAACAAGCCACCTAAAGGAGCGACGACCGAAATCATTTTTACTAAGGTCAAGAAGCGACCTAATTTTGGTACTTCGCCTAAAATAGCTTCGGTTAAATGCAGCTCGAGCACCTCTGTATCAACATCGGGATACTTGTCTTTGACCTGCATAACGCGGCCAAGCGGGTTATTACTCTTAAAGGTGTCAGATTTTAATTGGCGGTTCACTTTGGCAGTAATGCTGCTTAGCACAAAGAAACGCCAAAACGCGACCAATATACCCACAGCACCGACGGCAATGATGATATAACCCACAAGCTCACCTTGATGCACACGTTCTTCTAAGCTTGGCGCTTGTACTAATAAGCCAAGGATCGAGCCACCGGTAGGGTCTAAACCAAATTGCACTAACTCACCATTTGACTTTTGTAAGGCTGCGGCGCTATCTAAGTAACGGTCAGCGGGTTGACGAATCAGTTCATTTACCGTTCCCGTTTCGCCTTCGTAATCGAGGTATTTACCATCAGCAACTAAAGCAAATGGCCCAACTCGCACGATTTCTTTATTGACTTTGGCGCCACCGGCCTCAACCACATCGCGGTTAAAGCGAGTGACTTTGCCAGATTCAGTCATTTCACGTTGAATTTCAAACCACACACGTTCGATTTCTTCAATGGATGCTAATTTAGAGCTGGTACCCATTGACTGGGCTAGGCCATCTAAAAACGCAGAACGGCCCTCAATTTGCGCTGAAATAACCGAGTTTGAAAATTTGTTTTTGGTGTCACCCGCAATCTGCTGCAGTACGCCAAACAATTCTTTTAATGAACCAAGGCGTTTATCCAAAGCGCCATTTAAATCGGCCAATTTGAATTCATTTTGTTCAAATTCAGTTTCAAGTTTTTCAGAGGTTTTTAACGCGGCATCACGCTGCGCACCAGCTGACTTGAGCATCTGTTCTTGCTCAGCGCGCTTTTGGGTGAATGCTTGCTCACGGGCTGAATTTTGTTTGCTCTGTTGAAATTTACCTTGCTCGAGCTGCTTCAATAAGGCATCCAAATCCAAGGCTTTTGACTCTTGGGCGAAGGCCGTTGACATACTTAAAACAGAGACAAAAATTAAGGTACAAGTGTGTTTAAAAGTGAATTTCATGTTCATCATTCTCTTAATCAGTGATGGCAACTGGAAGCATTAACAGGTCTGGCGCCATTTGTTTTTTGGCCATACGCAAACCTTTAGTCACTTGGGTGCGATAGTCAGATGATAGCGCTTCCCACTTGTTAGATTCTTTGTTCCAGATACCTTGTAGACTGCCATCTCGAGTTTGATAAATCAGGGCGGTACGGCCGATGCGTAAAAAATCCACGTTGCGCTCTTGCCCATCAATGGTGTGCAAACCTGCGTAGGCTTCTAGGGTGCGTCCATAATCCATTTCTACTTGATACGCTTCCATCACCCGACGAAACTTTTCAGAGGGGGCAACGTCAGCACGATCCATCATATTTTTTAAGTCGGTGATACGATTGCTGCGCTCTTCTTGCAAAAATGGCACATCTAAGGCAACAAACTGCTCAAGGCCATCAATCATGCGTATCATAAGAGGCGTAATTTGACGCTCAATAACACTGACATCATCAATGGAGCGGTTCAAATCTGCCATTTCTTGCACTTGATTGGCGATTTGCTTACGCAACTGGCTGTTGTAAACGTCTAAGCCTTCAATTTCTTTATTGATGGTTTTAAATTGCTGTAATTTGCTGTCGATTTGGTCAGTCAGATTATTCACTTTGACCTGAGAATTCGCCGCTGACTCGTTGATTTGAGTTGCGGTTTTAACGGCAGGCTTAAGGTCGTTATCTTCCTGCGCAAAGCTGGTACTAGCGGTAAAAGCCGAAGCCACAGTAACGGCAACCATTGTCGCCCGAAACTTACCGGTGAATATGCTCACTCGTTTCATTCTTAAAACCCTACATTAATTTTACAGCG
This sequence comes from Paraglaciecola sp., assembly GCF_030730205.1. GTDB lineage: Bacteria > Pseudomonadota > Gammaproteobacteria > Enterobacterales > Alteromonadaceae > Paraglaciecola. The sequence continues at coordinate 12,299 of NZ_JANQVQ010000004.1, forward strand.
TGATGCTGCTCCAATAAAACTGCGCGAAGAATAATAGGAATGTGTGACAAAAATATTACAGGACTGACATAAAGCCCATGGCTAATTTGAAGCAAAGCGGCAACAAGAGCCGCTTGCACGGCTCTTGTTAAACTTTTATGACAATTAAAACTCGTGTTTATATGACAGGCTAAAACCGATTCCTTTTGTTTCAGAACGAAACAAGGTGTTTTCAAACTCAAGTTCCCGTTGTTCATCCAATACATTTTGGACTTTTACCTTTACCGTTGAATTAAAATCAGGGTAATAGGTGTAAACCAAATCAATTGAATGGAAAGGGGCTTCATAGCTGTCATCAAAGCCGTCGATACCAGGGATTAAGATTCGATCACCAAACACGTTGTACACCAGCGAAGCAGAGTGATTTCCGTTTGGCGCATCGTAACCCACCTGTAAGTTAGCCACATACTTAGAGTGACCGGTTAAACGGCGTTCTAAATTTGTAATGGCAGCAGATACCCCTGTTTGTTCAACGATGTTTTGACGATCCAAAACGATTTTCGAATCAGATAACGTGACGTTTCCTGACACAAAAATGCTGTTCCAAACTTCACCACCTAAAAAGCCTAAGCCTTTCAAAAACTCAACTTCGATACCTGTTAATTCGCCCGTTTCAGCGTTTGCAATACGAATTAACGGTGGACCATCTTGTGAAGGTGACTGCACCGATTCAATGGGTGAGGCCATGTCTTTATAAAACAAACCAACCGATACGTTATCGCCTTGATCGAGATACCATTCCCAACGCGCATCGTAATTTTTCATCGCTGTGGTTCGCAGGCCCGGAGTGCCTTGCACTGGCGAGTCAGTTAAGGGATCAATGTAGGTAGAGTTCGACACTTCACGCAAATCAGGACGTACTACGGTATCGCCATAACTAAACCTAAATTGCATTGTATCGCTCATTAAGTAGGTCAGGGCTACTGCGGCATAAATATCGTCTTCTTGAAATGTCAGCTTGGATAAGGCATCGGGATCGGTTTCATCGATATCGATTTGGTTTGAGCTGGGCCTAAAAGGCACAACAGCTTGACGAAAGTCTTCCCAGCGAAAACCACCACTGATGCGCCATTGATTGTTATAAAACAAATCGGCTTCAAGGTAGTACGCGTCAACCTTTTGCGCGGCTGCGTAATCATCACCATCAATAGTAGTATTCGAGATTAACGGCGTTGAATTTAGCGCGGCAGCATCCAGTACGTCATCACCAAGAATGTCGTTAAGGGATGAGCCCACCAGCACTGAACTGTCAGCAAAACCACGGGTATTAACATCAAATCGGCGGTTGTCTGCAGTACGCGACTTAGACACAAAATCTGCACCGGTTTTTAGCTCTACTTCCCATTTATCGAGGGTCAGTGGATAACTCATATTCCAGCCCGCGTTTTCAACCCGGTCGTTTAAGTCTTGAAACTGATAACGGGCGGCGGTTTTAGCGTTCGTTAAGCTGCTTTCGTTGACTTTGTCATACAAACCATCACCATTTGCGTCAGTCAAAATAAAGCGCACATCGACATTTGCAGGTGCATAACGAGCAGAGCGCCCCAGTGAATAGCGCCAGTCAAAGGCTAAAAAGTTAAGCGCGGTAAAGGTGTGTGTGCCTTTTACCTGTGTGGTGTAAAGTCGGCGCTCTTCGTAAACCGTTTCGATATCACGAATTCGCTGGCCATCACTCAATTGAATATTATTTGAGTTACCGATTTTTTCTCTGATTTCGTCAACGGTATCATTAAGTATGACTTGGCTAACATCAATGCGATGTTGTTTGTTGTAATCAATACCGAAGTTAAACATGCCTGACCATTTAACGGAGTGTTCGGTACTTTGTACTTCATCAAAAAAGCGGACTAAGCGAATTTCTTCACCGTTGCGCTGGGCATCTTCACCGATGAATTCATCGGCAACACTCCAGCTGTTGTCGTAACCAGCGGTCATTAAAAAGCCGTAGCTAATATCTTGATTAAAGTCGTAAATATTACCTAATGTCATATTTAAACCAAAATCAGGATCAACAGATGACATATGCGGATCTACATCACGATTTAAGGTTTTTAAGAGTTCTTTGGCTTCGGTGGTGCCCAACTCACGATTAAAAAATTGTTTGTTTTGCCACAGCACCTCAAATTCTTGCGGCGCAGCACGCGTTCCATCATCTTTACCAAACCAATCATCACTGCCGCCGTTGTATTGAAGGGCGTCATCAAAGTTTTCGCTATTTCCGCCAAGACTTCCTGTCATATTAAACACAAAATCACTAGGGATAGTTTTTAGGCGAATATCAACATTACCCCCACCAAAGGCTGCAGGCATGGAAGGCGAAAATGATTTTTGCACTGATAATGACTCGATAATATCCGAAGGAAATAAATCCAATGGAATAACCGAACGTGAGGGGTCGGGACTCGGCACCGCAGAACCATTGAGCTGGGTACTTGAGTAGCGTTCACCTAAACCACGAACATAAATAAACTTACCGTCAACGAGGGTTAAGCCTGTCACGCGTCTAAGGGCTGATGCCGCGTCGCTGTCACCGGTTCTGGATATTTGCTCAGCACCTAGGATGTCAGCAACAAAAGCCTGATTTTTTCTTTCTTGTAGTACCGCAGTCGCGGTGCCTTTTAGGCGCGTACCCGTTGTAACTACTTCGTCTAATACCTGTTCTTCGTCTTGTTCCTGAGCATAAACAGGTGCATGTAAGGTCATGGCAGCAACAACGGCCATTGACAAACATCTTAACGGGAACTTTTGCACAGGTGATTTCATTATTAACCTCTTAAAACAAGCAAAGGTGAAACCGTCAATAATTAAGGGTTCTTGCGGTCTCTACTTACACAAAAATGCGCTACGTACTCGTAGCGCATTCGAAAGTTAATATGGATGGTTACTCTAGACCCACTGTCCAGCCAGCAGTCCAGTTATCACCTTCTTTTACTGCACCGATAAAGTCGGTGTTGTCAAAGAACGTTTCGCCAGAGAAGTCTTTTGGCGTTACCGTGCTGATAGAGAAGATGCCGTTAAGCACTGCAGCGCTGTTAGCAGCAACAGCATTACCCGCTTGAACACTCAAAAACCAGTTTTCAAGGTCAACCGCACCGGTGTCATTTTTAAAGTTTTCACCACAGGCCACCACTGAATGAGTGAAGGTAATTGTGCCATCACCCAAGTTCGTTTGGCTTTCAGCAGAGTTTTCTACTTCAAAACATTCCCCCATACCAGTAGGACCGGTGATAATGAAGTTAGCTAATTGAGCGCCAGTCCCTTCACGTAAGTACACACCTTCAGAATCATCTTCACCGTCAAAGGTATTACCGATAATGGTTACGTTGGCAACAGTAGGATTAGATTGGGGTTGTGCATCGGGTGTAGAGCCGTCGTTGTCGGCTTCAATACCACGGTTGGCGTCGCTATTATCTTGCGCTTGACGAATTAGCACGTATTGAATTCGACCACGGTAGCCGTTGTCCCAGTCAATGTTGTCGTCTTGGTTAGCCGTCAGTACTAAATGTTTAACATCAACATTACCACCAAAGAACTCAACTCCATCGTCGGCATTTTGGTGAATTTGGATGTAGTCAACTGCAGTACCCGAGCCCACACCGGCAAAGGTAATACCATTTAACTCGTTGTCAGGCGCAATCTCGTAACCACCGTTCATAACACGAACGTAGTTTAAGGTGCCAGAGTTATCCGTTTCATTTGTTCCACCAAATACCGCCCCTTCTTGTACACCTTCAACTTGAAGCGCACATGCACCAGTAGCTGGACATTTGTTTGAAGGTGCATTACCCAGCAATACCACCCCACCCCATTGACCAGCAGCAGTATTCAAACCCTGCACATCTTGAATAGAGGTGAAGGTAATTGGCGCGGCCGCAGTCCCTATCGCGCTAATTTTAGAGCCTCGGCTTACTACTAAGTAATCGTTGCCTGATGCGCCGTACAACGTCACACCAGCATCAATTGTTAACGTAGCACTATCAGCATTATCGTTACCGATAAAAACAGCACCAGATAAGGCATACAGGTTGCCTGACGTTAAATGTAAATCAGCAGTAATACGGCCAGACACTTCACAAGTGGTCGTTGTACCATCAGCCTCGGCGATAGAGATCGTGCCACTTGGGCAGCCAGAGGTGCTTTGTACTACTTTGATATCGCCGCCACCAAACCCAAAGGCCCAGCCGTCACGCCAGTCGCTACCTGATTTAACCGCACCGATATAATCAGTCGCATCAAAGAATGTATCCACCGCAGAAGCATCAGCAGCGCCGGTTAATAATGGCGAGCCCGCCATTGGCGTGCCGTCTGCATTGAGCATGGGTGCAGCAACGCGATTGCCCGTTTGAGTGTTTAAGAACCAGTTTTCGAGGTCTACACCAGTGGCATCAAACTTAAAGTTTTCATCATTGGTACAGCCCAACACTGAGTTAGACATAGTGATGGTGCTATCAGCCAAGTTAGCTTGTGATTCAGTTGAATTTTCAACTTCAAAACACTCACCCATACCAGCAGGACCAGTGACAACCATATTGTAAATTTGTGCCCCTGAGCCTTCACGTAAATAAACGCCTTCGGAATCATCTTCACCGTCAAAGTTATTACCGATGATGGTCATGTTAGCAATCATGGGATTTGATTGCGGCTCTGCATCAGGCGTTGAGCCGTCATTGTCACCTTCGATACCACGGTTGGCATCACCAGATGACTTATCTTGCTCAACATACACATATTGAAGTTTACCGCGAAAGCCATTGTCCCAGTCAACGCTGTCGTCTTGGTTGCTGGTTAACACCACGTGTTTAAGATTCACTGCGCCACCAAAAAACTCGATACCGTCATCAGCGTTAGCATGAACTTGGATATAATCCACTTCAGTACCTGACCCCACACCACCAAAAGTAATGCCGTTTAATTCGTTGTCAGGCGCGATTTCAAAGCCTGCATATTTAACCACCACGTATTTCAGAACACCTGAGTTATCTGTGTCATCCGTGCCACCGAAAACGGCACCTTCTTCAACACCCTCAACTTGCAAAGCACAATCACCTGTTGCAGGGCATTTGTTAGACTTAGCGTTGCCCAACAACACCATCCCCCCCCATTGACCTGCACCAACTTGGTCGCCTATCACATCAGAATAGGAGGTCATGATAATGGGAGCTGCAGCGGTGCCTTGTGCTTCAATTTTAGAATCACGGCTTACCACTAGGTAATCACTGCCGTTACGGCCAAAAATAATGGTGCCCGGCTCAATAGCTAAGGTCACACTGTCTGCTTTATCGTTACCAACAAATACGGCACCTTCAAGCGCCCATACGGTGTCGCTTGTTAAGGTGATTTTTCCGCTGCTATCGGCCATTGAATCAGTTAGGCGACCAGACAGTGTGCGAACCTCAACCGTTTGCCCAAGCGCGGCTGATACTTGAGTCGAAAGGAAAGTACTGCTCTCACCTGGCAATGTTTCTGTTGGAGTCGGAGTAGGCGTGGGAGTCGAACCACCAGTGTTGTTGTTGGTCACACTGTTATCGATGTTACCTTCAGTAATATTGATATCACCGCCACAGCCAGCCAAAATTAATGCTGTTGCAATCGCGCTAGCCTTGAATATGCGTTTAAGTTCCATTGTGCTCTCCGAATGCGAGTCAAGTTATTAGTTATGAAAACGCCGCAAAGGGTAAACAAAGGGTGTGACAGTTTTGTTACATATAATCAGCGTCACAAAACTTTAATATTTGACTGTAAAACTCAGAGAATGGGTTGGACGGAGCCCCTTAGTGCTCTCTAAACCATTTAGTGATGACCATCTTTTCGCCCTCGGTAATTGGCAGCGAATGATGTAGGGTATTAGGATTGGGATGACCGGTTTTTGTCACGTTATTCCACAGCAGAGCCCTGCCTTGAGTTGGCTTAAACGAACGTTGTAACAAGGGAAATTCGGTTTGCCCTCCCTCGCATTCTTGATTGAGATAGACCATGAAGGTCCAAGTGCGCTGCCCCTTTTGTTTGGCAAACTTAAGATACTCTTGAGTACCCGGTTCGAAATAATCAGTGTGAGACTTGAATTGCTGCCCGAGCGCATAATGTTGCGCTTGAATTAACTCACCGTTTCCGACGGAAGGTGCCAGCGTACTGAGTATTTTTTGTTCTAGTTGCTTAACGATGCCCTGCCCAACTAAAGCCAAATCACAGGTGGTTGAAGTTCTTACCTCTTCACCGTCTTTTGGTTGGGTTACCGTTGATGGTCGTAATTTGCCTTTGACAAGATTGATAATCTCTTGGCATTCGTGGCCTGTTAAAAAATCATCAATTTGAATAAGTTGCGCCCGCTCTTGTTCAACCTCAATGGCATGTATTTGCCCAAGGTGTTGATAGATGCCAGGCTTGGCAACCGACTGATAAAATCCGCGGTCTTTAAAAAAAGTGTGTTGTGCAGGTAGATTGGCGCCAAGGGCTTTTTTACAATCTTCATAGTTAAAACCGTTATCTAACAAAGTGGCCAACAACTTTGGCGCAGGCACACCTTGAAGGAGGTTTTGAACAATCCAATTATTCCAGTTGTTAGGTAACATTTATGTCACATCTACGTGTTGGAGATGTGAGTCAATTCAGCAGAAAACTCACATGAAAAATCACTACCCACGCCAATAGCACTAGCAATTTTTAGGTTTGAATTGTGATGAGTCAGCACATGCTTAACAATAGACAATCCTAAACCAGAGCCACCTGTTTTACGTGAGCGCGCTTTGTCAACGCGATAAAACCGTTCGGTAATACGAGAGATATCCTGAGCAGCAATACCATCACCGTTATCTTTGACGCTGAATCGTGCACTGTTTTGGTTTACATGCCATTTCACCTCGATCACCCCTTTGTCTGGCGTGTAATGAATAGCGTTAAAGATTAAATTTGAAAAAGCACTGCGTAACTCCGACTCAATCCCATAAACGCGCAAGCGCGGGGAAATATCAAAAAACAATTTATGCTGTTTATCTCGATTTAGCGCTTGGGCCTCTGATTGAATTTGCCAGAGCAGTTGGGGCACATTCACTAACTTATCGAAGGTTCGCTCATTGCTCGCTTCAATGCGCGACAGTTGCAATAACTCTTCAATTAACGTTTGCATACGGATTGACTGAGTGCGCATCTCTGTGATGGCTTTGTTCATCATTAGCGGTGGCATATCTGCCGCATCAGGCAACATTTCTAAATAGCCATTAATAACGGTTAGCGGTGTTCTTAGCTCATGAGACACGTTTGCAACAAAATCTTTGCGCATTTTTTCAATCTGACTCAAGCGAGTCACATCGCGGATCAATAACATCAAGTTATTGTCGACGAAGGGGACCACCCTAAACTCTAATATTTTCTGCCCGTTGGCTGGAGACGGAATCTCTAAAGGGCTATCAAAACGCTTGCCAGTAATAAAGGTCGTAAAGTCAGGTCGATTAATCGCTTCAACAATACTGCCAGCTTGTTTTTCTGGCCAGGTTAAACCTAGCTCAATGCGAGCCAAGCGATTACACCACACAATTTTACTGTCATGATCAATAATCACCACGGCATCTGGCAGAGCTTCAGAACCCGCTTTATATGAACTAATTATTCGGCTTAATTGCTTACGCTTGCGACGGCTTTTCAACTGATTAGCGTGGATACCTTGATAGAGCTGACCAAAAATACCAAAGGTGGTAATAGGCGACATTTTTTTACTGTGCCAAACCCACAAATTTAACTGAAACAACAACCAGCTTTGCCACGCTACTATCGCTAAAGCAAGCAGACTGATACTCAGCCAAAAATGGGAGAAGTAGCTACCAACTGCACCAACTAAGGCAAAAAGCGCAAATATTGCGACTATATTGAATAGCCATAGATACGGTTTTTCCATCGTTAACGACGTCTCCTTGGTTAGGCGGCTAAGCCTGTCATATTTGGCTTAGTATGCCAGAGAACTATTACACTTTTGTGGAAAAACGATATCCCGCACCGCGAACAGTTTGGATCATGTTGTCGTGACCAAAATCTGATATGGCTTTTCTTAAGCGCCTGATATGCACATCAACGGTGCGGTCTTCTACATAAACGTTGGTGCCCCACACGTTATCTAACAGTTGCTCGCGGCTATAAACCCGCTCTGCATGGGTCATAAAAAAGTGTAGGAGTTTAAATTCTGTCGGGCCCATGTCTAGTGGTGCATCGTTCGCGGTAACACGATGTGACACAGGATCCAACTTAAGCCCCTGATATTCAATAATATCCTCACTTGACGTAGGCGTCACACGGCGTATTACTGCCTTGACTCTAGCAATAAGCTCTTTAGGAGAAAAAGGTTTAGTAACATAATCATCTGCCCCTGCTTCTAAACCCCGTACCTTATCTTCTTCCTCACCACGAGCAGTCAACATAATGATTGGGATATCCCGCGTATACTCGTGCTGTTTTAGTTTTTTAGCTAATTGCACACCCGAACCACCGGGTAACATCCAATCAAGTAAAATTAAATCAGGGTAAGGTTCAACTACGCGTTCCAGTGCTATATTAAAATCTTCTGCTTCAATCGTCTCGTAGCCTGATTGCTCCAAAACAAACTTAAGCATGTCCCGAATTGGCGCTTCATCTTCTACCAACAATATTCTTTTCGCCATTATATTGAGATCCTTTTACTTCAAAGTCGGCAATTATTAGCTGTATATGTGACACTTTTATTAAAGTCTCTGTAATGAGTCTTAAATGTTTATACTTAAATGCAAGTTTACGATAGATTATAGCAAGGTTGTTATATGCTAAATCCTTGTTAATTTACGAGATAACGCATATTCTTTGAACACTATTTTACCATTAGGGAAAGTGATTTATTGATGGCTAATATTAAACAAGGTTTGTCCAAAAGATTATTAGCCCGGGTGCTATCAGTCTATTTTGTCTTGACATTAGTCGTTACCGTTGGCCAAGTTTTTGCTGAATATTTGAATGCTAAAAGGCATATTGAAAGCGAACTTCAAACCCTAAAAAACACCTTCAGTACCAGCTTGACTCGAGCAATTTGGGAGCTAAACACGCCTCAGGCTAAGTCTATAGCAACTGGCTTGATGGAGCTACCCATCGTTGAAGGGGTGCAAATAAGAGATGAAAATGGCAATTATATTGCTGACTTAGGCTTAACCGCTAAGCAAACCATTGAGCCGATTACTAAAGGGGTGGTGCGCGACCACGCTGGTGGAACATTCGGCTATGGCTTTCCGCTTATTTTCGAGTTTTCAGGTCGAACGTCTTTAGTGGGTGACGTGACCTTGTACTCTAGCTCCACCATCATTTTAGGCCGTATTGAGGTAGGGATCTTTTTCTTAGTGGGTAATGCATTAATTAAAACCGCCTTTTTGGTGTTTTTATTCATGAATGCCTTTCGTAACATGTTAACCAAGCCGCTTACTGAACTAACCCAGCAAATCTCAGAATTTAATCTAGACGACCCAGAATCATCAAAATTAGCCTTAAGCGTAGATGATGACAATGAGCTGACATTATTACAGAATTCTTACAACAATCTGATTGACGATTTGATCAGTTTTCAGTCAAAACTAGCTGGCGCTCAAGCAGATCTGCAAGCAGCCAATCGCAGGTTGGATGATCAAAATATTTCACTTGAAGAAGAAGTGGCTAAAAAAACCGCCACACTCAGTAAAATTATGTTGGACTTAGAACAACAAAAAGATGAGCTATTAATAAATCAGCGCGAGCTGCGCCAAGAGAACGAAAACCGTCAGTTTATCGAAGATGAATTAAGAAAACGTAATTCTGAACTGGCGACATCGATGGACACGCTGCAATTGGCCAAAGACCAACTTGTTGAGTCAGAAAGAATGGCTTCGCTTGGTGGTTTAGTCGCAGGTATTGCTCATGATGTAAATACCCCCTTAGGCGTGAGCGTAACCGCAACCAGCTTTTTACAAGAGCGCGTGGTCAATTTACAAAATGCTTTTGAAGAAAAAAAGCTGACTAGCAGTACCATGAGTTCTTTTTTAACAGACGCGCAGCAAACGATTACTTTGCTGACGAATAACTTAAACAGAGCCTCTGATCTTATTTCGAGTTTTAAACAAGTCGCGGTTGATCAAGCAAGCGAAGCAGAACGGGAAATTAATGTTCGTCAGTATCTAGGCGAAGTGGTGCATTCGTTAGCGCCTAACTTGAAAAAAACCCAGCATAATATCGAAATACACTGTCCAGATGACTTAATCATATTGTGCGCGCCAGGTGTATTAGCACAAATATTTACCAACATGATCATGAACTCTTTAATACATGCTTTTGAGAATAAGATAAAAGGTACGATAAAAATTGATATCAGCCGCAGCAATGACACCCTGACAATCGACTACCGAGACGATGGAAAGGGTTTACCTGAAGGCACGCTGGAGCGTCATTTCGATGCATTTTTTACCACCCGTCGTGGCAAAGGTGGAAGCGGTTTAGGTACCCACATCATGTACAACTTAGTCACCCAAACACTGAAAGGCGACATAGAAGCATTCAGTAAAGTGAATCAAGGCCTGCGCTACTTGATTACCATACCTTTGTAGGCGACTAAAATCGTAAAAATCAATTGTCAACGTAGCGAATAAGGGCAAAGACTGTTAGTCTCACTGCCCTTTTTTTGTAATAGCTCTGTGCGCTATTCGACTTTGTTATCTGAGCGGAACAATTATGTGGTTTAAAAATTTAAAACTTTATGCACTTACCCAGACCTTAGACATTGCAGAACAGGATCTTGAAGACAAACTAGCTGAATTCAGTTTTCGACCTTGTGGCAGCCAAGATCTTGCAACCATGGGGTTTTCTTCACCTATTAATAGTGGTCAAACCTTAATACATGCCGCTGCAGGTCGTATTTGGCTTACCCTAAAAAAACAAGAGCGTATATTACCCGCTGCGGTAGTGAACGCCGAATTAGCAGAAAAAGTTGCGCAAATTGAGGCTGAAACAGGCTCTCCTGTTGGCAAAAAAGCCCAACAAGATATGAAGCAAGAAATTGTGCATCGTTTACTGCCCATGGCCTTTACCAAAAACAGCTTTACCCATGGTTTTATATCAACCAAAGATAATTTGGTGGTCGTTGATGCTTCTGCCGATGGAAAAGCCGAAGCCTTTTTAGCCATGTTACGCAAAGCTATTGGCTCGTTACCGGTAGTTCCTTTAGCCCGCCAAACGGTGCAAGCACAGCTTACTGCGTGGTTACAAAACCTAGATGTACCTAAAGACATTGTTATTCTTGAAGAAGCTGAGCTAAAAGCATTAGAAGAAGACGGTGCTATCTTACGCTGTAAAAATCAAGATTTAGGCAGTGAAGAGATCATTAACCATATCGAAGGTGGCAAAGTCGTGCAAAAATTAGCGGTAGAGTGGGATGAAACCTTATCTGCGCTGATTCAAGAAGACTTAACCATTAAACGCCTAAAATTTACCGATGTGGTGCGTGAACAAAACGATGACATTCCCAAAGATCAGCAACTCGCCAGAATGGATGCTAATTTTGCCCTTATGTCGGGTGAGATTGTACGTTTTGCCGCGCGCTTAAAAGAGATGTTTGATCTTAATAACGCAGAATAAAATATGCTAACAAAAAAGCCCCGTTAGCAGCTAATCTGCAAACGGGGCTTTTTAGACTAACTCATTATTAACCGAATACGTGTTTAGCACTATCTCGGTATTCTTTAAATTCATCTGACAAGAGTAAAGAAACATTAGGTACAATTTTCTTTGCTACCGCAGCTTCAAACAATTCTGATTCACCACTGTCAAACTTACCTGCTAACACAGCACCTAAACGAATAAGGTCTAAATAAGAGATCGTTTCAGTTTGTACAGACAGATCTTGCCAGCTTTTGGCTACTTGAATAAATTCAGGTTCAAAACCCCACGCTTTCATTATGCCTTCACCAATTTTCCCAGATAATCTGTTGATGGATACATCAAGAAACGTCGGATTAGCAAACACTTCTGCATGACGTTCAGCTTCGGTCAAAACAGGTAATGCACCTATATTGGCGACTAAGGCAGCTAACATCATAGAATCAAGATTGAGGGCTCTGTTTTTTGTCGCTTTGGTGTGCACTTGCAGCACTGCAATAGAGCTAGCAACAATTTCAATTGTATCAGCCCAGATTTTTTCCATGTACGCTTTAACAACAGGGTTTTTAGATACAAATAGTTGTTCCATTGCTAAGGCCGTCGCAATGTTTTTGATTTGACGTAAGCCAATGCGCGTAACGGCTTGAGAAGTAGAGGTTACCTTCACGGTTCGGCCCAAATAAGCACTGTTAGATATCTTAATCATGCGAGCACTAAGAGAAGGATCTTGCCCGATAACATCAGCCATTGCATTTAAGTTTATGTCTGGATTATCAGCCGCTTTTCGTACTTTGAGTGCGATAGCAGGAAGGGTAGGCAATACCAAGGTATCGTTATTGATCTTATCTATCAATATTGTCAGCAATGCGTTTTCAGTAGACATGTAATTACCTGTTCAAATTCTTAACAAAACCATGGTTTGTAGAATGTTTATTATTGTTCAATGAGTGTAACGCTAGTCAATTATGTTTTAAATAACAAAAAGTTAAAAAAATGCTAATTTAGGGCAATTCAGAGGAATATCAGATGATACGTCTTTCAATTTTGTTATATTGCGTTTGTAAGCCACTAAGCCTCCCCACATTAAATGATAAATAAGGTTTAACAATGACAGTTTTATTTATTCCCAAAAAGATTTGTATTGCACTTATTACTGCGGGCCTAATGGCATGCAGTCCAGCGCAGCCCCCTGTTGATAAAGAACCCAGCGCGGCTACATCTCAAGATTTGCAACTTCTAGCAGCACAATCTGAGCGTTTAGATATTTATAAAAAAGTAAAATTAACCAGTGATTTGAGCCAATATTCCGCCCAACAGCGTGAAATGCTCAGCGTACTGATACAAGCAGCTAGCATTATGGACGACTTATTTTGGCGTCAGGCCTTTGGCGATAATAAATCAGAATTTTTAGCGTCGATCCCTGACCCTAAAGTCCGCGAATTTGCGGCGCTAAATTATGGTCCGTGGGACAGATTAGCGGGTGATACACCTTTCCTGACCGCAACTGAAGAAAAACCATTGGGAGCTCAATTTTATCCAAAGGATATGACTAAAGAAGAATTTGAGCAGGCCGAATTTAGTGATAAAAAAGGTTTATATTCAATGGTACAACGTGATGGTAACGGCAAATTAGTGGCTATCCCCTACTCTGAAATATTTAAACCTGAACTTACCGAAGTCGCAAGCCTACTCAATAAAGCGGCATCCCTGGCACAAGACAGCAGTTTTGCCAATTATTTAAGTTTACGTGCTAAAGCTTTGCTGAGTAACGATTATCAGCCATCAGATTTTGCTTGGATGGACATGAAAACCAATCCCATCGAGTTAGTCATCGGTCCTATCGAAACGTATGAAGACCAATTATTCGGATACCGCGCAGCATTTGAAGC
>NZ_JANQVQ010000005.1 GCF_030730205.1 Paraglaciecola sp.
GATGCATACGTCACCGAAGATGCTACGCAATTAATCTACGGTACGGGCTCTGGCTTACCCATTCAACAAGAAGCCGCTGCGTATGCAGGTGCATCTTACACAGACTCAAATGGCGAGGTGTTTAAAGGTGGCCGCTATGTGCAAGAAAGTTATGCCATTGCGAATGTGTCAATCGGTGTGATGAAAAATGACTGGAAAGCAGAGTTGTATATTGACAACCTGACTGACGAAAGTGCAGTACTGTATATCGATACGCAACAATTTACGCCCAAAGTGGTGACGAATCGCCCCCGCACCTTGGGAGTTCGCTTGTCCTACGACTTCTATTAATTTAGCCTAAGGTATTAGGGCAGGCCTAAGAGCCTGCCTTTTTTATCGGACGACGTATTAGGAGCACTCCCCCCATTGGACAAGTCCAACATCAACACCATAAAACATGCCCTACAAGCAGGTAATTACGCACAGGCCATTTCGCTTACTAAGCATTGCTTAGCCAATGAATCAGAGCCAGCATCAATTGATGAACTGTATTATATGCTCACCGTGGCTCATCGCTTACAAGGCCAAATACCTCAAGCCTTTGACTCAGTGCAACTCTTAATCCAGCGTCAACCAGACTATGCTCGCGCTCATCAAGAAAAAGCTTATTTACATTTAGCACAACAGCAAACTGACCATGCTATTTCATCGTTCTTAACTGCAACGCGGTTAAACCCCGCTTTGCTGTCGAGTTGGTTACAATTAAAAAGTCTGTACCAGCAACGCAATGAAGTACCTGCTGTTGACTACTGCGTACAACAAATTCGGTTTTTGCAAGGCCTACCAAAGGCAATATGTGGTGCGCGTGATTTAATGTATGAAGGCAAATTATTTGTTGCTGATAATGTGTGTAGGCGGTATTTACAAGCCAATAAACACGATGCCGAGGCCATGCTCTTGTTAGCCGAGATTGGCGTACGTTTAAAGGTGTATCATGACGCTGAATTTCTACTCGAAAGCTGTATCGAACTGCATCCAGATTTTACCAAAGCTAAAATCGAATACATACACCTCTTATCAAAATTGGGTAAGTTCGCCAAAGCGAAAGATGTCGCCCAGACACTGCTGGATGAACAAACTGATAATAGACATTTTTTAGCAGCAAAAGCAGGTGCCATGGTAGGTATTGGTGAAACGCAGGAAGCGATTGCGATCTATCAGTCTATTTTGCAACAACACCCTACTCTCGCCAACATACAATTGATGGCAGGACACGCCTACAAAGCCGCAGGTCAGCTGGATAATGCCATCAACGCTTATCGTTTAGCCTATCATCACAAGCCTGATAGTGGTGATGCCTATTGGAGTTTAGCGAATACCAAAACGTATACCTTCACTCCCCAAGAATTGAGCGATATGCAAGCCTTAGCCGCAGAACAAAAAATTAGCACTGAAGATCGGATCCAATGTTTATTTGCTCTAGGTAAAGCCTTTGAAGATCGACACGAATACGACCTATCATTTGACTATTACCGCATGGGTAATGAGTTAAAAAACACCCGCAGTCGCTACGATAAAAAAGCCCTTGAAGAGCAAATTCAGCAACAACAACGCGTTTACTCAAAAACCTATTTTACCACTCAAAATAATGGGGGCTGCCAAGCACCTGATCCCATCTTTATCGTAGGCTTACCACGGGCAGGCTCAACTCTACTTGAGCAAATTCTCGCCTCACATTCACAGGTTGATGGCACGATGGAGCTACACAATGTATTGAGCCTGGTAAGCCGTTTAGGTGGAAAAAAAGGCCAATATCCCAAGATAGTAGAGTCCCTATCCCCTGATTATTTCGAAAAATTCGGCCAGCAGTACCTCGATGAAACACAATATTATCGCCAAGGTGCGCCCTTTTTTATTGATAAAATGCCCAACAACTTTTTGCATATTGGCTTAATTAAGCGAATTTTACCCAATGCTAAAATAATAGACGCACGCAGAGAGCCTATGGCTTGCTGCTTTAGCGGTTACAAACAACTCTTCGCAGAAGGCCAAGAGTTCAGTTACACCTTGGACAACCTAGGCCACTATTATCAAAGTTATCTGCAGATGATGGCCCATTGGGATGAAGTTTTGCCGGGTTTTGTTTTACGAGTACAACATGAAGAGCTTATCAACGACCTAGAAAGCCAAGTCAGACGTTTGTTAGATTTCTGCGGTCTTCCCTTTGAACAGTCTTGTATCGAGTTTTATAAGACAAAACGTAACATTAAAACGCCTAGTTCCGAGCAGGTTCGCCAGCCCATTTATACCTCGGCGATGGAACAGTGGAAAAATTATCAAAGTCATCTAGACGCCCTCGAACACTACTTTCAGGCATAAGTGGATTTCATAAAAATCAAGCCGCTAATTTAGCGGCTTGATTATTGATAAAACGATGAGAACCCGCTCACGCGGGACTATTTAATCCAATACATTAAACTGCTTGTTGACAACATAAGTTCTATTTTCCCTTCGCTTGTTTGACGTATTTTCAAGCCGTGCGAGGTAGGTAATCCGACTAAAGCAGGACTTGACCATATGATATTACCCAAGGCGCTCGCCTGTGCGATTTGATATTCATTTGTATCATCCCAATAACTAAAATCGCTTCCCTTTTGCGTGATTAAAAATAGGTTTTGCTGCTCTGTCTTAGTAGGATCCACTGCAATATCGAGTACATTAATCGTTAAGGCATTGCGCGCAAGCTCGGTAAAAGTATTGCCATCCAGATCAAATACTACCAACTCTTGACTGGAATAATAGCCATTATCCCCCTGCAAACAAACCAGCTCTAACTCAGCATCAGTATCATAATTAAGCAGTTCTATGCGTGAGCAAGTTTGACTGATAAAGCTCTTTTCTGAAAATGCTGCGCCGTCGATTTGCAAAAATGACAACTTGTCGCCAACGGAAACCAATACTGTAGCCGTGTTGTTTATCCTTACTGGAACAAAATCATTGATAAAGCTGCTAAAGGTATAGTTGGCAATAATATTTTGGTTAGAGATATCGATAGCCTTGAGCACTCGACTATCAGCATAAACAGCGTCGTCAGAGCCATCTGCGTTTAAATCAAATGCCCTAATCATGCCAATATTAGAATCATAACTGCCGCTAGTTTGCCAATGAATACTGTTATCGTTTAACTGCATGGCAGCAAATGCGCCATCGTAGGTAGAAGTGCTAGGCAAAAAGATATCGCCTAAGCCATCGTTATTAAAGTCGGTGACAGCAGCATAAGCGCTGTTATCCCAGTTGGAAGAAATTTCGTCGCTGACCTCATAACTGCCGTTCTCATCAAGGGTTACGATGTGGCTACCACCGTAGCCATTTTGCGAGCTGGGGACAAAAAATACCGCACGTTCTTGATTATCGGTCACATTCGCCCAACCAGCGCTGCTGAAACCATCAAGCTGAGAGCTTATAGCCTCTTCTTTGACCTCTAAGCCAGCACTAACAACATCAGCAACAATAAATTTATTTTCTCCAGAGTGGCTAATGCCGGTTCCCCAATGCAGTTCTAATTTGCCATCGTTATCAGAATCACCACTGATAAGGGACACTGAACCGTGGTCTTGTAAGTCAACTTGCCACAATAATGCGAGCTTGTTATTCACCATTTGATAGACACTAATATTGCCCCATTGACAGTCTCCAACAATCAGTTCATCTCTGCCATCAGCATTTAAATCAGCGCTATGCAAACTGCATGTATTAAAGTTATCAAAGCTATCGAGCTGGGCTTTATTCACCGCAGAATAGACCGCTAGGCTCCCCCACGTATTAGCGCCAGCAATTTCGTCAATACCATCGCCATTATAATCGCCGCTGGTTACGTTATTGTCACCAAATTGAGTACCGCTAAACCATTGGTTTGACCATGTTGAGGTATCGTAAACCAAACCATTATTAGTTATCAGTTCAACATTGCTGTCAGCATCAACGTTGGCAAACTGGATTTGTCTTGCTTCTGACACATTGGTACTAAACAGACTTGTTGCGGGAGCAGCAAACGAAACAACATTCAGTAGCATATTATTATCAGGGTATTGATAGCTAGACGACAGATAGGCAAGTTCAGGACGGCCATCTTTATCAATGTCGCCAACGGCAGCAAAGTGCAGTTCATTTTCGCTGGTTAACAAGGTTGTCGCGGTACTATCGAGGCCATTGATAACACTAATCGTGTTGCCGGTAATAACAATAATCTCTTGCTGGGCATCATCATCAATGTTTGCCGCTAATACTTGTTTAATATTGGCGTCAGCGCCCACTTTAAAAGGGTAAACCCAACTTTGTTGGTAACGTGTTCCATCAAATGCCAGTAAAAAGACACTGCTTCGCCCATCAGTGGATAAAATTTCATTTTTACCATCCCCATCAAAATCCCCTATCCACATTGATTGATTTGACTGGGGTACATTGATGCCCGAACGCGCGAGAGGCAGCGCTTTGTCTGATTCGATCTTTATTGGCACAACCATCTTGTCGCTGATATGGCCATTCGCATCAGGTAAACCAAAGGTAAATTGATAAAACTGAAAAGGAAACAACAAGTCGCTCGGCACATTCCAAGTCACCACACCTGACTCATCAATTTGTGCACCGTCGGGGCCCGATATCATGCTGCTTGTTATATTGGCTTGGATTAAATCTGGATCGGATACTTCAGCTAAAAACTGGACAAGATCACCCGGCTTAACTGAATCAGGAAAATTAGATATTTTTATTTCAGCAGGCGCATCACCCAACTCAATATCAAGGGTTGAACTTTCAACAACGTTCACTCCATCAGACACTAACATTGATACACTGACTACATCGCCGAAAAACGCAGTATAAGGCGGGAAAACGGCTGTATTAAGGTCAGGAACAATTTCGCCATTAACATACCATCTATAACTCACAATTAAGTCTTCGTAGGGCGAATCAGGATCCTCGTAATAACCTTCGCTCACTTCGATGGTGTCGGTGGTATTGAGTGTATCGCCGTAATAATTCCAGTTAGGACTGTACACTCTAGGTGGGAGTGAAAGGTTAGCCAAGGCAACCAATTGCTTCGCGCTAGCGTTACCCTCAAGTAACTCGGTAATATCAGAAAAATAAGTACCAACATCAAATTCACCGTCGTTATCAGAGTCTTGAACATAACGAATATGCTCAGGGCCGAATTCAAAGGCAGCAGATTGTTGGCCGTTTAACAGCATTTTTCCTTGCCAAATATAGGGTGGAAACCCATCGATATCTTCAAAATTAAAAGTCACTTTACCGGCATTAGCAAAAGCCATATCACCATAGATATCAAAGCTCAGCACGTTGCCCCGGCCTTCCACTTCAAGCACAATATCCATCAAGGCTTGTTCGTCATTGTTGATCACGTATAAAACATGTTGCTCAACAAGGTAGGTAAATCGATTTGTACTTAAAAATTCTTCGGCTTTTACGGTTGAGTAACCACTCAATCGCACGGCCTGACCATTGGTCTGCCAACTAAGATTATCAAAATAAAGCGTATAGTCTTCCGCGCTATCACTGATTTCACTAATAGTCATCGCAACCGTACCCGATATTGGGTAGCCAATATAGCCCTGCTCACAATTACTGTAGGTGAGAGTTAAGGTTCCTTTTGAAGCCGAATCTATCTTGCCTTTGTATCTCACCGTACCTTGGTAATCGCAGGCAAAACTAATGTCAATGTTGCCATTACTATCAACTTGGCTTTGAAAGTTTTCGTTACCCACTTCAGGAAAAGCGGCTAATGAATCATAAAATAAGTAGTAATACACCCGTTGAGCAACTTCAGCATTCAGTGCAGCTGCGGATGTCAGCCCAGTGTAACGCTCTTCTGTTAGTTGAGTCGCAGCGGTTTTCAGCTGAACTGCCGAATACGCTTGGGCATTTTGAATAATTTGACTGGGTGTAGGCGGTGGTGGTGTTGAGCCTCCTGAGCCAGAGCCAGAAGCCCCCCCTCCGCCGCCACAACCAGCGAGCGACAATAGCAAAAAAGAAGAGAACAGCAGCTTACAACGTGATTTCATCATCCATCCTTAACTCAAAAAATAGCTTACTCAAACATCAACTTTCATAAGTCGCGGCGTTCGCACGCTGGGGCTGTCTACTCGCTGAATTGACGCAAAATAGTAGAGGATAATCCGGTAAAAAACCATCTCTTTAAAGCTGTTTTTCCCGCTTTATTAACATCTGAAATCCCTTGTAAACGGGTAGGGTTTAGCGTGCTAGTACACTAACGTAGTACTAGGCTTACCACTTTTAGCCAGCGCAACTAAAAGCGCTACGTTTGATTCAGGCAGCTATTTGATGAGTGCTCTAGAAAAGAGCGCGCGGCTGTAGAGAAAATG
>NZ_JANQVQ010000006.1:0-3254 GCF_030730205.1 Paraglaciecola sp.
CCCACACAGTGATATTTTTATTTGGGGCATCTTCCTTTCTCGGTATGCTAATTGGTCTCCCTATTAGCTTTGCATAAACGGCATCGTTACCAATGTTTTTGAATTCATCTAGAGTATGGACACACTCTCGCTCTTCTTCTGGGAGATTAGATGCATCGGCGGCACCACATAGCACGACGCACTTATCTATGTAAGGTACAAACTTTCCTTGTAACTTTTGTTGTAACCTAGATTTTAGTATCTTTGCCGCTCTACTAGCTTGAGAAACAGCATTTATCCTGCTCTCTTGTCTACCATCTTCGTACTCTTGAACCCACTTATTTCCGTTAGCAAAAATCTTTCCACGGTAGTTTTTCAGTTCCACAACGATGATTCGGTCATGGGTAACGAGAATAAGATCAGCTTCAAAGTCCCTACCTTGACGCCCTAGCATCTCCAGAGATGAGTATCCTTTCCAACTTGCGGGAAGGCTTTCCGCCAAAACCTCATTGGCTTTCCTTTCAAAACCATTAATGCCAAGTGGATCTAGACACTTTATCTCCATCACATTTCCTTTCTCAAACGTTACGCAATATTCAAATTGCAACAACTAGTAATACCGAGACCATTGGAGCAGCTAAGAGGGAGGTTGGAGTTTGATTTTTGAGAGCATCAAATGCTATTTGATTACCAAAAGAGCCTTCCATAGCTGCTTTAAAAAACTTCTTAAGCTCGACTGGATACTTGTTTATGCCACTGAAATGTAGCTACCCGAATCATTCGTCAACATTACCATTTGTTCCGAAAACTTGTAAAGACTACTTATGCCTATTACGCTTAAAAACAGTACTTTAGACACATCGACAAGCAATGGTCACATTACCGCTCTTCCCTCAACCCTATCCCAATGAACTCCTCTACAGCGTTCTTGCTCGCTATAAGGTTCGGTGCTGTGTTCTGCCGGATAAGTTGTTGTTGAAGGACGTATTTGGCAGCAATACCATTATTGCGTCACCTGAAATGCCAAACGGTATCTGCTGTGCTGTGGAAAACATCCGCCCTAGCACGTCTCTGACTGCACAAGACGTTATTGCAAACCATACATTGTTTCCCTTATACACCGCATTCTGCCAAGCCAGCATTAAAAACAGTGTCTTAGATCAAATGCTATCTACCAAAAACAACACATACACCACAAGTACTGGGCTAGCGACGTGCTTTCTAAAGCCTGTCACTTACTTCCGCTACTGTCCTGCTTGTGTTCTTGAGCAGCTTGATCGCTTTGGCGAACCTTTCTGGGACAGACGCTGGTTTGGCTTCTATAACTACTGCTGTCCAATCCATGGCATACAGATGACAGCTACCAACATCGCCATTCATGATCCATCTCGACATTCATTTAGCCCGTTGCTGGAGCATTTAGTTGAAGGGCAAATAAGCCTTAAAAACGCATCAGCCGCGTCTTGGCAGGAGCAATTAGCTTCACGTGCCTCCATGTATCTGATATCAAATTCACGCGTCGAGACTTTCACATTCCCTCAACTGACATCCTTTTATAGACAACTTGCTGTCGACGCAAATTTCGACCGAGGTCAATTCATAAAGCAGACTGAAGTCACGCAATACATCAAACGCTATTGGTCTTGGGGTTGGTTGCAGGAAATTGGATTCACTCAAAACAACTTCGAAAATATTGTTGGCACATTATTCAGGAAGCACAGAAAACAGCATATGTATGTTATGCACATAGTCGCTGGCTTACCCTTTTTTGACGGTAATATTGAGGCTTGGTGGAATGCGATAGTTAATTCTTCAGAACCACGAAATGATGTCACTCAAAAGCAAAATAATAATACCTGCCAACACTCAAAAAAGGTCGTGTTGGCATGGAAGACAATGTGGATAGATTTGTTGCAAAAATACGGCCCTAAAGCTGCACGCTACGCAACAAATGAGAGCCAGAAGCTCTATACCGCTATTTATCGAGCAGATAGAGAATGGCTATTGCAAACAAACCAAACATATGCGGTTGAACGCATATCGGTAAATAAAAGGGTTTCTTGGAAAAAACGTGACAACTTAACCTGCAAGCAACTATTCAAAATTCTATACAACACAAATGATTTATACTCACCCCGCCGATCACAAAGATGGTTTTTGCAGTGCCTTCCTAACTCTGCAACTATAGAACACAACCTGCATCGCTTACCACTTACCAATCTATTTTTATCGGCTTATGGCGAAAGCTATCAAGAATATCAATGCAGAAGACTGACCCAATCAACACTTCTGTTCGCAAACCAAGACATGCGCCCTGAAGCATGGCAAATGTACAGAAAAGCTAGAATAAATACACAAAGACCAATATCATCAGTCACCAAAATAACCTGCGACTGGTGTACAGATTGGCTGATAAACAATACAAAATAAAAGGGGTAGAGGATAACGATGAACTAATCTACATTGGCTCCCTATTCAGAACGTCATACAGTGCAGATTGGCGTATACAGGTAAGATTTAAAAAATCGCCGGTAAGATCAATTCTGGCTTCGCTTATCCCCGACCTCGCAGTAGGGCGGCTCTACAATGCAACGCATATTGAGCCCAAAACCCAAGATAGCCTGTCATTTGATTGGAATGGGAAAGTACATAAATTATCGGGGGAAGATCTTCAACTGCCGCTAGTAGGCGAATTTAAGAGAAATGAACTTTATTTTATCGTAGAAGACTACGACGGCTATCTCGCTATTCCACAACTAGAACTCGCCAGAGTTCTGTTTATTCAAAATAGTAAGATGTTTCATTACGCTCTTGAGCCAGTGGCACTTGGAATAGATTTCCATTCGTTCGAGCCCTACCACAAAAATCTGTTCATACATGTAACGCCCTCAGCCCAGCTGACAAAAAGCCAGTTTGAACGAGTATTTAACCCCAATAAATTAGCCTACACATTGGCAGACAATCAAGGAAAAAATTCATTCTTGTCTATCAGCAAAAACTTTCTTAAGTATCGGTTTGAAAAAAAAGAATACGATAAAGAGAGAAATATAAAGACGTTCGTAACATGGTGGACGTTTGACTTCCAGCCACCAGCACTCAGTGGTTCTTCACTAACGGTTACATTGCAGAGCTACATCGGACAGTACAAAGACTCCGACGTGCGGGTCGTGCAGGAAATTCTGGGGATCAGTAATGTACCTCATTCACTTCCCAAAAATATTCACTTTATCAGTCAGGATTGGTTGAAAGCCTCGGTGAGGCAGCAAACCACAGAC
>NZ_JANQVQ010000006.1:3354-6343 GCF_030730205.1 Paraglaciecola sp.
CCAAGATACCGAGCGAGAGGTATCGGGAAGCGAAATAGCAACGACTGATCTGCCCAGCCTATTAGGCACTGCAACACCAGTTGTAACTTCAAGCAACACCAGTGACCCAGCTAACATGTCAGTATTTGAAGACTTCAAAGCAATGTTCGAGCAGGTATTAGAGTTTATGCAATATCAACACGCCGGATACGAAATTAAGGCACTTCATAAGGTTGGTTACTCAAAACTGCACCGCAAAAAAACAGGTAAAGCGCCAAGACAAGCGGCGATAGCGCACTTGCGCAACCCGACAACGCTTGAATCATATACCTTGATCGAAATTGATTTAAGTGACTATGCTGAAAAAAAGCCGCTCTCCACTTTACTATTTAAGTATGATTGTCTTGATGAGGCGCGTAGCAGAGTTGACGCCATTCTTTCTGCGCTTGTTGCCAAGTCACTTAGCTGGCCCAGAGACTATCTTAAAGCTAATAAAATAAGGTCTAAATATATAAATCACCCAACCGGATTCAATGCAAACACTTCAAAATCTGATACTGAATTAATAGACAGATGGACGACAGTTACGATAAACACCTTTAGTAAAATTGATAAACAAAATTAAACTAAGGGGAAATAAATGGAACGAATTGATGACCTTGAGAAAGCCAAGGAGAAGGCTCTAACTGACATGAATACTTTTCTATCTAGTGTTCGAAGGCTTTGTACCGAAAATGCCTCAAGCCTTGAGGACGGCTTATCAAAACTAAGAATTATTCGATCTTCCATTTATGAAAACCTTAATCAAATTCAGCATGAGTACCTAATACTTCAAGGTTTAGTGTGGCTCAATTCAAATGGTCACATCCCAGCAAAAACCCAATGGTACTGGAACCCCCGTCAAACTGGGGATTCCACTGAACCAGATTTGCGCGGCACACTCAATGGGAAAATAATTATATCAGCTGAAGCAACAACTTCAGAAAAGCCGCAAGGAGTAATTGATAAGCGTATGAAAAATACCATGGCAAAGCTCAATGAAATGGAAGGTGAAAAATTCTATTTCGTTAAAACCGACGCAATGGAGACAAGGGCAAATACAAAAATGAGGAATAATAACTGGCAAATTTCGATAATAAAGCTTTAACGCTAACAACCTCATAAAAATAGTAACCACATAACATTGAACGACATAATTACCCAATACCTTGTTCCGACTAAACTGATAAAACGATTACTCTTGAGGCATGTTCCAGTGGCTGATACAGACAAACAAAGGCATGAGTTCGCTGCGGATGAACAATTAGATGTACTGGCTCTTTCTTACGATGTTGAGCGAGAAAGTGAGTCTGCCGTAGTTGCGCAAGAGTTGCTGAAAAAATGGCAAACGCACTTTAATGAAATTGGCAAACGATATCAGTGACGGTTTTGATGCGGTTGGCGATATCCACTTCCCTATAGAGGCGTCATCCAACTTAAATGTACCGGATATTTTTATCGTTGCCCGGCTGGTACAAGCCATATTGAACAATAAAACGGTAAACGTAACCTATACCTCGTTATCTAGCGGCACGGGCGAAAGAGAGTTGGTGCCACACGCTATTGTCGATAACGGCCTGCGCTGGCATGTCAGAGCTTATGACAGAAAAAGCCAAAGCTTTCGTGATTTTGTGCTGACTCGTATCAGCAAAGTCACTATCATGGAAACATCGGAAGAGATAGAGTTAGCAGTAGAAGATGCTGATTGGCAAAAAGTAATTCCATTAGTATTGGTGCCGCATCCAAAGAATATCGAACATCCATTGGCTATTGCGCTGGATTACGGCATGGAAAACGGCCAGTTAGTGTTAAACGTCCGCGCTGCCATGGCAGGTTATCTGTTACGGCGCTGGAATGTAGATTACACAGAACAAGCAGCTTTGCGAGGCCCTGAATACCAGTTGTGGTTACAAAACAGGCTGGCGTTAAACAAGGTGAGCAATTTAGCAATAGCGCCGGGATATAAGGATATGATTCTTGAGCGACATTAAATTATTTAAGTTAGGCCAAAACTCAGTTACTGAGCTGTTCAGTAAAGCGGCAAAGCTAGAAAAAGACTTACAACAACTGCTTGAGCAGCAAATGGATACCTTTCTTGGTATTTCATTTCTTGCATCAGAATTTACTACCTCTAACGGGGGGCGCATCGACTCTCTGGGGCTTGATGAAAACCGCTGCCCAGTAATAATCGAATACAAACGCCACACAAACGAAAATGTCATCAATCAGGGGTTATTTTATTACGACTGGTTACTTGATCATAAAGCCGAGTTTCAGTTATTGGTAATGAAAGTCATAGGTATTGAGGCCGCAGAAGAGATCGAGTGGGACGGTGCCCGATTAGTTTGTATAGCCAGTGACTTTAACAAGTACGACGAACACGCCATCAAGCAGATTGATAAAAATATTGAGCTTATGCGTTATAAGTTTTTTGGCGAAGATCTGCTGATGCTTGAACTCGTTAATACACAATCAACTAAAGCACATCAACCAAAAGCAAGCACTAAGGTCTCAAATGCAAAACTGTCAGCTCAAGACAAAAACCACCAACTTGCTCTGAATAGCTCAAGCGACAATTTATTAAAAATTTACAATGAGATATGTGACTTCTGCGAGTCTCTCGGCGATGATTCTCAGCGCAAAGAGCTTAAACATTATACAGCTTATAAACGCATTAAAAATTTCGCCAGCTTTCATGTCTTACCTCATAAAAAAGATGAACGAATTTTGATGTATCTAAAAGTTAATCTAAGCGCCATAACACTTGAGGATGGTTTTACCCACAACGTAACTAACAAAGGGCACTGGGGTACAGGCAACTTAGAGGTCGTCATTCGAAATCAACAAGATATTGAAAAAGCAAAGCCTTTAATTCAGCAAAGCTTTGAAAATAATTAAAAAGGAAGTCATACCAACATGGTAGAACAACATAAAAAAGCATTAGAAAAACAACTTTGGAATATTGCCAATT
>NZ_JANQVQ010000007.1 GCF_030730205.1 Paraglaciecola sp.
CGGAAACTAGCCCTCATACCCCGCAGAATCCCGTCACCCTTAAACACCCATCTTGGTGTAAAAATGCGGTGATGTATCAAATTAATACTCGCCAGTTTACTCATGAGGGCACCTTTACCGCGGTGATTGCTCAGTTGCCTCGATTAAAAGAATTGGGCGTTGATATTATTTATTTGATGCCCATTAACCCCATAGGCCTTAAAAATCGCAAAGGTACTTTAGGTAGCCCCTATGCCGTGCGAGACTATTTAGCGATCAATCCTGAGTTTGGCTCATTGGCGGACTTCAAAGCCTTGGTTGAGGCGATTCATGAGCATGGTATGTACGTGATAGTCGACTGGGTCGCTAATCATAGCGCATGGGATAATGTTTTAGTTGAGCAGCACCCTGAATGGTATAGCACTGATCATCAAGGAGAGTTTCATCCTACTCCTTGGTGGGATTGGGATGACATTATCGATTTTGATTACACTAAAGTAGCATTACGAGAGTATATGGCGCAAGCCATGCAATACTGGGTTGAAGAGGCCGATATTGACGGCTATCGCTGCGATGTGGCTGGCATGGTGCCAAGTGATTTTTGGGTGACAGTGAGGCAATCGCTGGAACAAATTAAACCGGTGTTAATGCTCGCCGAGTGGGAAACTCGTGATATGCATTATGCTGGATTTGACATGACCTATGCCTGGACTTGGAATGAAGTCATGCACGCAATTTGTATGGGCAAAGGTAAAATAGAAAAGTTGTTTAAGTACTATTCTTGGCACGAAAAATCTTATCCTCGTGAAGCAATTAAAATGACCTTCGTCAGTAATCACGACAAAAATGCCTGGGACGGCACTGAGTTTGAGCAGTTTGGAGACGGCTTAAAAGCGGCCATAATATTGTCTTTCGTAGGTGATGGAATGCCGTTAATTTATAACGGTCAAGAAGCGGGTAACACAAAGCGTTTAGCTTTTTTTGAGCGAGATCCTATCCGGTGGCAAGCCCATGAATTAGGCGATTTTTATCACAAGCTTATCCATCTTAAAAAATCGACCACCGCCTTAGCGAACGGTCAATGGGGCGCGACTATGCGGCACATTGCGAATACTTGCCCGCGTGATGTGCTGAGTTTTATCCGTGCAGATGAAAATGGTGGCGTTTTAGTGGTGTTAAATTTATCGGCACATGAGCGCGAAATACAATTTATCACGCCTTTGCAACACAGCACTTACACTGACTTTTTTAGTCAGAAAGTTTTTTGCTACGAAGATAAGGAAATACTTCATTTGTCGCCGTGGGATTATCGAGTTTGGGTATGTTAATTTGTCGCATTAAAAAGCCGACATCAGTCGGCTTAGTCTGTTTGTCAATCCCAGAGCTTAGTCAGCGCGGCTGATGAACTTACTTTCTTCAGTGTTAACTCTGACTTTTTCACCACTTGAAATATATTCAGGCACTTGGATGGTTAAACCGGTTGTTAATCTTGCTGGTTTAGTCCGCGCACTGGCGGAAGCACCTTTGATAGAAGGGTCAGTTTCTTCAATAACTAAATCAACAGCTGCAGGTAATTCAATACCGACTGGACCTCCTTCAACTAATAAGACTTGTAAACCTTTGGTTTCTTCGGTGATGAATAAAATTTCATCAGCAATGGTGTCTTTGCCTAAGGGATAAGAGGTGTAATCTTCGTTATCCATAAAGAAGTATTCATCACCATCGATGTATGACAAGGTCACTTTGCGGCGGCTAAAATCAACGGTTGTGAGCATTTCATCGGCTTTAAAACTTTCATCAGCTTTGGCACCTGTTGCCACTTCGTATAAACGCATGCGGTACAAACTAGCACCAGCTCGGCCACTTGGGGTTAATTTATTAATATCTTTGACGAGATAGATTTTGCCGTTGTGTTCAACTGCGGCGTTCTTTTTAATTTCACTGGCTTTAGGCATGAGCGTTCTCCAAAAAAAGTTGCGCCAGAAAATAGCACGAAAAAAGAAATTGGCAACATACAAAGCGACTTTTGTCGCTTTCTTTATCTAAGTTAAATTGCAATTTGAGGGGGAGTTAAAATTAGCACATTGTTGGCAGAATGAAGATGAGGGATTAATTGCGTTGTATGTGCTGCCTAATTTTTAAGTTGTTGAATTTCACCATGTCTGTTACTTCTGCGTTAAATCGCTACCTGCTAATTTGCTTACCTTGATAAAACACAAAGTGCTGTTGTTGAGCTACGCTGAGCAAAAGAATTGTAAAAAATGTAATTTGTGCGGCAGCACATTTTTAAATAGTGGACTAATTTGGTTTGTCTCATCTCGATTTGCAAGATTGACAAAATTTGGCCTAAAGCAGCAGAAAAAATAAATAAGTCATAATCAGACCAACGTAAGCTCCTGCTACATGATTGAGTTTATTCGCTTTTTTACTCGTTTGTTGAGCACGTTTTTGGCATACTTAGCGCCGAATTATCATCTTAATCCTCTTAATCAGGTCTTATGTCACAATCCTCTGTTTTATTTTCTGCTGATGGTCGTCTTTCACAAGCCATTGCTGGCTTTGTGCCGCGCCAAGCGCAAACTGATATGGCGGTGGCAATTGAAAAATGCATTGAAGACAAGGTGCCGTTGATCGTAGAAGCGGGCACGGGTACCGGTAAAACCTTCGCTTATCTGGTGCCGGCGATTGAGTCTGATAAAAAAACCATTATTTCGACCGGAACAAAAAACCTACAAGAACAACTATTTCATCGTGATTTACCTCTAATTAAAAAGGCCTTAGGCAGCAAAGCCAAAGTCGCTTTGTTAAAGGGCCGCTCAAATTACTTGTGTTTGCATCGACTGCGTCAACATGGCGGTAATAGTACCTTGCTAGACGTTAATGTGATGGGGGAGCTTAGTGAAGTAAAACGGTGGTCGTCGAGCACGAAAACCGGTGATATGGGTGAAATGAAGGGCCTTGCTGAGGATGCTAAAGTCTTACCTTTTGTTACTTCTACGGCAGATAATTGTCTAGGTAAAGACTGCCCAGATTATGAAGACTGCTATATGGTTAAAGCACGGCGAAAAGCCCTTGATGCTGACTTAGTGGTGGTTAATCATCATTTGTTTTTTGCCGACATGGCCCTCAAGGATACGGGGTTTGGCGAACTGATCCCAGAAGCGGATCTAGTTGTGTTTGATGAAGCTCATCAGATACCCGATATCGCCAGTGAATATTTTGGAGAAACGTTTTCAAGTCGTCAGTTGCACGATATTTGTCGTGATATTGAAGTGGTATATCGCACGGTGCTAAAAGATGCCAAACAGCTCAGCACAGCGGCAGATAAATGTAAGATGATAGTGGCAGACTTACGTTTGTTTTTTCCTGAAACTCCGCAAAAAGGCAATTGGCGCCAGATGTTGCTCAGTGAAGAGATACAGTTGCACATTAGCAAGCTAACGGATAGCTTGGCGGTGTTAGCTGAAGTGACTAAATTACATATTGGCCGAGACAAAGATCTTGATAATCTTTACGAGCGTGTGCACGAGTCCAAAGGTAAGTTAGACCGTTTAACTAACACTGAACAGCTGGGTGTGAGTTTGTGGTACGAAACCACTCAGCGTCACATCGTGTTGCATCTTACGCCTTTGAGTATTGCGGCTAAATTTGCCCATTTTATTGCTGAGCCTAAGCGTGCTTGGGTATTTACTTCTGCTACCTTAATGGTAGATAACGCCTTTACTCACTTTCAACGTCAAATGGGCTTAAAAGACGCGCAAACGCTGTCTTTAGAGAGTCCCTTTGATTACCCCAATCAAGCAATGTTATGTGTTCCGCGTTTTTTGCCTGAACCTAATGCGCGAGAAATGCGTGAAACCTTGTTGGACATTTCTATCCAATTGATCAAAGCCAGCCGGGGGCGCTGCTTTTTACTCTTTACCAGTCATGCAACCTTAAAAGCGATCGCAGCCCAACTTGAAGATAAAGTAGACAATCCCTTATTGGTGCAGGGGTCTACCACCAAACGTGCCTTGTTAGACGAGTATTTGAGTAATAAAAAAGCAGTATTACTTGGCACCGGGGCTTTTTGGGAGGGGGTCGACGTACGCGGAGATGATCTGACTTGCGTATTAATTGATAAACTGCCTTTTGCATCGCCGGATGATCCTCTGTTACAAGCACGTATAGAAGATTGTCGTAAATCAGGTGGGAATCCCTTTGGTCAGATTCAAATTCCACAAGCCGCTATCGCGTTAAAACAAGGGGCGGGTCGATTAATTAGAGATGAAACCGACCGAGGTGTCTTGGTCATTTGTGATAATCGTTTAGTCACTAAAGATTACGGAAAAATTTTTGTTGGCAGTTTACCCAATATGCAACGTACCCGTGATTTGTCTAAAGCCGTGGCTTTTTTAAACCAGTTAAATAGTGAAGAGGAAAATTCATGAATTGTTTGTTGCTTGATACGGCCACAGAAGCCTGCTCGGTCGCCCTGCAGATTCAGGGGCAAGCGTTGACCCGGTTTGAAATATGCCCTCAACAACACAGTCAGCGCATATTACCTATGGTCGACGAGGTGTTAAAGGAAGGGCGCGCGGTATTAAATCAACTCGATTTTTTAGGATTTGGGCAAGGACCAGGTAGTTTCACTGGGGTACGTATTGCAACAGGGATATTACAAGGTTTGGCACTTGGTTCTGAATTGCCGGTAGTAGGGGTTTCTACTTTAGCGGCAATGGCGCAGCAAGCGATTGTGACTCAAGATGCTCAAGAGGTCTATTGCGCGATTGATGCTCGGATGGGTGAGGTATATTTTGCTCATTATATTGCTCAAGATGGACTTGCCATCTTGCAAGGCGCAGAACAAGTGTTGCCACCCGAGTCTGCTATTGAGTTGATGACTACAAACAATCCAGTAGTTGGTGTTGGTACAGGATGGGCGGCTTATCCGCACATGCAACCTCAGCACAACTTTAGCATGGCAACGGCTATTCTTTATCCCAATGCAGAGTTTATGCTGCCTCTTGCCCATGCGCTTTTTGCGCAAGGAAAAGTCAGCAATGCCGAACACGTTCAACCTGTTTATTTACGTGATACCGTCACGTGGAAAAAGCTGCCGGGCCGAGAATAGCAAATCACCACATTGGAACAATTTTTGCGATAGCTTTTTAGTTAGTGGCGATTGTTTGCCGCATTTTAGTTCTTGGAGTTTTACCTTGGGCAAGGAACTACCACAAGTGAACCAACCTATTAAGTGAGGAAAAGGTGGCGCTAGAGTCTTCTGGATTATCGTTAATTAGCTCGATAGGCGTGCCTGCCACCAGGAAGGATGTTGCTCGCGTACCTCCGCCCACCCCAGATAAACCAAGCTCTCAAGCCACAGCAGAACTTGTGGTTCTTCGTCAAGGCAGTGAGCCTGTATTTAAGCAAGCAGAAGCGTTTCGAGAAACCACCGACAAGATCAGTGCGGGTGGTCTGAAGGAGCGGGTTGCAATTGAGGCTTATCAATCCATTGCGAAAGAACAACAACGCCAAGATATTCAACAATTGCTTGGCGTTGATACTTTTGTGTGAACTAAAATTGCCTTTATTCGTTCAAATACAATAAGACTGGCATTTTTTAAGCAAAAAAGTATGTTAGTTTGTGTCCCATATATTCGAGTCGAGGTTTGCAATGTATAAACGTATTTGTTTAGTGGTCTTAGCTTTATTGGTTTCGGCCTGTTCAACAATTCCTGAACGTATCCAAGTGCCAGAGGGCACGAATTTAGTCAGTTACCAAGATGCCGCATCTAAATCCACGCAGTTAGCGGGGCAAAAAGCCCGTTGGGGCGGGGTTGTGGCTAAAATTGAAAACAAGGCCGAAAACACCGTGCTAGAAGTGGTTTATTATCCCCTTAAAAGCTATGGGCGTCCTATCGCAGGCGATGAAAGTATTGGCCGTTTTAAAGTATATGTAGACGGATTCATGGATCCAATGGTGTACAAAGTAGGTCGTAGTATGACATTTACGGGTGAATTCTCTGGTTTGGAAGAGGGGCTAGTGGGAGAACATAAATACGTATTTCCTACCCTGCAAAACGCAAATTACTACTTATGGCAAGACATTCAACAAGTTGATGTGACATCAGTACATGTATGGCCCTATGATTATTGGAGTGGCTGGTATCCCAGACCTTACACTCGCGGCGTATACATTCGCTCGACCGGGCGGGCGACTATGCCAGCTGGCGCAGCAACGAAACCCTTACCGGTAAAGACAGAAAGAGCTAAACAATAGTTGGTCCTTTTTTGCCGTAAAGCGGCAAGTGTTACGATGAAAGCGGCAATTGAATGCCGCTTTTTTATTGCTTACTGTTTACCAATTCAAAGCAGACTTGTGAGTCAAGTTGCACAAAGGAGAACATATGCGAGAGTTAAGTTTCACCTTAAGCCATCTCACGTTGAGAGGATTGGGCTTAGGCGATCCGCAAAAACCGATGATCCTTGCATTACATGGATGGTTAGATAATGCTGCGAGTTTTATTCCTTTATCTCAGTACTTAACTGACTATTACATTGTGGCAATCGATATTACCGGGCATGGTTTGTCTGATCATCGCGCTAAAGGTAGCCATTATCACCAGATAGACTTTGTGCACGATATTCACGAATTAGTTGAAAGCCAAGACTGGCCTCCCTTTATCTTAATGGGACATTCAATGGGAGGCATCATAGCCTCTTACTATGCCAGTTGTTTCCCTGAAAAAGTACGTCAGTTGATATCAATTGAGTCGTTTGGACCGATGAGTAAAGAGCCCTCATCGAGTCCTGCGCAACTCAGAGAATCTATTGAAAGTCGATTAAAAGCGAATTCGTCTGCCGCCAAACATCCAACTAGTCTAGAATCAACCATAGAGGCGCGGTCAAAAGCGGGTGATATGAGTGAAGCGTCTGCAACGTTGTTGGTGAATAGAAACATTGAAGCCCGAGATGGACAGTATTTTTTTAAGACCGACCGTCGATTACGAACTATTTCTTCTACTCGTATAACGGAGAGCCAAGCGGAAGCATTTATGCGCTCTATTGCCTGTCCAATGCTAGTAATATTGGGTGATAAGGGTTATGAATCCATGAAAAAAGCGCTATCAAACCGAAAAAGCTGGGTTGCAAATAGCCACATAATTGAATGTGAGGGGCATCATCACCTGCATATGGACGACCCAATTTCGGTATCAAACTACATTAATGGCTTTTTATTGGGCAAAATTGCGTAAATGTTAATCGATTGTTTATTAGTTGATTTATCTTTGCGGCTGCTTTGGTTAGAATCAACTGGTCGTACCCCTTAATAAATTATTTGTAGTTTGGTAATGATGATAGCTACAAAGATAAATGAGTTGTGCCTGGAGGCAAAGTGGAAAAAATCTGGTTAAAAAGTTACGCCCCTACTATGCCAGCAGAAATAGATCCTGATCGTTATTCTTCAGTCGTTGATATTTTTGAGCAGTCAATAAAGAAATATGCAACTAATACCAGCTACATCAATATGGGTAAAAGTATGACTTTTGCTGAATTAGATGAGCAATCACAACACTTCGCTGCGTACTTACAAAACTCGGGACTCAAAAAAGGTGATGCCGTTGCCATTATGATGCCCAATTTGCTGCAATATCCGGTGGCCTTATTTGGTGTATTGCGTGCCGGTATGGTTGTGGTTAACGTCAATCCGTTGTACACAGCTCGTGAGCTGCAACACCAATTAAAAGACGCTGATGCCAAAGCGATTGTTATAGTAGAGAATTTTGCGCATACCCTAAGTGAGGTCATTAAAAATACCAATGTTAAGTCGGTTTTACTGACTTCTCTGGGCGACATGTTGCCACCAATCAAAAAATGGCTAACAAATTTTGTCGTTAAGTATGTCAAAAAGCTGGTGCCAAAATACCACCTGCCACAAGCTGAGTCGTTTATTGATGCCGTTAAATCTGGGCGAAATCATGCCTACACTAGACCGCAATTGAGCGGCGATGATATTGCGTTTTTGCAATATACCGGCGGCACCACTGGTGTATCTAAAGGCGCAATGTTAACTCATCGGAATATTGTTGCTAACTTAGAGCAAATATCTACGGTGCTTGAAACTGCCATCACCCCAGGTAAAGAACAAGTGGTCACCGCGCTACCGCTTTACCATATCTTTGCGTTGCAGGCCAATTGCCTGACTTTCGTTAAGTATGGTTGTACAAATTTGCTGATCACTAACCCCAGAGATATGCCGGGCTTTGTGAAAGAGTTAGCTAATTTCCCCTTTACCGTTTTGACTGGTGTTAACACGCTATTTAATGGTCTGTTGAATACCCCTGGTTTTGATCAACTCGATTTCAGTCGCTTAAACTTTGCTTTAGGGGGCGGAATGGCAGTACAAAAAGCCGTTGCTGAGCGTTGGCAGAAGGTAACAGGCCATGTTTTACTTGAGGGATATGGGCTCACAGAGTGTTGTCCAGTGGTGACGGTAAACCCCCCTAGTATTAAAGAATACAAAGGCTCCATTGGTCTACCTGTTGCGTCGACCAATATAAAATTGGTTGACGAGGCGGGTAAAGAAGTTGCGCTCGGTGAACCGGGGGAAATGTTAGTTAAAGGGCCGCAAGTGATGTTGGGCTATTTAAATCGTCCTGAAGCGACCCAAGAGATGATTGTCGACGGGTGGTTGGCAACAGGCGATATCGCTCGTTGTGATGAAGAGGGTTACTTTTATATCGTCGATCGCAAAAAAGACATGATTTTAGTCTCGGGTTTTAACGTGTTTCCTAACGAAATAGAAGAGGTGGCGGCTATGCACCCGAATGTGGTCGAAGTGGCTGCTGTAGGTGTTCCAAATGAGGCTACGGGTGAATTAGTTAAGCTTTTTGTGGTAAGACGGAATGAGTCTTTAACGGAAAAAGAGTTGATTGATCACTGCCGTATTCATCTAACCGCTTACAAAGTTCCGAAAAAAGTTGAGTTTAGAGACGAGCTTCCTAAAACTAATGTTGGTAAGATACTGCGCAGAGAGCTTCGTGATAAGTAACTTTTAACTTAACACCACGTATTACGATAAAAAGCCGGCTTCTGCCGGTTTTTTACTATTTTGGAATGCTATGCAATATACCTTTATTACTGAAACCAGCGCACTCGAAAATTTCTGTGCGAGCGCGAGCCAATGTGATGTGTTGGCGGTCGACACTGAGTTTGTAAGAACCCGAACACTTTATCCGCAATTAGGTCTTATCCAGTTGTATGATGGAAAAGAACTCGTCCTAGTCGACCCCTTAAAAGTGGGTGATTGTTCAAGCTTGATCAGCCTGTTAACAAATCCCGACGTGGTAAAAGTGCTGCATTCTTGTTCAGAGGATTTAGAAACTTTTTGGCATGCGTTTAAAATTATGCCAAGCCCTATATTTGATAGTCAATTTGCTGCAAGTATCGTGGGTATGGGAACCTCATTAGGTTATGCAAAATTAGTCGAAACTATGCTCAATGTCACGGTTGATAAAGGCGAGTCACGTACTGATTGGTTGGCCCGGCCATTGAGTGCCGAGCAATGCGCATATGCCGCAAACGACGTCCTTTACTTACATCAACTTTATCCTGAATTAAAAGCAAAAGTACTTGAGCAAGATAAGCTGGCGTGGGTTTTTAGTGAAATGACCAGTTTGGCTATGAAGAAACAAACTTTGATGCCACTGGACGCTATTTATTTGGGTATTACCCATAACTGGCAATTAAGTGGCAAAGCCTTACTGGTATTGCAGCGTTTAGCAGCGTGGCGTATGGAAACAGCAAGAATACGAGATCTTGCCCTTAACTTTGTTGTCAAAGAGCAAAATTTAGTTGAAATCGCGAAAAAGAATCCATTAAGCAAAGCGGCTCTGGCGGCTGTGCCTGGCATTAATCATCATGAAATCCGTATCCACGGTGAGGCGATGCTCAATATAATCCAAAGTTGTCAAGATATTGAGCCTGAGCAATACCCTGCCAAGATCGAAAGATTAACCGAGTTTACTCAATTTAAAAAAGTCAGCGCGGCGATACGTGAAGTGTGTCAACAAGTGTCAGCAGAGCTAGCGGTGCCCAATGAAATTGTGGGTTCTAAAAAACAAGTTAATCAACTTATTTCTTGGTGCTGGTGTAAGTACGATGAATTACGAGCGATGAAACTAGAGCCTGATTTGATTAGTGGATGGCGCAGAGAATACTTCTTACCTAGACTGTTGTCTGTAGATGGTTTGTGTTTGCGTGAAGCGCTAGTAA
Organism: Paraglaciecola sp.; assembly: GCF_030730205.1. Lineage (GTDB taxonomy): Bacteria > Pseudomonadota > Gammaproteobacteria > Enterobacterales > Alteromonadaceae > Paraglaciecola. The sequence continues at coordinate 10,237 of NZ_JANQVQ010000007.1, forward strand.
AGAATAATTAGGAGTTATTTGCATGTTATGTGCAGTGTATAAAAGTAGTAAAAAAGCCGAAACCTACCTCTATGTGCCGGGGAGAGATGATTTTTCTCAAGTACCACCAGCCTTAATGAATACTTTTGGTTCCCCTATCTTTTTGATGATTATGCCCTTAAAAAACGACCGTAAGTTAGCAAGTATGGATATAGAAAAGTTACGAAGTGAATTAACAACCAAAGGATTTTATTTGCAGCTTCCTCCTCCTGTAGAGAATATGTTGAAAAGCCATTTAGCAGCGCAAAGGATCGAGTAATGTGTTTTAGATATCGATTAAGCCTACTCATTTTATGTATTTTTTCTTGCCTTAGTGTTGCCAATGATAAGGTAAGTTTTGATGACTATGTTGCCCAACTGAAACGAGATGCCATTGCTGAGGGCTTTTCTGAAACATTTGTGGAACAACAGTTTTCAGATGTGCAGTTTCATCAAAAAGCCGTTGTAGCCGATAAAAACCAACCTGAAACTAAAATTACGCTCGACCGTTATTTAAGCAGCAGAGTGCCTGACTGGAAAGTAAAACAAGCCTTAGAGTTAATGGAACAGCACAAGGCTTTGCTTGCTCAAATTGAATGGCAATATGGCGTTCAGGCTCGGTTTATTGTGGCTTTATGGGGTAATGAAAGTAACTTTGGTCGCTATATGGGGAATTATCCTGTCATATCCTCACTGGCTACGATGGCTTATGAGGGACGTCGTGAAGCCTTTTTTAAGAAGCAGTTATTTGCTGCCTTGAGCATATTGGAACAAGGGCACATTAGCCGAGATAAATTTTTAGGCTCTTGGGCTGGGGCGATGGGGCAAAGTCAATTTATGCCAACCACATTTTTAGCCTATGCAGTGGATTTTGATGCAGACGGTAAAAAAGATATATGGGGTTCAACGGCAGATGTATTTGCGTCAATTGCAAATTTTTTAAAATCTGAAGGGTGGAATGAACAACAAACCTGGGGGCGTCAAGTTGACGTACCAGAGGGGTTTGACATGGCTTTAGTTGGCTTGGGAAAAGAAAAACGTAAAAGTTTAGCCGATTGGCAATCTTTGGGCGTTCGCAGATATAACGGACAAGATCTGCCTACTATAGATTTATTTGCATCTTTAGTGGCACCTGATGGTGATGATGGTCGAATTTATTTGGTTTACGACAACTTCCATACCTTAATGAAGTGGAACCGTTCAAGTTACTTTGGCGTATCAATTGGGTACTTGTCTGAAAGAATCAAAAAGGGCAGTTAACTTGAGCTTATCAATAAATAATGACTATCAACATCAGGCGTTATCAGGAAAGAAGATTGATTTGCCGGTTGGGAAAGTGGTGTGCGTCGGGCGTAACTACTTAATGCATGTTCAAGAACTAAATAATGCAGTGCCCCAAAAGCCTATATTATTTATGAAGCCATCCACTAGTTTAATATACCTACGTCAAAATATTGATATCCCCAAAGGATTAGGTCAATGCCATAATGAGCTTGAAATTGCCGTATTACTGGCAAAGCCACTTAAATGTGCCAGCCCTGATGAAGTAGAGCAGGCCATTTGGGGTTACGGCTTGGGGCTGGATTTGACGTTGCGCGATGTGCAATCCGAACTTAAACGTGACGGGCATCCTTGGGAGCGCGCCAAAGCCTTTGATGGCAGTTGCCCTATGTCACCTTTTGTTGAAAAGTCAGCAGTGAATAATCACAACGAATTACGCTTTGCGTTAACGGTAAATGGACAACAACGTCAAGAAGGGAATAGTCAGGACATGCTTTTTAGTATTAATACATTGCTGAGTGAAATATCAAAAAGCTTTAGCTTGCTAGCGGGGGATATCGTGTTAACCGGTACGCCAAAAGGGGTGGCTCAGCTGTGTCCGAATGATGTGCTTGAACTGAGTTTTCATGATTTTTTTACCCTATCAACCAAGGTCAACTAGCCAGTGAGTTTATCTTTTACTTATGAAGTTGATTCGGCCAATAAGCTTCTCATTTGTGAAGCTACGGGCACGGTATCTAGAGTGCTTGAAATAGAGCATATGCTGAAGAGTATTGTAAAATTAGCAGGTAAAAACCAAGTTAAAAATGTAGTGCTGGATGATACGCAACTTATTATAAGCTGTTCAAAAATGAGCATGACGACTTTGCTACTCGCTATAAAAGAAGAGGGGTGGTTAACTGAAATGAAAATCGCTCGATTGATTAACCCACAAGACAACACACACAATTTAGTAGGCGAAATGTCAGAACGTTATAATCTACCCATTAAAAATTTTGATAGTCGCAGCGATGCCATGATGTGGTTGCTATTTAATATATGAACAAGCCTTACTGGGAAGTTAAAACCTTAGAAGAAATGACTAAGGATGAATGGGAAGGCGTCTGTGACGGTTGCGCCAAATGTTGTTTGCACAAGTTTATTGATGACGAAAACGTGGAAGAGGCAATAAGTACAGACGAGTTAAAAGATAACGAGCAAGTACATTACACCAACATTGCTTGTGGATTATTAAATACCAAAACTTGTGCGTGTACGCAGTACAGTCAAAGAACCACATTAGTGCCAGAATGTGTGAAATTAACAAAAGATAATCTGCAAGATATCTTTTTTATGCCTGCTAGTTGCAGTTATCGTAGGCTGCATGAGGGACGAGGATTACCCTCCTGGCATCCTTTACGACATAAAGGTAAAAAGACGGCGATGCACTTAGCTGGAATGTCGGTGAGAGGTAAAACTGTTGCCGATCACGATGTTAATTTGGATGACTTCGAGGATTATATTGCGCTGTGGCCTTTGCAGGACTTAGACTGATCTGTTGGTGTGTAGCCATGACAAATAAAAAAAGCGCTAACGCGCTTTTTTATTGATTAGTTTACTCAGTAGCACCAGGACTAAAAGGGCACTATAAATCGCGAAAACAACGATCATCCACTGTGGCATCGACATACCTAAAAACGACCAATTTATATCACCGCAATCTCCCGTTGCCGCAAAAATATTAGGTAACCATTCGTGCAACGGTGCCCAGCTAGGAAAATTTGGAACAATCTCACAAATGGAAAAAATGGACTTAGATGTTTGTAAATCAACATGCTCTATTGCTATCAACAGTCCCCAAATAGCAGAAACACCAACGCCGATATAACCAGCAAGACGTGTAAGGATGTTGTTGTGTAAAAGCGGGATTAGGGCCGAAAATAGTATACCAAACACCGCGGTGCGTTGATAAATACACATGATGCAAGGCTGCAAATTCATAGCGTACTGGAAATACAGGGCAGTTAACTCCAACAATAATGCTGATGAAAACAACAGCACCCATGCAAGCGGTTGACGACCCAGATTAGCCAAAAAATTAATCATACTTACTGCTTCCTTAACCTTAGTGTGAAGCCGGTGTCACTAAACCACCTGCGGCAGCGGCTGAGTGGTGTTCAATTAAATGCACGCCATACATCCAAGAGGTTATGTCTTCTAATCCGAAGTAAACACCGGCTAAGCCAACAAGTGTTAATACGATGGTGTAGGGTAAAGCCATATACACCATGGTGCCGTAAGATAAACGCAAGAGCGGCGCAATGGCAGAGGTAAGTAAGAATAAAAATGCAGCTTGGCCATTTGGTGTGGCGACACTAGGTAGATTAGTACCCGTGTTAATAGCTACCGCAAGCATATCAAATTGGTCGCGCGTAATCGCACCGCTTTTTAGTGCAGCAGTCACTTCGGTGATATACACCGAGCCAACAAATACGTTATCGCTGACCATCGAGAGTAAACCGTTGGCCAAATAAAATAGTACCAATTGAGTCTTGCCCTCATAACTAAGTACCCAATCGATAACTGGCGTAAAAAGACCTTGGTCGATAATGACTGCCACTACCCCAAAAAATACACATAACAGGGCCGTAAAAGGTAAAGACTCTTCAAAGGCCTTGCCTATAGAGTGCTCATCAATAATACCGCTCATGGATGTCGCCAAAACAATAATTGATAAACCGATCAAACCCACGGCTGCAAAGTGTCCAGCTAGGCCGATCACTAACCACACAGCAATCAAACCTTGAACGCCTAATTTTGCTTTGTCTTGGCTAGTGAGGTTTTCGTCTACATTTTTGCTGTAATTCGTCAATATTTCACGCACCACGGGAGATAATTGCGCACCGTAAGTGAATAACTTAAATTTCTCAACGGTATAGGTCGTCAGGAGGCCAGCGATAAAAACTGGGATAGTGACGGGTGACATACGAATGAAAAACTCAATAAAATTCCAACCTGCTTTATCTGCAATAATCAGGTTTTGCGGCTCTCCTACCATAGTCATAACACCACCAAGGGCGGTACCAATGGCTGCATGCATCATCAAATTGCGTAAAAAAGCCCTAAAATCCTCTAAATCTTGGCGACTGGGATGAGGTAATTGTTCGTCATGTGAATGGTCGTGATCTGAATGAAAGTCTTTACCTGATGCCACTTTGTGGTAAATCGAATAAAAGCCCATAGCCACTGTCATAATCACGGCAACCACGGTTAGGGCGTCTAAAAAAGCAGACAAAAATGCCGATGCTGCGGCAAAGGCGATAGAAAGAGTAATTTTGTTTTCAAGTTTAAGTAGCAACTTGGTGAATAAATACAGCAGTAGACCTTTCATAAAGTAGATACCAGCCACCATAAACACCAGCAGTAAGATAACTTCTACGTTTACGACCATTTCATGTTTCATGTGTTCTGGTGTTGTCATGCCAATAAACAGAGCTTGCATTAATAAGATGCCCCCTGGTTGCAAGGGATAACATTTTAAAGCCATGGCTAAGGTAAATATAAATTCAGCAACAAGCGCCCAGCCTGCAATAAAGGGGTCAAACATGAATAAAAGGGGGTTAATGACTAAAAAGGCGATGATAGCTTGTTTGTACCAAGTGGGCGCTTTACCTAAAAAATTGGCGGCAATGGCCTGAGGTATCGACATTTGCATAAATGAGTATCCTTGTAGAACTTGGAATTATTATATAGCTGTTTTAAATAGTGTAACGTAAAAAAGCAAGGTAAATCTAAAGCTTACATATTATTATGCGATTAAAATTAAGGTAATGTTATCGCATTCGAGCCTCAGTAAAATTATAGCGGTAAAACATCCAACAAAGTTTAATTGTTCCGATTAAAATTCCTCTGGTACAATCAGTTAACAAATAATAACAACATAATCATCCAAGCGAGTAATAAATGATTTATAAGGCACAAAGTCCTGCAGGGTTTGCTGAAGAATACATAGTGGAATCTATATGGAGCGGACGCTTTCCCCCCGGTACGATTTTACCAGCGGAGCGCGAATTGTCTGAACTTATTGGTGTCACTCGTACGACCCTACGTGAGGTGTTACAAAGACTTGCTCGCGATGGATGGTTAACGATCCAACACGGTAAACCGACCAAGGTCAATAATTTTTGGGAAACCTCCGGCCTGAATATACTCGAGACACTTGCCCGCCTCGATGAAGAAGGGATCCCAGAACTTGTTGATAACCTACTGGCCGCGAGAACGAATTTAAGTGCGGTGTTTATACGTGGTGCTATTCGGAATAACCAGCAAAGAGCCATCGAAATAATGCAAAAGTATTGTGACGCACCAGATAATGGTATCGAATTTGCGAGCAATGACTATCAATTGACCCATGATTTAGCCAATGCCTCAGGTAATCCGGTGTATGTGTTAATGATGAATGGATTTAAAGGCTTGTATTCAAGGATTGGGGGCTATTTTTTCTCAAACCCTAAATCCCGTGAATTAACTACAGCGTATTACCATCAATTGCTTGAACTAGCTCAGTCAGGTGATTACAAACAGGTTCCATTAGTGATCAGAACCTATGGCATTAAAAGTGGCAAAATTTGGCAAGAAATGCGTGATGATATGCCCAAAGGCCTAGTTGATTAATGGTAGCGATTTATTTTCAGAATTGAGGTCTGCCCTGACCTCAAATTCGGTTTCAAGTTTTAATTACCCCTCTTTATGACTCTATTTTCTCGTCGTTATTTGATTTTATATTGCGCCAAGTAATTTTGAATACTCGTTACTGTTGCTAACAACTCTTTACAGTTTTGGCTCACTTGGTTGGCGTAATCTACATTATTGACGCCCATGTCATTAATGATTTTCACCTCTTGGCTGATGTGTTCTGAAATCTTTATTTGCTGAGCGACATAATCTGATGTTTGAGCATTAAGTGCATAAATTTGCGAAACAGATTCCAAAGCACTTCGCAGTGTTTGGCCGGCTTCCTCCGTTGAACTGACTGTCTCGAAGGCTATGCCTTTATTCGTTGTCATTATGCTTGTCGCTTGTTTACTACCTGACTGAAGGCGCTCTATCATAGCTTGAATTTCTGTGGTCGAGGTTTGTGTGCGGCTCGCTAACGATCTCACCTCATCTGCTACCACGGCAAAGCCACGACCTTGTTCACCTGCTCGAGCCGCTTCAATGGCTGCATTCAAAGCTAATAAGTTAGTTTGTTCAGCAATCGTGCGGATAACTTCTAACACCCCACTTATCTCATCACTGGATTTGGCTAGACTTTGAATGACATCCACTGATTTATTAATTTCATCTGCTTGGGTTTGTATTTTTTGGATCGTGACATCCAAGGCTTTCACACTGCGATTGGTTTCATCATCAGACACTTGCGCTGCTTGATTTGCCAATTTGGTATTGTTCGCTACATCTTGAGAGTTAGTTTGTAAAATAGAAATTGAGCCTGAAATACTTAAACTCTTGTCGGTTACTTGTTTGGCGAGATGTTTTGACTGCTCTGCAATACCCATTAACTCAGCACCGCTGGTGGCAAGCTCTTGCGTAGATTGATTAATTTCTCGGATAGTGATTTGGAGTTTACTGAGCAGTAAGTTAAACCCCTTGGCCATGGCGCCAAACTCGTCATTACTTTTTTCATTAAATCTAACCGTTAAATCTCCGTCTTTGTTAGCAATACTATTGATGACACTAATAAAATTAGTCAGAGGTTTGCCTACAAAGTATTTCACCAAAAAGAAAATACTAAATAGAACACCGGCACCACCCACTAAAATTTTGATTAAAAGCCATGTTAGTTCTTTGATTAAAATGCCTTGCTCTTCTTCTAAGGAATAGGCCAGTACAATGTCATAACCCCATTTTTGAAAAGGGATAACATTGACACTCCATTTGTCTGAACTGCCATCAAGGGCTTGATTTATCGTGTTTAAGTCAACATGTTTGGAATGCAGTCTTACATTGCCTTTACTGTCTCTTAATAAAGCAAACCCTTGTTCTAGTATTTTACTTTCATTCAAGGCTTTCTCTAGCGCCAACAGATCAGCGGAATACCCGACATAAGCGATGCCAACCACCTTGTTATTGGTGTCAAACAGTGGCTCATAGCCTGTGAGGTAAGGATTACCTAGTATATCCACTTGTCCATAATAGGCTTTTTTAGCTTTTATCTGAGCGATAGCCTTTCCATTAGGCGATAATTTGGTGCCGATCGCTCTTTTTCCCTCTTTCATTACATTGGTAGAGATGCGAATAAAGTCGCCGTTGTATTCGCTGAATAGGGTGGCAGTGCCATCCATGACTTGAGTTAAGCCATCCACTAAGTCAAAATTATTTGCGATATTCTGACTGCCTAATGTCAATTGAGAAGCATCAGCACCGTTTACTTGTGTTAACTCCCCTAAACTTGCAACTCCCAGCTCGTTCACCCGCTCCAGTAACAACTTCATGCTGCTTTTAACCCGCTCAGACATGAGGCTGTCGGTTATATCTAAGATTGTTAGTAATTGGTCTGTAGTTTGTTGTTTTTCAGTTTCAACACGCTTTTGAATATTCGATGAGACCGATAACGCGTTGATAATGCCTAGCACTAAGGTAAAAAAGACAATGACAGCGCTTAAGAATAGTATGAATTTTCGTAGGATAGACATTGTGGACTCCAAAAGTCAGATCATTAACGTAGTTGTTATCGGTCAAATTTTAATTACAGCCACTCGGAGTATGGAATATTCGGGAATAAAATCAATTTACGGCAGTAAATCAAATTGTTAGTTGGATTGCGTGGCAAGGGCTACTAGACAGTTGACTAACCAAAGGCTTTAATAAAAAGAGGATGGAGGTGGCTAACGGGCTACAGCAAGCCACCTTTCTTTTGATAATACTATTTTTAAAAATCCGCTAATTTTTTAATCGATTTAGTGGTTGTGGCCACAGCCTTCTTCAGAGTGAGGATGCCCATGGGCAATTTCCTCATCCGTCGCAGCTCTGACCGCCAGCACTTCAACATCAAAATTCAAGGTTAAACCCGAAAGAGGATGGTTTCCGTCAACGACGACTTCATCGTCAGTGACATCTATGACCATTACTGATTGTTCGCCATCATCCGTGGTTGCACGAAACGTCATACCAGGATTCACTTCTAAGTCTGCAAACATTGATTTTGGCACAACTTGTACAAGGGCATCGTGACGTTCGCCGTAGGCAAGTTCTGGGGTAACATCAATTGCAAACTTGTCACCGGCTTGTTTGCCCTCTAATTCATTTTCTAATCCTTGTATGAGGTAGTGGCTGCCCTGCAGGTAGTCCATTGGTTTACCTTCGCGTGACGAATCTATTTGAGTTCCATCTTCTGTACAGACAGTGAAGTGAATGGTGGCTACAGTATCTTGAGTAATTTTCATCATGGTCCAAATATTAATTGTGCTGATACTTGGCTAAGCATCAAAAGCATGAGTTGGCTTAACCTAAATTTAGGTTAATTCGTATGGTTGTGGCATAACAGTAAAGAGAGCTTCAGGCACATCTTTTAAGCGCACAATGGTACCAATTTCTGTGTCGGAGGCCAATGTGGCGAGTAACCAAGTTTGTTCATTGGCAACACCGCAACGCAACACGGTTCCTGCTGGGCGCCAATTTTCGCCCATCTGTACTTCTAACTTTTCGCCAATGCCTACTGCTCTGGACGTTTCAGAATGTAGCCTAAAAGCAGCCCGTTTATTTTTACCTAGGTATTTTGTTCGAGCGACAACTTCTTGCCCCATATAACACCCTTTTGTGAAACTGATGGCATTAAGTTGTTGTAGGTTCATCATTTGAGGCACAAATTCATTGCATGTTTGCGCTCGAACATCGGCAATGCCTGCTTTAATATCCTCAATCTCCCAACTACTTTCATGAAGAGGCGACGGCTTTATCGTAATGAGATCATTAGCTGTTTTAGGTTGCAGAATAAGATAGCGCTTGATGTTACCTTCAAGGAGTAGAGCAATACCCTGGTCATTTTTGCAATAGTCTTGATGTTTTTCAGGTAAGTGACCAAAAACCCGAATGATTTCAGCTTCAGTTTCTTTGCCCACACCGCCTGTAACTATCCAATCGTTACTGGCATCGATTATATCAACTTTGGCGAATACACCGTATTTCTTAAGCTCAGCCAGTGATTTTTCAATCACCGAACAGTGAGTTATCAGCAGTAAAGATTCTTTCCAACTGAGTAAGTAACTTACACTCCACGTTTTGCCCTTAAAGTCACAGTGACAGGCTAACAGTGCATTGTCTCCTTTTAGCGAAGCGACATCCGCGGTGACTTGGCCTTGCAGATACTTCTCTCTTTCTGCGCCTGAGAGTTGGATCACGCCTTTTTCAGTTAAGCTTGTATAGAAATCGCTAGGAACCATATTTATCTCTAATTTGTTGGAGTTAATTTGTTTCGTTTGCAAGTGTTGGGTTCTTAATGCTTCAATGCATCCAAAAATGCGCTACGTCGTATTAATGGTATCATGTTGTGATTTTTTCAATGAGTAAATAACGGGGACACGTGAAAATGAGGAAAAAACATGTTTGATAAACAACGATTAGGTCGATTGAAATGGGCCTGTCGGCGTGGAATGTTAGAACTAGATGTGTTGTTTATGCCTTTTGTTGAAAATGGTTTTGAACAGCTTGATGATGAGCATCAACTTATATTTGAACGTCTGCTCACGTTTGATGATCCTGATTTATATGCTTGGTTTATGGGTCACTTAGAATGCAAAGACCCAGAAATTAAAGCCATGATTAGCCATATACTAAGTCGTGTCAAAGTATAGGATTGAATTAGCTCCATCACAGTATAAGTTTTTCGTACTATTACTGTTTTGGGGCCTTATTTTAGCATCGATTTGTCACTGGCAATCTAACATTATGCCTTACCAACATGTCATTCAATTTCTTTTTGCCAGCATCATTCTTTGGTTCGCGTTTACGAGCTTACTGGCCTGCAAGAAAACATTGCCTCGCTTGATCGCGGTAAGTGTGCAAGGGGAGTGGGACGATTTAGAGCAGGATAATCCATCTCAATGGCGCGTTAGTGGAAAGTCGAGAGTGACACCTTGGTTGCTGTGGGTCCATCTTATTTCGCCAATTGACGCTAAAACTGCACAATGGGTTTTTGTGTATAAAGATCAGGTAAGCGAAGCAGATTATCGTCGCCTTTGTCGGATTATTTTGTTACTGCAACAGAAAAAATCACAATAGAATATGCCAAAAATTATCGAACAGACGCTTACTCGCGTACCCCCGTTTTTGCACCTCGTTCCTAGTATTCTAATGAAAAAAGCGGTCATCTTTGACTGTGAAAATTCATTGCCTTTATTGCGATTTCGGGTTCAAAACATCACATTAGACGCCGTTCGAATCCAGCGATTTAATCAAACCGTGCATTGGCGAGACAATGAGGCTGTTCACCCTGGCTATTTGCATACCTTGGCTTTTCCTTTACAAATCAAACTCATGTTACATCAGCAGTTTCCGTTTTCCGTGATTGGTTTAGTGCACTTATACAATCACATCGAGCAATACAAGGTGGTGCTTGCTTCTGATCGCATTGATATAACCTGCGAATTTGGTGAAATTACAAAATCAGATATTGGCTGGAAATTTCTTATTGCGAGCCACTTTTATGTGAATGGGGTTCGTGTGCTCAGCGCACAACATCAATATCTGAAACGTAATATGTCGGCCATTCGAACAAAATTGATTGAGTACACTGAAAGTACATCCCTGCTAAGTGATCAACAGCAGTGGGCATTAAACAGTAATTTGGGAAGGCTGTATGCAAATTGTTCGGGTGACTATAATCCCATTCATTTGTATCCCTTGACTGCAAAGTTATTTGGTTTTAAGGGCCATATTGTTCATGGGATGTGGTTAAAGTCTCGAGTGATTTCAGCGTTATTTGAAAACAACAAGAATATAGTCGGAAAGCCATTTAAGTGTGAAGTTACCTTTAAAAAACCGCTTTATTTACCTAATAATGTTGGCTTTTACCAGCAAGCTCAACAGGGCTATGCGAAAGAATTAAACTTTGCGGTTAAAAGTGCGAAGCACAATCTGCCTGTTGAACATATGACAGGCAGATTGACGCATACGTAGTTCTGAAACTAGCTAGTTTTACCTGCTATGATAGTAGGGCCTGAATTTTCTAATAGCTCGGGATAATCGAGATTATAATGTAGGCCACGGCTTTCTTTGCGATCTTGCGCGCACCTAACGATCAAATCTGCTACGGTCAATAAGTTACGTAACTCCAACAAGTTATTGCTCACTTTAAAATGCGAGTAATATTCATCCACTTCTTGTTTTAATAGAGCGATTCGGTGTTGTGCTCGCTCTAGACGTTTGTTGGTACGGACTATTCCCACATAGTCCCACATGAATAATCTCAGCTCATGCCAATTGTGCTGTATGATGACTTCTTCATCTGAATTGCTTACCTGACTCTCATCCCAAGACTTAATGGGCTCCGCTTCCCTGGTTTCCTCCAGACGATTGACTATATGATCGGCAGCTGCATGGGCATAAACAATGCACTCTAATAAAGAGTTGCTCGCCATGCGATTTGCACCATGCAAACCGGTATAGGCTACCTCGCCAATCGCGTAGAGATTGTCCAAATCAGTTTTTGCATCAAAGTCTGTCATTACACCGCCACAGCTATAGTGAGCAGCGGGTACCACAGGGATGGCTTGCTGAGTGATATCAATACCTAAGGAACGGCACTTTCGATAAATGTTAGGGAAATGCTGGACGATAAAGTCGCTAGGTTTATGACTGATGTCTAAATACATGCAATCAGCACCTAAGCGTTTCATTTCAAAATCGATTGCACGGGCTACAATATCTCGCGGAGCTAAATCGCCTCTTTCGTCAAAGCGATGCATGAAAGGGGTGCCATCGGCATGGCATAACTTTGCTCCTTCGCCCCTTAAGGCTTCGGTAATAAGAAAGTTACGAGCTTCAGGGTGATACAGACAAGTAGGGTGAAATTGGTTAAATTCCATATTGGCGACACGGCAACCAGAGCGCCACGCCATGGCTATCCCATCTCCACTGGAGACATCTGGATTTGAGGTGTATTGATACACTTTACTGGCACCGCCTGTTGCGAGTGCGACGAATCTTGAGCGGATAACTTCTACACTTTCTCGTTTTCTATTCCACACGTAAGCGCCGATAATAACGTCTTTATTCGAGCTGCTTTTTATGAGGTCAATAGCATTGTAACGTTGAAATAGATGAATATTAGGATGGTGTTTTACTGCCTCTACTAAGGTCAGTTGGACCGCTGCACCAGTGGCATCTGCAGAGTGTAAAATGCGGCGGTGGCTGTGTCCGCCTTCTCTGGTAAGATGAAAGCGTGTTTCTGGATTGGCCGCAGTTTTTTCGATACCAGCTATTTGATCAAATGGCATACCAAATTCTATTAACCACTGCATGCACTTCTTGGCGCGAGAAGCAGTAAAATAAACGGCGTCTTTATTACATAAGCCTGCCCCAGCGTTTAGCGTATCTTCCACATGGCTGTCTATGGAATCGTCTTCATCAAATACCGCGGCAATGCCGCCTTGAGCATACTTTGTTGACCCTTCAGATATATCACTTTTGCTGAGCACGATAACTTGACAATGCTCTGCAAGTTTCAGTGCTAAACTTAAACCCGCCGCACCACTGCCAATAATAAGGACATCACATTGATGTTCGACGCTTGAGTGCATACACTACTCGCAATTAAACTTAATAAGTCCTGTCATACTAATTAACAGCCTAAAAATTACAATCATTCCAAAGGGTTTAGACGATAAATCCTGTAAAACTGCTCACTTAATAGACAGGTTTTCTCAAAGTGCAAATTTTTTGATAAAAAACTGATGTAAAATCGAACTTTCATAGCAAGCCGCAGTCAATACTTGTGCTTGCATGAGTCGCAGTATTAATTCGTAAAGGAGTAAAGGCTCGAATGAGCGAGCAATTCACAGATCAACAAATAGTTGAAAAAGTGCAGCGCGGAGACAAAAATGCTTTTGGTCTGCTGGTGGTGAAGTACCAGCATAAAGTGGCTTATCTGGTTTCGCGTTATGTGAAAAATACGGGTGACGTAGCCGATGTATCGCAAGAAGCGTTTATAAAAGCATACCGAGCTTTACCGAGTTTCAGAGGTGATAGTGCATTTTACACGTGGCTTTATAGGATAGCGGTAAACAGCGCTAAAAATTACCTGGTATCGCAAGGCAGAAAACCACCAGCGAATGATGTTGACGCTGAAGAAGCCGATTTTTACGATGGTAGCGATGCGTTAAAAGAAAATAACTCACCAGAAAAAAGTTTGATGTCTGATCAAATGGAAAAGGTGTTATTTGATACGTTAGAACAGTTACCTGAAGACTTGCGTATGGCCATTAGCCTGCGAGAGCTAGACGGAATGAGCTATGAAGATATAGCCAATGTCATGGATTGTCCTGTTGGTACGGTAAGATCAAGGATTTTCCGGGCCAGAGAAGCATTAGATAAAGTGATTCAACCAATGCTTATGAATGATTAAGCCTCGGTTAAATGGTTTTAGATACTTAATTTATATTTAGCGGGAAACAATTTGTATGTCGCAAAAGTTTGAAAATTTGTCAGCTCTAATTGATGGTGAAAACACTCAATTTGATATGCAGGGTAATGATACGATTGCCGCGATTAAAGATGATAAAGAGTTACAAGCAAAATGGCACTCTTATCATTTAGTGCGTTACGGTCTTCGGAAAGAGTTACCAAATCAATTGCAATTCGACATCGCTGCAAATGTTGCCTTAGCACTGGAGTCAGAGCCAGCTATATTGGCTCCTAGAAAGACATGGCGTGATGCCCCTGTGATAAGCGCTGTTATTCCGTTTGTCAAGCAAGGTGGTCAAATGGCCATTGCAGCATCAGTTGCCGTTGCAATGATTATTGGAGTTCAACAATATAATCAATCAGATGTGGAACAACCATTTAACTCGGCGGCCCCGATATTAGGTATTCCAGGGGGCTTATCTCCTGTGAGTTTCGAGCAAACCTCGACGGTACCTCAAAATGACATGGTTGAGCAAAAACGCAGAATTAATGCTTATATTGCTGATCATCAGCAACAAATGCAGTTAAAATCTGTAGAATTAAATCCAATTTCTGATGTGGAACAACAAGTTGAAAAGAGTGATTCGCAGTCTAACGTCGTTGAGCAAAATCCTTAAGCGCTTCGCAGCCCAATTTCAGGTTGGGCTGCTTAGTTTGTGTTTAGTGTCATTTGTGGGTATCGCCCAAGAAGAACAAAGCCTTTCTCCTGTTCCAGAAAATTCAAATCCATCTTATCCCATTGATAACGCCGAAGGATGGTTGAAGAAGCTCTCTGAAGCGGTACAAACTCTCAACTACAGTATTTCTTTGGTTGTGTTAAAGCCCGGTGTGGATTCGCAGCCGTATTTATGGCGACACGGCATTGACACAAGGGGCGTTGAGATGGAGCAACTTAATCTACTTAATGGCCCAGGCAGAGAAATTGTGCGTGTGGGCAACAAAGTGAGTTATTTTGAACCAAACGTGCCGCCCTACAGTTTGCGGTCTCAGACTATCAATGGGCCATTTCCCAGTGAACTGTTGTATAATCCAGAGCAATTATTTGATGGTTATGAATTTGTTTTAGTTGGTAGAAGCCGAATTTCGGGGCGCTCAGCTCAACAACTCAGAGTCATCAGTAAAGACAAAAGTCGATTTGGACTTAATTTATGGTTAGATCAAGAAACTGGCTTAATCCTTAAAATGAACATGGTCAATCTTGAGGGACAATTAATCGAGCAAATTCAAGTGACCGGTATCCATGTCAGTGACAGCCCTGACCCATTTTTTGCAAAAATTGAACAAGATATGCTGCCGGACATTCTCGAACTCCCCAATTCAGCAAGCAATCCGCCGAGATGGGATATTACGAATTTGCCAATGGGTATGCATATTGTAAAACAAGATATTCATCGTTTACCCATGACAGGAGATGTGGTTGATTACATCTTATTGTCAGATGGTTTAGTCGATGTTTCTATTTATTTGCAACCTTTACCCAGTCTTAACGCGCCTCAAGATATAATTGGTCGACACGAATCCAATACCATATTGACTCGCCAAGTAGGTGAAGTCAGTGTTACGGTGGTTGGCAAAGTACCTGCTGCGACAGCTGATGCAATATTGAAATCAATTCAAGTACTTAGAAAACGATGATCGAAGAAGTGGGAACTATTGTTTCTGTAACTCAAGAACATGGCGTACAGAACATTTGGGTTGAAACTGCCATTAAGACAACCTGCAGTTCTTGCCAAGCACAAACTAATTGTGGAACCAGTGTGGTAGCCAAAGCTTTCTCACCTAAAAAACAAAGTATAAAATTACCTTATGAACACGCTGTAGTTATCGGCCAAAAAGTCAAGTTGGGAGTGCCCGAAGAGGCATTGCTAAGCGCCTCATTACAAGTCTATTTACTTCCTCTTCTTGGGCTCATTTTAGGCTCGTCATTGGCAAGTTATGTTATGCCGTTTTTAGCCTTAGAATCGGAATTATGGGTGGTATTGACAGGCTTTATTATGGCGGGTGTTGTTTTTCTGCTGATCAGAAATAAGTTGGCTGAAGCCAATAATTTACAGTACTGTCCTACGTTGATAGAAGTGTATCCGAACCCCGTAGAGACTATTTCAGTCAAAAATTTGTGACAAATTGAAAATCTTAGGTGATTAGCTCAAGTATTCCTGAGATCATTGTCGCAAAGTTAACTATAAAAATGTAAAATCCACCCCTATTTAATCAAATTGTTCCCGTATTTCGCCTGAGCATGCTTGCATTGTTCAAACAAGCGCTTGGGGAAAGCAACAGCACTAGGTATTTTTCTAAATCGCTATGCAAATGAAGCACATACGTAACTTTTCTATCATCGCCCACATTGATCACGGTAAATCAACCCTCTCAGACAGACTTATTCAGCACTGCGGTGGCCTTCAGGCTCGTGAAATGGCTGAGCAAGTGCTCGATTCAATGGATATTGAACGAGAACGCGGTATTACTATTAAGGCACAAAGCGTTACGCTTAACTATGTCGCAAAAGATGGTGAAACCTATCAGTTGAATTTTATCGACACGCCGGGTCACGTCGACTTTACCTACGAGGTTTCTCGTTCTCTAGCGGCCTGTGAGGGTGCCTTATTGGTGGTTGATGCTGGTCAAGGTGTTGAAGCGCAAACCCTTGCAAATTGCTACACCGCCATCGAGCTCGAGATGGAAGTGGTTCCAATTATTAATAAAATTGACTTACCTCAAGCAGAGCCCGATCGCGTTGCTGCTGAGATTGAAGACATTGTCGGTATTTCAGCGATGAACGCAGTACGTTGTTCGGCCAAAACCGGTATCGGTATCGAAGATGTACTTGAGGTTATTGTTAATCAAGTCCCCCCTCCCGAAGGCGATGTAAACAAGCCATTAAAAGCCTTAATTGTTGATTCATGGTTTGACAACTACCAAGGCGTTGTATCGTTGGTGAGAATCATTGATGGGCAGTTGCGTAAAAACGACAAAATGAAAATCATGTCAAATGGCGTGGTGCATCAAGTTGATAAGGTTGGGATTTTCACACCTAAAGCCACCGATACTGGAGTGTTAAGTGCCGGAGAAGTGGGTTTTATCATCGCCGGTATTAAAGAAATCCATGGCGCTCCCGTTGGCGATACCATCACTCTTGCTAAGGATCCTGCGGCTCAGGCTCTGCCTGGCTTTAAGAAAATTAAACCGCAAGTTTATGCCGGTATGTTTCCAATTAGCTCAGACGATTACGAAGACTTCAGAGACGCATTAAACAAATTAAGTTTAAATGATGCTTCTTTATTTTTTGAACCAGAAAGTTCATCTGCCTTGGGCTTTGGTTTCCGCATAGGTTTCCTCGGCATGTTACATATGGAAATTGTTCAAGAAAGATTAGAACGTGAATATAATCTCGATTTGATCACTACTGCGCCTACCGTTGTTTATGAAGTTGTGGATTCATCAGGTGAGATTATCTATGTTGATAATCCTTCAAAATTGCCGCCAGTTAATAATATTCAAGAAATTCGTGAGCCCATCGTTGAAGCGAATATACTGGTGCCACAAGAATATTTAGGCAACGTGATAACTCTATGTGTAGAAAAACGCGGCACACAAAATAACATGACCTATCATGGTAAACAGGTTGCTTTGAGTTATGACTTACCTATGGCCGAAGTCGTGGTGGATTTCTTTGACAGACTGAAATCTACCAGCCGTGGTTTTGCCTCTTTGGACTACAATTTTAAACGCTTCCAGGCGGCCAACATGGCGCGCTTAGATATCCTAATTAACGCTGAAAAAGTTGACGCCTTGGCAATGATTACACACCGTGATAATGCACAAGGCCGGGGGCGCGATATCGTTGAAAAATTGCGTGAAATCATTCCAAGACAGATGTTTGATATTGCTATTCAAGCAGCGATCGGCAACCAAATAATCGCCAGAAGTACCATTAAACAATTACGCAAAAACGTTATTGCAAAGTGTTACGGTGGTGATGTGAGCCGTAAGAAAAAGTTATTGCAGAAGCAAAAAGAAGGTAAAAAACGGATGAAACAAGTAGGGAACGTTGAACTACCTCAAGACGCATTTATGGCAATATTGAAGGTGGGTAAATAAATGGCAAATTATTTTTCTATCTTTTTAGTCGTATTGACTATTGGCTCTGGCTTAATCTGGTTACTCGATAGTTTGCTGTTTGCCGCTAAAAGACGTGAACGTATGGCGCTAGCTGGCACAATGCAAGGAGATAATGCAGGCCTTAAAGCCGATGAACAATTGCCGTGGCTGGTAGATACGGCACAACAGATATTTCCTGTAATAGCCTTTGTCTTAGTGCTGCGTTCATTTTTATACGAACCCTTTCAAATCCCATCAGGTTCAATGATGCCTACTTTGTTAGTGGGGGACTTTATCTTAGTTGAAAAGTTTACCTATGGCCTTAAAGATCCTGTCATGCGTAAAAAATTTGTGGATATTGGTGAGCCAAAAAGAGGGGATGTCGTGGTATTTAAATACCCTGTTGATACTCGTTTGGATTACATTAAACGTGTAGTGGGTTTGCCCGGTGATACGGTAATTTATCGTAACAAACAACTGCAGATTAAACCTGCATGCGGTACCCCTGATAATTGCCCTGCTTTGCAAACGGTGGAGTTAAAATTTGAAAGTGTTGGTGAAGAATTCCAAAATTTTGCACCTCTTGAAAAGTTAACTGAACAATTAGGTGAAGTCAGCCATCAGATTTATCGCACTACCAGTAAAAGCAATCGTTCTAGCGAATACTACCAACAGCCAGGCACGCAGGTTGACGAATGGTTAGTGCCAGAAGGGCACTATTTTGTGATGGGCGACAACCGTGACAACAGTCTAGATGGTCGTTTTTGGGGATTTGTACCTGAAGAAAACCTAGTTGGTAAAGCAGTGGCTATTTGGATTAGTTTTGAGTTTGACCGTGTGCCAAGTAGTTGGGTACCGGGTTGGATCCCTACTGGTGTTAGATTTGAACGAGTGGGTGGCATTCAATAAATGCAACTTGTCGATCCTTATGTCAGTTTATATAAAAAGATTGGATACACGTTTAACGACCCCGCTAATTTAAAATTAGCGCTTACGCATCGCAGTGCTAATAAAAAGCACAATGAACGACTGGAGTTTCTGGGTGATGCCATACTGGGTATGGTTATCGCCAAAGAACTTTTTGAACGTTTTCCTTCGCAACCTGAAGGTAAATTGACACGCATGCGCTCTAACTTGGTCAAAGGTGATACGCTTGCCGCCTTAGCCAGAGAGTTTGATTTAGGCGATTTGCTATTATTAGGTCCCGGTGAATTAAAAAGTGGTGGTTTTAGGCGAGACTCTATTTTAGCTGATGCAATAGAAGCTATTATTGGCGCTATTTATTTAGAGAGTGGTTTATCCCAATGTGAACCTATCGTTTTGCAATGGTTTGCGACGCGCTTAGCTGAACTTGACCCGCAACTGGTTTCTAAAGATGATAAAACCCGTTTACAAGAATATTTGCAGGCCAGAAAATTACCTTTGCCTTTATACGAGGTAACTGAAATCGCAGGCCAATCCCATGAACAAATTTTTCACGTCGAATGCTCGGTAGTAGGATTAAGTCAAGCTACTGTAGGTAAAGGCAACAGTCGTCGAAAAGCAGAACAAAAGGCTGCTAGACAAGCCTTCGAGAAATTATCAAATGCAGGATAATACCTATTGCGGCATGATTGCTATTGTAGGCCGACCTAATGTAGGTAAGTCGACTTTACTCAATAAATTATTGGGACAAAAAGTCAGTATTACCTCACGTAAGCCACAAACCACAAGACACAGAATTATGGGCATCGACAGCGAAGAGCAATACCAAGCTGTCTATGTTGATACCCCCGGCTTACATATTGAAGAAAAACGGGCGATTAACCGTTTTATGAACCGTGCGGCCTCTAGTTCTATTGGAGACGTTGGATTGGTGTTGTTTTTGGTCGAAGGCACAAAGTGGACGGATGACGACCAAATGGTCCTGACAAAAATACAACAGAGTAATGCGCCTTGTTGGTTGATCGTAAATAAGTCCGACAACGTTAAAGATAAAGAAACAATGCTGCCCCACCTAAAGTGGTTGGGCGAACAGCACACATTTCAAAAAATTATGCCTGTTTCAGCTAAAACTGGCAAAAATGTGGAAGAGTTACGCAAGCTAGTGCAACACAGTTTGCCTCCTAGTGAGTTTTATTTTCCAGAGGATTACATAACCGATCGCTCAAGCCGTTTCATGGCATCAGAGATCATTCGTGAAAAACTCATGCGTTTCACCGGTGACGAATTACCTTACTCAGTAACAGTCGAGATAGAGCAATTTTTACTGAGTGAAAATGGGATGTACCGGATAAACGGCCTAATTCTGGTAGAACGAGACAGCCAGAAAAGCATGGTAATAGGGAAGGGCGGTCAACGACTTAAGACCATCGGCGCCGAAGCGCGCAAAGATATGGAAACGCTGTTTGATGCTAAAGTATTTTTAGAGCTATGGGTCAAAGTCAAATCAGGTTGGGCCGATGACGAGCGCGCATTGCGGAGTCTTGGTTATGGTTTAGATAATTAATTAAAACAATTCCAAGAGGCATAACATGCAATCTATCAGTGATATCAGGCGAGACTACACCAAGTCTGGATTAGATACGGAAAATTTAACTGCTGACCCCTTGGAATTGTTCGATATCTGGTTACAAAATGCAGTAGATGCAAAATTAGATGATCCGACGGCAATGACGGTGGCTACCGTTGACCCCTCTGGACAACCATCACAACGCATAGTGCTACTTAAAGACGTTAACCAAGGTGGTTTTGTTTTTTATACCAACTTGGGAAGCAAAAAAGCGGATGACCTAAAACACAACAGTAAGATTTCCTTGCACTTTCCTTGGCACATGCTCGACAGACAAGTCAAAATATCCGGGACGGCAGAGCTGTTAAGTGTCGGTGATGTTGCTAAGTATTTTGTCTCACGTCCCAAACCAAGCCAAATTGCTGCTTGGGTATCAAAGCAAAGTCGACCTATCGCTACAAGACAATTACTAATGTCTCAATTCAATGAAGCGAAACAAAAGTTTATGCATGGTGAAGTGCCACTTCCAAGTTTTTGGGGGGGATACCGTGTCATTCCTCATAAAATCGAATTTTGGCAAGGGGGTGAGCACCGCATGCATGATCGCTTCGTTTACACCTTGGACAGTAATAAACAGTGGCAAACGCAACGCTTAATGCCCTAGCGCTCTCAATCATGCCAACAATTATTAGCCAGTTAACTAGTCCCGATGTTAATTGACTCCCATTGCCACCTCGACTTTCCTTGTTTTGATAACGACCGTCAGAACGTGATTGAAAAATGTTCTGGTTTAGGTATCGATACCATTGTGGTGCCGGGCACTGAGGCTAGTTCGTGGCAAAACATTATCGCACTAAGCCGACAATTTACTGCTTTAAAACCAGCATTTGGTTTACATCCTTACTTTTTGGCTGGTTTTGAGGAATCTCACTTAGATGAGTTAGTCGTTTATTTAGACAAGTATAAAAGTACTGTTGTGGCCGTGGGGGAGATAGGCTTGGATAGGGCAATCTCGGTTGATATTTCATTGCAAAAGAGGGTGTTTGAACGGCAACTCGATATTGCCCATGAGGCTGACCTGCCAGTCATTATTCATCATAGACGGTCTCACAATGATATTATTAAAACCCTTAAGCACCTGAAATTTAGCGGTGGCGGTATTATTCACGCTTTTTCAGGAAGTCTACATGAGGCGCTAACTTACCAAGATTTAGGTTTTAAATTAGGAGTTGGAGGGCTGATCACTTATCCCCGTGGTCAAAAAACCAGAAAGGTAGTGGGGCAAGTGCCACTTGATTTATTAGTATTAGAAACTGATGCGCCAGACATGCCTTTATTTGGCCAACAGGGCAAGCGAAATACGCCGGAAAACATTCCTATGATATTGGCTGAACTGGCGAGTTTGCGAGAAGAAAGTGCAGATGTTATTGCCTTACAATGTCGTCAGAATGTATTAGCCGTATTACAAAATATCACTACTGTGTAGTTTTTCTTTGAGTTTACGCCGGTATTGGCGGTACCTGATTGTGTAAAAAGCCCGAGTCAAAATGCCGCCGGCCACTGCTGCCAACAAAACTAAGACTTCAAATTGCTCGATCAATTGTTGTTGATAGTCAAAATGAAACTGCATGACCTTTTTTTCTGAAAGTATAGTTCGAAGATAACCTATTACCGCATTGTTGGTGGCGCGTATCTCTTGAACAAAAATAAGTGCTTGAGAGGATGGGTCACGAAAACGCAACACGATGTTAGATTCACTGCCTTGCTGTTGTAATAACTGGCCTTTGAAATTATAGACGGCTACACCTTCAATGTAGGGGTCCTGCATTAGCGCCGCTATTTGAAGATTTAGTCCATTATCATCTTGTTCCGAAATGTTAACAGCCATTGCGTGCGCACTCAGTACTGTTAAACTTCTGCCTAGTTGATTGGCTTGTTGATGATACCAGTCAGCTTGTTGTTTGTGATGAACCAACCACAAGTTAATACAAATGATGACGCCAATAATGACCAAACTTAAGTTAAGCAAACGTTTGAAAATAGAAAAGTTACTAGCACGGCTTACATAAGGCTTTTTAACCGCTTGGCTTGTTTCTTCATTAGAATAAACAAGTTGAAAAAGTGAGGAGGCTTTAGGAATGTTCATGCTCTGACAATAATGCAGTTTGGTTAAATTGCCAAGGCAAATTAAGCAGATTACTTGCTGATTGTTATTGCCTACCTTAGTAAGGTGCGGCTCGTAAAATAGGATACCCACTGTTTGGTGCATGCTTCTTTGGTACTGCATTTGAAATAGTTTTTTTATATGTTCTATCGTTTTTAAACGTAGTAGGCGAATTAAAATAACTGCCTTTGGTAACGATATAATGGCTTTTAACTTTCAGACCTATTGAAAATACGAGCGTTATCACCATATTTTTGCTCAGTGTTTTCGATCATTTTAGGATAGTTATGATCTCGGTAAAAAACTTATACAAGTCCTTCGGTGATGTGATGGCCGTTGATGATCTTAGTTTCGAAATAAAACCTGGAGATGTTGTTGGTTTCTTAGGGCCAAACGGGGCAGGGAAATCTACTACTATGAAAATGCTCACTGGCTTTTTACCCCAAAGCTCAGGTGAAATTTCGATTTTTGATATGTCGTTGAGTCAGCATCCCATTGCTATCAAAAAGAGAATTGGCTATCTACCAGAGGGTGCTCCCGCATATGGTGATATGACGACGCTTCAGTTCTTGAATTTTATTGCTCAAATTAGGGATTATTCGGGTAAAGAAAAACAAGAGCGTATTCAAGATGTAATTGAAAAAGTAGAGCTGCAAGATGTGCTCGATAAACCCATTGAAAATCTATCAAAAGGGTTCAAACGACGTGTGGGTTTGGCCCAAGCTTTACTTCATGACCCTCAAATTCTTATTCTAGATGAGCCTACAGACGGTTTAGACCCCAATCAAAAACATCAAGTTCGGCAACTAATTCAAAATCTTGCAAAAGATAAAATTGTGATTATCTCCACTCATATCCTCGAAGAAGTCAGCGCAGTGTGCAATCGAGTCATGATTATTGCCAATGGTAAATTGATGTTTAATGGCACGCCTGAGGAGCTAAATCGTAAATCCCGTTATTACGGAGCGATTACGCTGCGCTTTAGCTATAAAGCAGATACTTCAGAATTAGAGGAATTAGAAGGGGTTGCTGGCATGGAGGTTAATCCAGAAAATGGCGACATAACTCTGTTTGCTGAGCCTGACAAACAAATTTTACATTTGGTGACGGCTCTAATTCAGCGCTGTAAATTACCTGTTGATAGTCTAATGATTGAGCAGGGCAGGCTAGACGAAGTTTTTAGGGATATTACTCAAATGGAGAAAGCAGAATGAGTAATGTGTTAATTCTACTCAAGCGAGAGTTTGCAAGTTTCTTTGCTACCCCAGTAGCGTATGTATTTATTGCTATATTTTTAATTTTATCCGGTGTTTTTGCGTTTTTTGTAGGTGGTCTGTACGAACGAGGTCAGGCCGATTTATTGGCCTTTTTTAATTTCCATCCTTGGCTATACCTTTTTTTAGTGCCAGCGATGGCGATGCGAACATGGTCAGAAGAAAGGAAAAGTGGCAGTATCGAACTGCTAATGACCCTTCCTATTAGCACTTGGCAGGCAATGATAGCTAAGTATCTAGCTGCTTGGTTGGTACTTGGCTTGGCATTGGTTTTGACTTTTCCGCTGTGGTTAACCGTAAACTATCTAGGCAACCCTGATAACGGCATTATATTGGCCGCCTATATTGGGAGTTGGTTTATGGCTGGTGCTTTTTTAGCGATTGGGATTTGCATGTCTGCCATGACTAAAAACCAAGTTATAGCTTTTATATTGTCGGTTGTGGTGTGCTTTTTGTTTGTGGTGAGCGGCAGCAATATCGTATTAGATATATTCAAAAATTGGGCTCCCAATCTTGTGATTGATACCATCGCATCTTTCAGTTTTTTAACGCACTTTGAGGCAATGTCTAAAGGCGTTATTGCATTAAACGACATAGGGTATTTTTTGTTGGTCACCCTGACATGGCTTTTTGCGGGTTTAATTATCATTGATCAAAAGAAGGCGGATTAGTCATGCTAAATAAAGTAACCGCAACGTTCAGTTTATTGCTTATCGCTATCGTTTTTTTTGCATTGGTGTTGATTAATAATCAATTATTGTCGCCTTTACGCTTAGATCTCACACAAAATCAAGTGTATTCGCTATCTACGGGCAGCAAAGAAGTCTTAGCTGAAATTGACGAGCCTATTAACTTGTACTTTTTCTTTTCAGACAAAGCCTCAAAAAATATGACCAGTTTGCGTAATTACGCTAATCGAGTAGAAAGTCTATTGAGGGAATACCAGACTATGGCTAATGGCAAACTAAGCCTTCAGGTAATTGATCCTCAACCGTTTTCTGAACAAGAAGATCAAGCCAACCAGTACGGTCTTACTGGGGCGACAATTGGTGCTGCTGGTGAAGCTATTTATTTGGGGGTGGCGGCAACAAATTCGATTGGTGAGCATAAGGTCATTGCGTTTTTTGACCCTAAACAAGAGAGTTTTTTGGAGTACGAGATCAGTAAGCTTATTCACCAGTTAAGCGATACTAAAGCAATTAAAGTAACGTTATTGACCGACTTAAATATTGCTGGTGGACAAAATCCAATGACTGGGCAAATGGAACCTGCGTGGACATTTTTTACTCAGTTACAGCAACTTAACGAAGTTGAGTTAGTGGGAAGTGATATCGTAACCCTACCGACTGATACCGATCTATTGGTGCTCGTTCATCCTCAACATCTAAGTGATGAGCTACTCTTTGCTATCGATCAATACGCGATGCAGGGAGGCAAAGTATTAGCCTTTGTCGATCCGCACAATGAGTCTGACCAACTGGCCATGATGGCCGGCTCAATGGGGCCGAATAGTTCTTCGCTTGACAAACTCCTGAGCGCTTGGGGTGTAGATTTTGACGGTGAACATGTATTGCTTGATGCGATGGCAGGCTTAGATATTCGTACTCAATCTGGCGGAGTGACACGTCATTTTGGCTTTGTAGGGCTTGGGGCTGAACAGTTAGACAGGGAAGATATTACAACTTCGAATTTAGAAGTCATTAATGGCGCATCGTTTGGTACCTTTACTAAAAAAGCGGACAGCCAAGCGCGCTGGTTACCACTGATGAAATCCACCGTAAATGCAGATCTTATCGACTCGGCTAGCTATGCGATGACCAGAGATCCCGATGAATTAGCAAGAAAATACCAAAGTAAAAATCGTCAATATACTCTTGCAGGGCGATTAACTGGGAAAGCCAATTCCGCATATGATCAAGGACTCGATGCTGAACAAAGCACAGTTTTTGTAGATTCAACCAAGAATTTGAATGTGATTGTAGTCGGTGATACTGACATACTCGCAGACCGGTTTTGGGTGCAGCAAGCTAATTTCTTTGGCCAAACGATTTTCACTCCTTTTGCCAATAATGGAGACTTTGTTACTAATGCAGTTGAAAACTTAAGTGGCAGTGACGCATTAATTAGTGTCCGTAGTCGTGGTACCTTTGTTCGTCCTTTTATCAAAGTGGATGAGCTAACCGTTCTAGCGGAGAAGAAATTCAGGGAGCAAGAATTAATTTTGCAACAGCAACTCGATGAGACAGAAGCGCAATTAATGCAACTGCAATCACAACAAGATGATGGAACTGCTTTAGTCATTTCTCCTGAGCAGCAGCAGACAATTGATAACTTCATGCAGAAAAAAATTGAAATTAGAAAAGCACTTCGTGAAGTTCGTCACCAATTAGACAAAGACATAGAGCAATTAGGCAATTGGATTAAATTTATTAATATCGCTGTTGCTCCCCTTATTTTGGTGATGTTATTGGCATTATTAGCAGCAATGTTGCGAACTCGCTCTAATGCATCACAACGTGAGCACGTTAAGGAGGCAAAATGAACAGGCAGATAAGCCTCTTAATTTTACTCGCTATAGCCGCGGTGGGTGGTGGAGTATGGTTAACCATGACTTCACAAACCAGTGATTTTTCAGTAGAAAAACTTTTCAGCTCAGGTGCATCTGATGCAGAATCTGTTGTCGAAATTACCTTAGAAAATAGTCAAAAAGTGATCTTGCAAGCGAGCTTAGAGGATGGAAATTGGCTAGCTAAGTTGCCTGATACGTATACAAGTTATCCCTTAGATAAACGAAAATTAGCAGGGTTTATACAAGCCATTGTAAACGCACAATTAATAGAGGCTAAAACCTCGAAGCAGAAAAATTATCATCACCTAGGCGTTGAATCCATCGATAATGTCGACAGTTTGGCCACGTTAGTGTCACTGAAAATGGCTCGCTCTGCCAAACCATGGCAAGTACTACTGGGGAATCGAGCTACTATGGGAGAAGGCATGTATGTTCGCTTTCCAACATCCTTGCAAAGTTGGTTAATTGACCATGAAATAGAAGTGCCCAGTGATGAATTTGAATGGTTGCAGCGCCCACTGCTCACTGTTGACTCGGCAGAGATCGAATCTTTAAGTCGTACTGATGGCAAAGCGTGGCGTATTGTTAAAGCCAAGGACAATGACTTTAGTCTCAGCGATGTCGCTGATAATAGAGAGGTGCGTTATCCGGGTATCGAGAGTGCTTATGTCACGAGTCTTTTAGAACTTGATTTTGAACGAGTTTTGCCTCTAGATTCTGCACAGTGGCAACAAGCTCAAATTGTGGCAAAGTTTGATTATGTGCTCACAGATGCCAGACAGCTGCATATTGATATAGCGAAGCTCGAAACCGATTATTACCTGCAGGTCAATTCTCAAACAATAGACGCCTATTATTTGCAATGGACCTATAAAATTAGCGCTTTTAGTGCGCAGCAATTATTGAAAACGAAGGAAGACTTTCTAGTTGAGCTTGCGCCGGTTAATGCAGCTAAAAGCGTGAAACAAAAAACAGATGAAGGTGAGGCCCCTTTTTAAAAGGCGGGTCGTGAGGGCTTTTATAAACCCCTTGTTTGCGGCGTTTATAACATTAAATTTTGTAGATAATTCAATCCGAGCTCTCGCGCTTTATCGATGTTTCGTTGAGGGATTAATTCAGGATGCGGAAAATGACTTAATACGGATTCAAGACTTGATTCTCGCAGAAGATGTAGCATAGGGAAGGGAGAGCGATTAGTAAAATTCGCCGGATCACTTAATTCTTCCCCTTCAAAACAATACTCAGGATGAAAACTTGCGACTTGATAGATCCCCCGATAGGCACTTTGTTCAACAAGTGAAGTGGCTAACTCGAGTAAATCAAGGTAATCATCAAATTTTCCAAAGGCGTTATCATAAATAATCAGGGTTGTCTCAACCTCATGGTTAGCATCGAGTAAGCTTAATTCATCAATTAAACTGGCAAGAGCTTCAGTAGGCGAATTAGCTGAATCAATTACATAACGAATGCGTTGACGATCATATTCTCTTTTTGCAAAGGGACAGAAATTCAAACCGATGACCACTTTTTCAAGCCAGTGCTGTGTTCGTGCAACAATGGCTTTCTGTTGCGCTTGGCTACTCACTGTGCATCACTCAACACTGAAGGCACTTAAGAGTGATACTTAACATACGCTTCTAAGGTGTTCTCGATCAAACTTGCCACTGTCATGGGGCCAACACCACCTGGAACAGGAGTAATCCATCCAGCGCGCTCTTGTGCACTAGCAAAATCCACATCACCTCCCAAGCTACCATCAGCTTGGCGATTGATGCCTACATCAATAATAATTGCACCGGGCTTGATCCAATTACCCGGTATAAAATTCGCTTTACCCACCGCAACCACCAATAAATCAGCGCGTTCAACATGAGATTGCAAATTCTTAGTAAATTTATGACAACTTGTTACTGTGCACCCCGCGAGTAATAATTCCATAAACATGGGGCGACCTACGATATTAGATGCACCTACAATTACTGCGTCTAAACCTTTGATAGGACGTTTGGTTGATTCAATTAGCGTCATGATGCCTTTTGGCGTACAGGGTCTCAAAGCTGGGATCCGTTGGGCTAAGCGGCCGATATTATAAGGATGAAAACCATCAACATCTTTATGAGGGTGAATACGCTCTAAAACTTGTTCTTTATCCAGTCCCGCAGGTAGAGGCAATTGAACTAAAATACCATCAATTTCAACGTCCGCATTTAAGGTATCAATAACAGATAACAGTTCTTCTTGAGTCGTATGGGCTGGAAGGTCAAAAGATTTAGACAAAAATCCCACTTCTTCACAGGCTTTGCGCTTATTATTCACATAGACATGTGATGCTGCATCACTGCCAACTAATACCACAGCCAAACCGGGCGGACGTTTACCAGCGGAAACGATAGCACTGACTTGAGTGGCAACATTTTGGCGTATATGTTTGGCGATAAGACCGCCGTCGATTTTTTGTGCAGGCATAATGGCTAACATTTAGATAATGAGAAGGCTATTGTCACATAGCCTAATGTTACCAAGCAATTAACTTGCGTTAAAAAAACAAAATCGCCACTATTCTACTTTATTAATCTAAAAAATAACTAGGGCTACATTGTGCAACTATCTGGTGTTGAGATTTTCGGTTATTGTGCGTCTGCACTGATTGCTTTTTCGTTAACAAGAAGCTCTATTGTTAAATTGCGTTGGTTTAATCTGTTTGGTGCGTCGTCTTTTTGTGTGTACGGCATCATTATCAACGCGTATCCGGTAGCTATACTCAATGGCTTTATTGCATTAACCAATATCTTTTTTTTAACTCGGCTGCTGCTAAATACCCAGCAGCATTTCAATATATTAAAGGCTGCTCGCCCTTCAAATTATGTTGATTTTTTTCTGGATTATCATCAAAAAGAAATAAAACAGCTCTTCCCCCGATTTATGCGAGGCGCCATGAATGCTGAAAGAGAATATTATTTTTTAACTGAGCATACCGAGGTCATCGGCGTTTTAAGTGGCTATCGTTCCGAGCCTGGCACCTTTGTAGTTGATTTCGATTTTGTAATTCCTGCCTACAGAGATTGTCGACTCGGCCATTTCACTCTGGGCAAAGGGCAAGAATTGAAGAAAAAATTTGGTTTTGAGCACGTTATTGCATTAGCTGACAGCTACGAGCATGAAAATTATTTAACTAATATAGGTTTTAGTCCGAAAAAAAATGGGCGCTGGACCTATGATCAACCCAGTACCTAATACTTTTTTTAAAAATTGTGAGTAGTGTAAAAGCTATTTTTACTGATAGTTTGGGATGAATTAGCCTTAAAAATAGCCACATTGTTTTAAAAGTAGGCACTTGAAATTTTTGTTTTAAAAAGTGTTTGACGAGCTTAAATCTAGTATGTAACATGCGCCTCCCGTAACAGATGAGAATGAAGTTACGGTTTAAGTCGGTGAGTAGCGCAGCTTGGTAGCGCACTTGGTTTGGGTCCAAGGGGTCGTAGGTTCGAATCCTATCTCACCGACCACTTTCTCATTATTACTTAAGATTCGTCAAGCGTTCGTAGCTCAGCTGGATAGAGCAACGGCCTTCTAAGCCGTGGGTCGCAGGTTCGAGTCCTGCCGAGCGCGCCATGCGATTCGGAAGGACAGAGTAATAAGTTGTATAGCACTGCATTAATACTGTGGTGGGCGTAGCTCAGTTGGTAGAGCCCCGGATTGTGATTCCGGTTGTCGTGGGTTCGAGCCCCATCGTCCACCCCACTCTCAGCGGAAGTGGTGAAATTGGTAGACACGCTGGATTTAGGTTCCAGTGCTTTACGGCGTGAGAGTTCGAGTCTCTCCTTCCGCACCATCATTAAGTTCTAGTCAGATATAATTCTTATTTTATTCTAATGTAAATTAAATCGATGTTTTAATCGTACAAGGCTTTTTTAACTTTCGGCTCGACTTGCAATAAAGCTATCGCTATACTACTGCGTCTTTTTTATCTGGCATTTTTAAGTTGATCAGTTAGATCCGCGTTTGTTAGTGTTATTGCGGCAACATACAACTGATTGTTGCTACCAATATCCCGCCGATAAAAACTCCTTTGGTATTAATAAATGAGCGCGAGTAAGCGCCAAATTGAGGTAGAAGAATGCAAGTTTCCGTTGAGACGACTACAGGTTTAGAACGCCGTCTTACTATCACCCTTCCTGCTGCATCTATTGATTCTGCAGTTAAATCGCGCTTACAGCAATTGTCTAAAACCCAACGAATCAATGGATTTCGTCCTGGTAAAGTACCAGTGAACGTTATTCAAAAGCGTTATGGTCAAGCGGTTCGCGAAGAAATTGCTGGTGAAGCAATGCAGCGTAGTTTTTATCAAGCAATTACCCAAGAAAAAATTACGCCAGCTGGCGCCCCAAATTTTGAAGTAAAAACAGATGTTTTGGGTAAAGACCTTGAGTTTGTTGCTTCTTTTGAAGTTTATCCAGAAATTGAAGTTAAAGATAACGACAAGATTGAGGTTGAAAAAGCGGTTGTTGAAATTACAGATGCAGATCTTGATACCATGATGGATACGCTGCGCAAGCAACACGCTAGCTGGAAGGAAGTTAAACGTAAGTCTAAAAAAGATGACAAGTTAACAATGGATTTTGTTGGCACTATTGACGGTGAAGAATTTGAAGGTGGAAAAGCTGAAGACTTCGCACTAGAAATGGGTAAAGATCGCATGATCCCAGGCTTTGAAAAACCATTAGTGGGTGCCAAGGCTGGTGATGAAGTGATTGTTGACGTGACTTTCCCTGAAGATTACCACGCTGAAAAGCTAAAAGGTAAGGCCGCTCAATTCACAGTAAATGTTAAAAAAGTAGAAGCTTTAGATTTACCTAAGGTTGACGAAGAGTTTGCTAAATTGTTCGGTATTGAAGACGGCAGTATTGACGCGTTAAAACAAGAAGTTCGCAAGAACATGCAGCGTGAATTAGATCAAACCTTGAAAGCCAGCTTAAAAGAGCAAGTGATAAACGGTTTGTTAGCTAATAACTCAGTTGATTTACCGAAAGCCTTAGTTGACCAAGAAATCAATGCATTGCGTGAACAAGCAAAGCAGCGCTTCAGTCAACAACAAGGTGGTAACATAGACAACTTGCCTGAATTACCTGCCGATTTGTTTGCTGAAAACGCTCGTAAACGTGTTTCTATCGGTTTGTTGTTGGGCGAAATTATTCGCACTAACGAATTAAAAGTAGACAATGCTAAAGTTGATAGCTTGATCGAAACAGCCGCTTCAGCGTATGAAGATCCGCAAGAAGTAGTTGAATACTACAAATCGAATAAAGAGCTAATGCAACAAATGCAAAACGTAGCAATGGAAGAACAAGCCGTTGAACTACTGTTAACCCAAGCTAAAGTAACTGAAGTTACTAAAGCATTTGATGAGATCATGAACAAACAGGCTTAATTTGCTGATTGTTATTTGACTTGTCTAGTCTGCAACTGCTTAAATGCTCGGTATTCCCCGAGCATTTTTATTTGTGAAGAATTCTAAAATATGATTATAACTCCAAACGATACCAGTAATGCCCTAGTGCCTATGGTTGTTGAACAAACTGCTAAAGGCGAACGTTCGTACGATATTTATTCTCGTTTATTAAAAGAAAATGTCATTTTTCTAGTTGGCCAAGTAGAAGATCACATGGCCAACCTAATCGTTGCGCAAATGCTTTTCTTAGAAGCTGAAAATCCAGAGAAAGATATTTTTCTTTATATCAATTCACCTGGTGGGTCTGTAACGGCGGGTATGGCTATTTATGATACAATGAACTTCATTAAGCCTGATGTCAGTACAGTGTGTATTGGCCAAGCTGCGAGTATGGGGGCATTTTTGTTATCAGCAGGCGCTAAAGGTAAACGTTATTGTTTACCGAATTCGCGAGTAATGATTCACCAACCTTTGGGCGGTTTTCAAGGTCAAGCTTCTGATTTTGAAATTCATGCGAGAGAAATTTTGTCTATCAAAGAAAAGATGAATCGCCTTATGGCCAAACATACTGGCCAAGATTATGAAAAAGTTGCCAAGGACACGGATCGTGACAATTTCTTATCGGCAGCAGAAGCAATGGAATATGGTTTGGTTGATCAAGTTTTATCAAGCAGACCTGATGCAAGCCACAGCGATGTTAAATCAGGCAAGTAAACAATATTCTTGATATCGATCTAAAATTGATTGAAGTGAATCCTTCAACTCAGGTATGGTTCAGTTGAAGGGTTGTCTCGAAATAGGAAAAGACATCAGATGAGTGAGAAAAAGAGCGGAAGCGACGATAGTAAACTTCTCTATTGTTCGTTTTGTGGCAAAAGCCAACACGAAGTTAGAAAACTGATCGCTGGACCTTCAGTGTTTATTTGTGATGAGTGTGTCGATTTGTGCAACGATATTATTCGTGAAGAAATTAAAGAGATCGCACCGAAGAAAAAGAAAGACCACTTACCAACACCAAAAGAAATTCATACCCATTTAGATGATTATGTGATTGGCCAAGAACACGCTAAAAAAGTGTTAGCGGTGGCTGTGTATAACCATTATAAGCGTTTACGTAACGGCGATGTGCATGAAGGCGTAGAATTAGGTAAGAGTAATATCTTATTGATAGGTCCCACTGGTAGCGGTAAAACATTACTCGCTGAAACTTTAGCGCGTCTATTAGACGTGCCGTTTACAATGGCTGACGCTACCACGCTAACAGAAGCAGGTTATGTGGGTGAAGATGTTGAAAACATCATTCAAAAGTTATTGCAGAAGTGTGATTATGATGTAGAGAAAGCTCAGCGCGGCATTGTTTACATTGATGAAATAGATAAAATTTCACGTAAGTCCGACAATCCCTCAATTACCAGGGATGTGTCTGGCGAAGGTGTGCAGCAAGCGTTGTTGAAATTGATAGAAGGCACAGTTGCATCCGTTCCGCCACAAGGTGGTCGCAAACATCCGCAGCAAGAATTTTTGCAAGTTGATACCTCAAAGATTTTGTTTATATGTGGTGGTGCTTTTTCAGGTTTAGATAAAGTCATTGCACAACGTGCTCATACCGGTACAGGTATAGGTTTTGGCTCTGAAATTAAAAATGTCAATAACAAAGCCAAAGAGGGTGAGCTGTTCAAAAAGGTTGAGCCAGAAGATTTAGTTAAATATGGTCTTATTCCTGAATTTATTGGCCGTTTACCTGTTCTTACCAGCTTAGAAGAGTTAAGCGAAGAGGCCCTTGTACAAATTTTACGTGAACCTAAAAATGCGTTAACTAAACAATACTCTGCACTATTTGGTATGGAAAATACTGAATTAGAGTTTAGAGAAGATGCACTTCAGGCCATAGCTAAAAAGGCAATGAAGCGTAAAACTGGTGCACGTGGTTTGCGGTCAATTGTAGAAGCAGTGCTACTAGATACCATGTACGACTTACCGTCGATGACGAATGTTAGCAAAGTGGTAATTGATGAGGCTGTTATTAAAGGCGAGTCAAAACCTATTTTGATTTACGACAATTCATCTGATAAAAAAGCCGCGTCTGAATAAAACGAATCAAGGTCCCTGTATGGGGCCTTTTTTATGGACCCGAATAACTCTTTGAGTTGCCATCTTTGTGTTTACTGAGTAATTTTTATTTGAACTTTATCTGACCATCCCCATATAGATTTAAATTACTCATCATTCATTATTAGTACGAGATTAAATATGACAAAAACGCGAGAAAATACCATTGAAATGCCGGTGCTAGCATTACGCGATGTCGTTGTATACCCGCATATGGTGATCCCGCTGTTTGTTGGGCGCGAAAAATCTATTCGTTGTTTAGAAGCGGCAATGGATAAAGACAAACAAATATTTTTAGTTGCACAAAAGGATGCTGGTGTTGATGAGCCAAGTACGAAAGACATTTATACCTTTGGTACGGTAGCCACTATTCTGCAATTACTGAAATTACCTGATGGTACTGTCAAGGTGTTAGTCGAAGGTAATCAGCGCGGTGAAATTGACGTATTTACCTCCACTGAAGATTTTTTTGTGGCTGAAGTTGTTAGTAAAATTGATGAAGAGTTAGCGGAGAACGAACAAGAAGTGTTAGTTCGTTCAGCAATTTCTCAGTTCGAAGGTTATGTAAAACTCAATAAAAAGATCCCGCCTGAAGTATTGACCTCATTGAGCGGTATAGAACAAGCCGCGCGCTTAGCTGATACGATGGCCGCTCATATGCCGCTTAAATTGGTAGAGAAGCAAAAAGTATTAGAAATGCTCAGTGTGACTGAACGTTTAGAATATTTAATGGCTTTGATGGAAAGCGAAATTGATTTACTGCAAGTGGAACGAAAAATTCGTACCCGTGTTAAAAAGCAGATGGAAAAAAGTCAACGTGAGTACTATCTCAATGAGCAAATGAAAGCCATTCAGAAAGAATTAGGTGAGTTAGATGACGCACCTGACGAATTCGAAACGCTTAGTAAAAAGATCGAAGATGCCAAAATGCCAGAAGAGGCCAAGAAAAAAGCCACTACTGAGCTCAATAAATTAAAAATGATGTCTCCAATGTCAGCTGAAGCAACAGTTGTGAGAAGTTATATAGATTGGTTGACCAATGTACCTTGGGTAAAAAGAAGCGTCGTTAAAAAAGACTTAGCCTTAGCTGACGAGGTCTTAAATGCAGATCATTATGGTTTAGATAAAGTCAAAGAACGAATTATTGAGTATTTGGCGGTGCAACAGCGGGTAAAAAAATTAAAAGGTCCCATTTTGTGTTTAGTAGGCCCTCCCGGTGTAGGTAAAACCTCATTAGGTCAATCCATCGCTAAAGCGACTGGTCGGAAATACGTACGCATGGCCTTAGGTGGAGTGCGAGACGAAGCGGAAATCCGCGGTCACAGACGTACTTATATTGGTTCTATGCCCGGTAAGATAGTCCAAAAGATGGCCAAGGTAGGGGTGAAAAATCCGCTATTTTTGTTAGATGAAATAGATAAAATGTCATCCGATATGCGTGGAGACCCGTCCTCAGCGTTATTAGAAGTACTCGATCCAGAGCAAAATGGCGCGTTTAGTGATCACTATTTAGAAGTCGACTATGACTTATCTGATGTCATGTTTGTGGCGACTTCAAATAGCATGGATATCCCTGGACCCTTGCTTGATCGTATGGAAGTGATTCGTTTATCAGGTTACACCGAAGATGAAAAACTAAACATTGCAAAAGGTCACTTAATAGACAAACAAATATCGCGTAATGGTCTGAAAGCGTCAGAATTAACCATAGAAGAAGACGCGATAGTGGGGATAATCCGCTATTACACCCGTGAAGCTGGAGTGCGAAGTCTTGAACGCGAAATATCTAAAATTTGCCGCAAGGCAGTGAAAAAGATATTACTTGAGAAAGACACTAAAAAAGTGGTCGTAAACCAAAAAAATCTTAATAAATTTTTAGGTGTACAGCGCTTTGACTATGGTAAGGCTGACAGTGAAAATCAAATTGGCCAAGTTACGGGTTTAGCGTGGACACAGGTCGGTGGGGAGTTACTGACCATTGAAACTCAATCCGTGGTTGGTAAAGGTAAAACAACTTTTACTGGTTCATTGGGTGATGTGATGCAAGAGTCAATTCAGACCGCCATGACAGTGGTTCGTAGTCGAGCCGATAAACTGCGAATTAACCCTGATTTTCATGAGAAACGAGACATTCACGTACACGTGCCAGAAGGTGCGACACCCAAAGATGGCCCAAGTGCGGGTATTGGAATGTGTACTGCCCTTGTTTCGGCGTTAACGGGTAATCCTGTACGCTGTAATGTAGCGATGACGGGTGAGATTACCTTGCGCGGTGAAGTATTAGCCATTGGTGGCTTGAAAGAGAAATTATTAGCCGCGCACCGTGGTGGTATAACAACCGTCATTATTCCTAAAGACAATGAAAGAGACTTGGAAGAGATTCCAGATAACGTCAAAAAAGATTTATCCATTCATCCAGTGCGCTGGATTGATGAAGTCTTATCGTTAGCGCTGGCTGAAGATCCGGAGAGATTTTCACCAGTAATCCCAGAAGAGGCGAAAAAGTAACCGCTAAAGCTAAGTTTTTTTAATTTTTTTAGGTGAAAGGGCTTCACTATGTAAAAAGTTATGGTAGCCTTTCAAACAGATTCGCTTTAAGCCTTATCACAAAAGGGATGGAGACGATTCATAAAAGTTAATTATTTGTAAATATATGCTTGAAGTTAGAATTCAAGCTTGCTATAACACTTCGGCTTCGTAATTTGCGAGCCAACAGTATAATAACAATTGAAGGGGTTCATATTGTGAATAAGTCTCAACTTATTGATTCTATCGCTGCAAGTGCAGACATTTCTAAAGCCGCAGCAGGACGTGCACTAGACGCACTAACTGATGCAATTACATCAGCACTTAAAGACGGTGACCAAGTAGCATTGGTTGGTTTCGGAACTTTCGCTGTTCGTGAGCGCGCTGCTCGTAGCGGTCGTAATCCGCAAACTGGTGAGACTATCCAGATTTCTGCAGCTAAAGTACCTTCGTTTAAAGCAGGTAAAGCATTGAAAGACGCTTGCAACTAAGCGACACAAAAATCAGAAAAGGCGATGATTTATCATCGCCTTTTGTTTATCTGCGGTTTGTCAGCAATAACTTCTTATTTTTATCTGAACGGGGCTAATCCCGTGTTAATAAATCTAATTGATTGATATATAATCCCGCGCGTTTGTCATTAAGTCGGTTTTTGGATGGTAGCTATCCAAAACGTCCGCTTCAAAGAGAACAGCCTTACAGTATGAACTCTTAAGCAACCCGTCGGGTTTAAACAGTAGTTGCTACACTGCCTTATCAATAACAACTCATTTTGGAGTTTGGAACATATTATGTTGGAAAGAATTAGAGAAGGATCACAAGGCACTTGGGCCACCGTTATCCTAGGATTAGTCATATTTAGTTTTATTTTTGCCGGTGTTGGCAGTTATATAAATTCGTCGATTAATTCTGCTGCTGCCACCGTGAATGGCCAAGATATTAGTCGTGATGCTTTAGAAAAAGCATATCAAAATGAGCGCTCGCGGATGGAGTCTCAATATGGTGAAGCTTTCGCTGCATTAGCTGGTGACGAAGCCTATTTAAAAGAATTTAGAAAAGGTGTGCTTGACCGCTTAATCAGTGAAAAGCTTATTGATCAAGCGGCTTTAGAACTCGGCTTAAGGGTAAGTGATGCTCAGATCAAACAAGCCATTGTTCAAATGAGCGAGTTTCAAGTTGACGGTAAGTTCGATAACGACAGATATCTTATTGTATTGCGTACCGCAGGCTTTCAACCAAATGGTTTTAGAGATTATATGCGCATTGATATGGTACGCAGACAATTGTCTCAAGCGTTGATTGGAACTGAGTTCGCTTTAAGCGGCGAAACTAAACGAATTTATGATCTTCAAGCGCAAACCCGAGATGCAAAATATCTTACTGTTAAAACAGATGATTTTGCTGAGCAGGTGAGTGTTACTGATGAAGAAATCAATGCCTATTATCAAACCAATATAGCGAGCTTTGACACCGAACAAAAAGTCAGTGTGGCCTATGTAGAGTTGACATTAAACGACTTACTCCCCGCTATTGAAGTGACAGAGCAAGAATTAGAAGATGAGTATCAAGCGTCTTTAGCGGATTTTAAAACGGATGAAGAGCGCAGAGTTTCTCATATATTAATCGAATTTGGTGATGATGAAGCAGGCGCAGAACAGCAAGCTGAGGATATTCTTACCCAAGTAAAAGCCGGAAAAGACTTTGCTGAACTTGCAAAAGAATACTCTGCTGACACTTTCAGTGCAGAAAAGGGTGGCGATATTGATTGGTTTGGTAAAGGTATGATGGATCCAGCGTTTGAAGATTCTGCATACTCCTTAGCTACTGTTGGTGAAGTAAGTGATGTAGTCAAAAGTGATTTTGGTTTTCATATTATTAAACTAACCGATATCAAGCCTGAAAACGTGACACCTTATAATGATGTCAAAGAGCAATTAACAACGACGGTAAAAATGCGTAAAGCGGAAACCGAGTTATATGCATTACAACAACGTATGGCGGAAGTTGCGTTTGAAATTCCTGATCATTTGGATGAAGTTGCTGCAGTAGCCAATAAACCCATCGTTACCACTGAACTATTTTCGCGAAACGACGTGCCAGTGGCTTTATCATCTGCCAAAGCAACGAATGCTGCTTTTGACGCTGATTTGATAGAGCAAGGCGTTAACAGTGATGTACTAGACTTAGGTGACAATCGGTTAATGGTATTACGTGTCGTTAACAGTGAAGCAGAAAGAACCAAGGAGCTGGCAGAAGTGGCTGACTCAATTAAACAAATCTTGGTTAAAGAAGCCGCTGTTGTTGCCGCCCGACAGTGGACTCAAACGCTTGCGAATAGTTTAAAATCAGGCGCAGATATTACTGAAGAATTGGCGAGTCAAAACATTGCTTGGCAAGAAAAGCAAGCGATTGCGCGCACTGACGCCCAATTAGGCCAAAATGTACTTACTGAGCTGTTTAAGCTTGGAGAAGGTGAGAGTAATAATACTGCGGTAGTCGATACTATTTCTGGTGACGTAACCTTAGTGCAACTTCTCAAAATTAACTCTCCAGTAGAACCTGAATCAATGCTTTTGGACAACTTCCAACGCCGTTTAGCGTCAAATAAAGCACAAGTATTGTACAGTGAGTTATTAGATTCCTTAAAAGCCTCTGCTGATATTGAAATCTATAATTAGATTGGTTGCAAATTAATAGTTAAAAAAGGGAGTCTATGACTCCCTTTTTTTATAAACGAGTCAACCACATCATCAATGTATAAAATACCGCAATAACGCTAGAAAATATGAGAATGTAAACAAACCCTTTTCTGCCTTGAGCGAGGCTGTAACCTCTTATTTTTAAGTAGCCAAACCAAAGTGAACACAGACATAAAGGCAATAAAAATAAAAATTTGATCAATGGGTCTCTCCTATTAAAAGCTAAAAGTAGTGATGAGTACTTTTGGCATAAATATTTAGCAGATTTTGCCGCAAGTATAGAATTTTCACTACAAATCCTACCAGCGGACGGTAAGTTTCAGAATAAATTACCAAGTTATTGAATGACTTATTAAAAATCCGTGTGATTCATTAGGCATTTAAGCACATTTTGCATATAATCCGCGCGAAAATTTTGTCTACCTCCCTTACGAGGTACTTTTACTTATTATGGAGTCCAGAAAATGGCTTTAGAGCGCACTTTCTCAATTATCAAACCAGATGCTGTTGCAAAAAATGTTATCGGCGCAATATACAATCGTTTCGAGTCTGCAGGTTTACGCATTGTTGCAGCGAAAATGTTACATTTAAGCAAA
Source organism: Paraglaciecola sp. (assembly GCF_030730205.1). Taxonomy (GTDB): domain Bacteria; phylum Pseudomonadota; class Gammaproteobacteria; order Enterobacterales; family Alteromonadaceae; genus Paraglaciecola. Next base: position 50,174 of record NZ_JANQVQ010000007.1, read on the forward strand.
GAGCAAGCAGAAGGCTTTTATGCTGAGCACAGTGCTCGTCCATTTTTCGGTGCATTAGTCAGTTTCATGACGTCGGGTCCTGTCATGATACAGGTGCTAGAAGGTGAAAACGCCGTACGTAAAAATCGTGAGATCATGGGCGCAACGAATCCTGCTGAAGCTTTTGCTGGTACACTACGTGCTGACTATGCAGCATCAATTGACGAAAACGCTTGTCACGGTTCAGATGCAGCAGAGTCTGCAGCTCGTGAGATTAATTACTTTTTTACTGACGAAGAGTTGTGCCCACGCACTCGTTAATTCTTTTTAAGTACTAAGTTAAAAGGGAGCATTGGCTCCCTTTTTTGTATTATGTATCGGTATAAATCAATATCGACTTCGACTCGCTCGAAAAGTATGGGCCAACTGTTATACAATTGGAACCATACAAAATCACTTTATAGAGGTTGCTTGTGTCTGCTGAATTACAGTCTGTTAAATCCAATAAGATAAATTTGCTCGATTTTGATCGCGCTGGTTTACGTGCTTATTTTAGCGAAATAGGTGAAAAGCCGTTTCGAGCTGATCAAGTCATGAAGTGGATTTACCAGCAAGGTATTGCTGATTTCGAGCAGATGACTAACCTGAATAAAGTGTTACGTGCAAAACTTATTGAAAATTGCGAAGTACGTGCACCTGAAATTGCCTATCAGCAAAATGCGACCGATGGCACGATTAAATTTGCATTGCGTTTGGATGGTGGGCAAGAAGTTGAAACGGTTTGGATCCCTGAAACCGATCGAGCCACGCTTTGCGTCTCGTCTCAAGTAGGCTGTGCATTAGAATGCACTTTTTGTTCTACCGCTCAGCAGGGCTTTAACCGTAATTTAAAAGTATCCGAAATTATTGGTCAAGTATGGCGAGTTGCCACAACGATTGGTTTGACAAATGATTCTGCTCGCAGACCTATTACTAACGTCGTCATGATGGGCATGGGTGAGCCGCTATTAAATTTAAAAAATGTTGTTCCAGCAATGAACTTGATGATGGATGACTTAGCATTTGGTTTGTCTAAACGTCGAGTCACCTTAAGTACTTCCGGGGTGGTGCCGGCTCTGGATTTATTAGGTGATCAAATTGATGTAGCTTTAGCTATATCTTTACATGCTCCAACCAACGAGCTTCGTGATGAAATTGTCCCCGTTAATAAAAAGTATCCTATAGAGGTATTTTTAGCCGGAGTTCGTCGCTATTTGAGTAAGTCCAATGCCAATCAAGGCAAGGTTACTGTTGAATACGTCATGTTAAATGGCATAAACGACAGTACTGATCAGGCGCATCAATTAGCTAAAGTGTTGGCCGATACCCCAAGTAAAATAAATCTAATTCCGTTTAATCCGTATCCTGGATCGCCTTATACTTGTTCTAGCAATTCACGTATCGATCGCTTTGCAAAAGTGCTCATCGGGTACGGCTTTGTGGTAGTTGTGCGTAAAACTCGAGGTGATGATATTGACGCGGCGTGTGGTCAGTTAGTCGGCGATGTTGTTGATAGAACAAAAAGAATGTTGAAAAAACAACTTAAGGGCGAGAATATTTCAGTAAAGATGGCACAATAGCTTTTTGATAAAACGAATGAGCACCATGAAATATACCATTACTCTTTTTTGTTTTTTAGTCATTACCCTCAGTGCATGTACCAGCCAGACAAGTCATCCCAGTTTTGGGGATGACTTTGATCAACAAAAAGCAGCCAAAACGCGGGTTTCCCTTGGTTTAACGTATCTAAAAAACGGTAATTTCAGTCAGGCCAAGTTTAATTTAGATAAAGCATTAGAGTTTGCCCCTCGCTCTGCGGATGCTCATTATGGTGTAGCGTATTATTATCAGACTGTTGGTGAGTTTGCTTCGGCAGAAAAGGCTTATCAAGCGGCAATGGATTTTGCACCTAATAATGCCGATATTGCGAATAGTTATGGTGCGTTTTTGTGCCAGCAAGGCAATTATCCCAAGGCAAAAGAGTATTTTTTAAAAGCGATTAATAATAATAGTTATATTTCGAGTGCAGAGACTTACGAAAACTTGGCGTTATGTAGTCAGAGTCAAGGGTTTCAAGCAGAGGCCACCGAGTATCTCCGCAGTGCCGTTAATCATCAACCTGGTCGAGCTAAAAGTCTATTTTTGCTCACTCAATCTCTGGTAAAAGAAAACAATTGGCTAGAAGCCCGCGATGCATTGCGAAGGTACGAAAAAGTCGCACAGGTGAGTGCCGATACCTTGTTGATGTCGAGTCAAATTGAGCGGAAGCTAGGGAACATGGCCGTCGCGGCAAGTTATGGCGATATGCTGTTAAAAATTTATCCTGATTCTGCAGCAAGTTTGGAATACAGAGAGTCTTTATTAGCAGAAAATAAAACCCAAGCTATTGCGCGTAAATCTTATAAGGTTGAAGAGATACAAAAACCAGTGGAGCCAGACCAAGCTACATTACCCGATACCATGCCAAAGGCCCTAGGGGAGAGCATGCAGCAACAAGAGGATAAAGAGCCTCTTTCAGGGCCAGTCAAAGCTTCACCTGTTCCTGTTTTTCATGAAGTTATGGCGGGTGAAAATTTGTATCGTATTTCATTGCAATACAACATTAAAATGCAACGTCTGATAGAATGGAACGACTTGAAAAACGCATCTGATATCTATGCAGGTAAAAAGTTGCGACTTGTGGCGCCTGCCCCCGATACTGCCAGCATTGAAGAGTAAAACAATAATATGAGTGAAGAAATCCAAGAGCAGCCACAGATTAGTCCAGGCTTGTTACTAAAAACAGCGCGAGAAGCGCTTAATCTGAGTACGCAAAACATTGCGGACAGACTCTGTCTCAAAAATAGTATGGTAATCGATATTGAAAATGATATTTATGATCAGAATATCTCCCTAACCTTCATCAAGGGGTATTTAAAGTCCTATGCTAAGTTTGTGGGAGTGCAAGAACAGACGGTAATAAGCGCATTTGATGAGCTTAAAACGCAGAAAAAAGAACCCGCTAAATTACAGAGCTTTTCAAAACGTCTAGCGCATCAAGCCCATGATGACAAATTGATGTTAGTTACTTACTTAATTGTCGCATTAGTCATTGCCTTAGTGGTAATTTGGTGGTTGCAACAAAGTGAATCGACTAGCGCAAGCACCCCTGTGAAAGCGCAAGTCAATACATCGACAGGTGACAATACCAGCACGAAAATGCCATTTACCAACGACTCCGTCGAGAGTGCTTTGGCTTCTGAACCCGAACCTGAACCCAGTCCACAAGTTGAAACAAATCTGCAAACCGCGAATGAATTTGATACCCAAGCACCCTCGATAAGTGAAGAGAAGGGCGAAGAGCCAGAGACTCAGGCCGACTTTGAATTGTCTCCAAGCCGTCAACAAAGCTTAACTGAAGAGGTATTACCCCTTGCAGAGGTAGAAGTTGTGTTTACCTTTAAGAGTCAGTGCTGGATGAAGCTGACGGATTCTACTGGTGAAGATGTTGCTTACGGCACGAAAGCAAAAGACAGAGTGATGACTGTATCTGGAGTACCGCCTTTTTCAGTCATCCTGTGCGCGCCTGAAGCCGCTGATATTCTTTTTGCTGGACAGACTGTGGATTTATCCGGCATGCGAGCCGGTAGCACCGCCAAATTCACCCTACCTATTACAGAATGATTGAGGTTTAATAAATCTAATTATGTTTGCTGAATCACCGATTAAACGTCGTAAGTCGACCCGTATTTATGTTGGTAACGTGCCCATTGGCGACGGTGCACCGATTGCTGTTCAATCAATGACTAATACCTTAACGACAGATGTTGCAGCCACTGTTGCACAAATCAAGCGTATCCAAGCCGTTGGGGGCGAGATTGTCAGAGTATCAGTGCCAACCATGGATGCCGCCGAAGCATTCAAACTGATAAAAAAACAAGTCGATATTCCGTTAATTGCGGACATACACTTTGACTATCGGATTGCCTTAAAAGTGGCTGAGTACGGGGTTGATTGCTTGCGCATTAATCCCGGCAATATTGGGAGTATGGATCGAGTTAAGTCGGTAGTCGACTGTGCCCGTGATAAAGGCATTCCCATTCGAATTGGGGTTAATGGCGGTTCTTTAGAAAAAGATCTTCAAGAAAAATATGGTGAGCCCACACCGGCAGCCCTGGTTGAATCAGCCATGCGCCACGTTGACATTTTAGATAAGCTTAATTTTAACCAATTTAAAGTGAGTGTAAAAGCGTCTGATGTATTTTTAGCCGTAGGGGCGTATCGTGAGTTAGCTAAGCGCATCGACCAGCCTTTACATTTAGGTATCACTGAAGCCGGCGGTTTGCGTGCGGGCTCGGTTAAAAGTTCAGTGGGCCTTGGTATGTTATTAGCTGAAGGCATAGGCGATACAATCCGGATCTCATTAGCTGCAGATCCCGTTGAAGAAATCAAAGTGGGTTTCGATATTCTTAAGTCGTTAAGAATTCGTTCAAGAGGGATTAATTTTATTGCTTGTCCAAGTTGTTCTCGCCAAGAGTTCGATGTAATCAGTACCGTAAACGCGTTAGAGCAACGTTTGGAAGATCTCCTCACGCCGATGGATGTGTCAATAATTGGCTGTGTTGTTAATGGCCCAGGTGAAGCTGAAGTATCTGATATCGGTTTGACGGGGGCGCGTAATATGAGTGGATACTATGTCGATGGTCAGCGTCAAAAAGAGCGTCTTGCTAACGATGATCTTGTTGAACAGTTAGAAAAACGAATCAGAGCGAAAGCCGCGCAAATCGACGAAAAGAATCAAATAAACGTCAAAGTACTCAGTTAATTCCAAAACCTCGCTTAATAAGGCAATTAGCGTACCTTTTTTACGCCGCATTATTTTACGTTTGAATCCAAAGCCCCTATAATGCGGGGCTTTTTTAAATCAGTTCAAAGAGATTACTGTCAGTGTCAAAACAAATTCAGGCTATTCGAGGAATGAATGATTGTCTGCCGAGTCAAACCGGTTTGTGGCAATTTGTTGAATCCGTCATTCGTCAGGTGGTAGCGAGCTATGGCTATCAAGAAATTCGTACGCCTATTGTTGAAAGTACCTATTTGTTTAAGCGCTCAATCGGTGAAGTGACCGACATTGTTGAAAAAGAAATGTACACCTTTGAAGACCGCAATGATGAAAGTGTTACTTTGCGCCCTGAAGGGACAGCCAGTGTTGTGCGAGCAGGTAATGAGCATGGTCTTTTATACAACCAGCAACAACGCTTGTGGTATATGGGGCCGATGTTTCGCTATGAAAAACCTCAGAAAGGGCGTTATCGCCAATTTCATCAATTTGGTTTAGAGGCGTTTGGCTTGGCTGGACCTGATATTGATGCTGAAATTATCTTATTAAGTCATCGTCTATGGCAACGCTTTGGTATCAATGAACACGTTACCTTAGAAATCAATTCATTGGGCTCAAACCAAGCTCGCGCTGATTATAAAGAAAAACTGGTGGCATTTTTACGTACTCATGAATCACTACTTGATGAAGATAGTTTACGACGTTTAGACAGTAATCCATTGCGCATACTTGATAGTAAAAATCCACAGGTACAAGAAATTGTTAAAGATGCGCCCAAATTGATAGATTGTTTAGACGAAGAATCTGCGCAACATTTTGCTGCATTGTGTGAACGATTAGACAGTTTTGGTATCGAATACCGAGTTAATCCAAGCCTAGTACGTGGATTAGACTATTACAATCGTACTGTGTTTGAATGGGTGACCCAAAGTTTAGGCGCCCAAGGTACGGTATGTGCTGGCGGCCGCTATGATGGATTAGTCGAACAGTTGGGTGGTAAATCAACGCAGGGAGTTGGATTTGCGATTGGTTTAGAGCGTTTAGTCTTAATGTTACAAACGTTGGAACTCGATAAAACCATCGCTTCGCCAGTTGATATTTATGTCACTGCGCTTGAAGCCTCGGTCGAGACTTATGCGTGGCAGATTTCTGAACAGTTAAGAGATGTACTGCCCGATATTAGGATAATGAATCACTGTGGTGGCGGAAATATCAAAAAACAGATGAAAAGAGCCGATGCCAGTGGCGCTAAACTCGCTCTCGTGATCGGTGGTGGTGAAATGCAAGAACAGACGGTGACAATTAAATATTTGCGTGAGCAACAAGAACAGGTATCTGTGGCTCGCGCCGACATTATTGAATTTATACAACAGACTTTTTAAGTCCGTTGTGCAAAATGACGTATTAAAATAACAAGGCTTTTAATGAGCCCGCGTAGTAAGAGGAATTTTTGATGGAACGTTACGAAACAGAAGAACAACAAGTCGAAGCAATCAAACGTTTTTGGAAAGAGAATGGTATGGCCTTGGCAATAGGCGCCATTATCGGCTTGGGTGGCTTATACGGTTGGCGTTATTACAACGAGCAACAAATTAGCGCACAAGAAAGCGCTTCATTAGCTTACGAGGAAGCTGCTACTCAATTATCTTCTGACGAAAAAGGCTTCAGCAAAGCACAAAATTACGTCTCAGAACATGCTGACACAGGGTACGCCTATTTAATGTCTTTAGAACTGGCGCAAAAAGCCATTGAACGTAAAGATTTGGCTGAAGCGAATAAACAATTAAGTTTTGTTGCAAACAATGCAGACGTTGCGGCTATTAAGGCCATTGCTAGTATTCGTTTAGCTCGCGTACAAATTGAACAAGGTCAATTGGCTGAAGCATTAAAAAGTGCTGAGCTAGTCTCTGATGATGCGTTTTCTGGCCAAGTCAATGAAGTAAAAGGTGACGTGTATTTAGCCCAGCAATTATTTGATAAAGCGCGCGCAGCCTACAGTGCCGCTCTTGAAAAAAACAGTAATGATGGTGCATTAAAAATGAAATTAGACAATTTGGCGCAGGCTACCGCCCCAGCGGCAAACGGATAAGGTGAATACATTGAAAATGCGTATTTATTCATTGGCTGTTGTGTGTACCGTTCTGTTGTCTGGTTGCTCGACTATTTCAGATTGGTTTTCAGATGAAGAAGAAATAGCAGTTCGTCGTTTACAGCCTATTGAGCCCTTATTTACTCCCACTATATTATGGGAGGATGACCTCGGCAGTGGTGTGGGTCATTATTACTCAAGACTGGAGCCTGCCTTGGCCTACGGCAATGTTTATGCTGCCAATAGACAAGGTTTAGTGGCTGCCTATGATCAAAAGACAGGCAAAGAAGTATGGTCACGGAACTTCGCAATTTATCCTGATACTGGCTTAACTTCTGGCCTAAAAAAACTATGGTCAAATGGTTTACCAGCTAAGATTTCGGGTGGCGTTAGTATCGCCTATGAAACGGTATTTATCGGAACCGAAAACGGTGAAGTAATTGCTCTCGATGCTAAAACAGGTGAGCTAAAGTGGCAAGTGAGTGTCAAAGGTGAAGTGATTGCTGCCCCTGCTATTGATGAGGGCGTTGTGGTGCTTAATACCGGGTCCGGTATGGTGTTTGCCCTAGATGCCAGCTCAGGTGAAACGGTGTGGACCTACGAATCAGAAGTGCCACCTTTGTCACTAAGAGGTGTGTCTTCTCCTGCTGCTATTGGTGGTGGTGCAATTATCGGTACTGCTACAGGTAAATTGGTTGTCAATATTCTAAGCAGCGGACAAACTGCATGGGAACAGGTTATTACCTCGGCCAGTGGTGTTACTGAATTAGAACGCATTGTCGATATCGACAGCCAACCTTTAGTTGCTGCAGGTACGATATATGTGATTACTTATGATGGTTCTTTAGCGGCCGTTGAAATGCGCAGTGGCCGCGTTATTTGGAAACGTGACTATAAGTCATATCGCCGTCTTACCATGGCGGGCTCGACCCTATTTTTAGTTGACTCCAATAGTAATGTTTATGCACTTGATGCGAGAAACGGGGTTGAGCTGTGGAGTCAAGGTAAGCTAAAGCAGCGTTTGCTCACTTCCGCGGTTCCGGTTGGTGAGTATCTAGTTGCAGGTGATAAATATGGGTTTTTACATTGGTTCAATCAATCCGACGGCAAGATAGTATCTCGTATTGCGGTGGGTGATGATGATGAAGATGAGAGTATATATAGTGCGCCAGTAGTTGAAGGCAATGTCATCTATACTCAAACCAGAGACGGCAAATTAGTGGCAGTACAAACACCCTAAGTTTGTTGTAACAGTCGATTTTCGACTTATAATTTTAAAGTTTTTAATTGGCTTGGATCCCTATCCGAGCCTTTTTTGTCTATAGGATAGTCATTTATGTTACCCGTTGTTGCCCTAGTAGGTCGTCCAAATGTTGGAAAATCGACGCTGTTTAATCGATTAACACGTACGCGTGATGCCTTAGTTGCAGATTTTCCTGGTTTAACTCGCGACCGAAAATATGGTCAAGCAAAATACGAAAGTTTGCAGTTTATTGTGGTCGATACAGGCGGTATTAGCGGCAACGAACAAGGTATTGATATGGCCATGGCTGAACAGTCATTGTTAGCCATTGTTGAAGCAGACGTAGTGTTGTTTTTGGTCGATGCACGTGTTGGTATGACGGGCGCGGATCAAGCCATCGCCAATCATTTACGCAAGCAAGATAAACCCGTTTATGTTGTGGCGAATAAAGTAGACGGCATTGATGGTGATAGCGAAAGTGCAGATTTCTATGCGCTAGGTTTAGGTAACGTCAGTCAAATAGCAGCCGCTCATGGTCGAGGTATGTCTCAACTACTCGATTTGTCGTTAAAGCCCTTACAAGATCGCTTTCCTGACATGATCATCCCTGAGGTTGAGGAAAACCAAGAAGAGATTGATGCCGAAGAGCAATTAGCTAAATTACAAGCCCTACCTATTAAATTAGCCTTGGTAGGAAAACCCAATGTGGGTAAATCCACCCTGACCAATCGTATTTTAGGTGAAGACAGGGTCGTGGTGTACGACGAGCCAGGCACCACCCGAGACAGTATATTTATTCCGATGGAACGAGACGGACGCGAGTATGTGTTGATTGATACGGCTGGAGTCAGACGTCGTAAAAATATCTCTGAAGCCGTTGAAAAGTTTTCAATCGTTAAAACCTTACAGGCTATCGAGCAAGCAAACGTTGTATTATTGGTGGTGGATGCACAAGAAGGTTTAACTGACCAAGATCTGAGCTTGCTGGGTTTTGTGTTAAATGCGGGTCGTTCATTGGTTGTTGCTGTCAACAAATGGGATGGATTGTCTAAAGATATTAAAGAAGAAATTAAACGCGAACTTGACCGGCGATTAGGTTTTATTGACTTTGCACGTATTCATTTTATTTCAGCGCTACACGGTACAGGTGTTGGTCATTTATTTGAATCGGTGCAAGAAGCTTATGAGTCTGCCACAAAACGGATTAATACTGCGATGTTGACCCGTATTATGGATATGGCGCAAGAGGATCATCAACCACCTATGGTGCGCGGCCGTCGTGTGAAAATGAAATATGCTCATGCTGGTGGTTACAATCCCCCCTTAATTGTCGTGCATGGTAATCAAGTAAAAGACTTGCCAGACGCTTATAAACGTTACTTGATCAACTATTTCCGTAAGTCATTAAAGATCATGGGAACACCTATCAAAGTTGAATTCCGCGAAGGTGCGAACCCCTTTGAAAATAAACAAGACTTTATGACAGACTCACAGCGGCGCAAACGAAATTTATTAATGCGTATGCATAAGAAAAGTAAATCCTCTCAGTAGCGCAGTTGATTAGGTTAGTCTTTTATACCGAAAGCCCAGCATAGATGTTGGGCTTTTTGCTATGGTAATTTCGCTTAAGTTGCTTTACCTTCAGTTGAACATCGTTCTATCTCAGTTATTGTTGGCGAATTAGTTTAAAAGTGAGTAGGCCTCCTCTGTTATAAAAAATCAACTTGCTATGCTAATCGCATCTGCATCGATTTAAACGTATCGTTTGATCCTCTTAGGAACACTCAAGAGACACATTGGAGGTTTATGTGGCATCGCAGACACTGTTACTAGGTACGTTCAAGGCAGTGACCGTAAAGCTTACATGGACGGTTTAAATAGCCTGAAGCAAAGATAGAACTTTACCAAACGCGGCACTATCAATGTTTTACCGCGCTATGTCTTTGGTAAAAGCATTGCAAAATATTGTGATTCTTTCAACGCTGCTCATCTGGCTTTAGATTATGTAGCCTATGCTCTATCTAGAAAATTAGAGACGTATCAGAACGGTAGGGGCGTGGTGTATAGATAAAATCCAGCCATCCGTCTAAAGCTTTGGTTTACTCGATGCTGTGCTCGCTGGTTTTTATCACCTGTCCGCTTTGGTTTGACTGGCTAGTGTTGAAGCTATTACCCCGTTTTTGCTCTAATGTCCGCAGTCATTCTCATCGTAACCTATTCGGGGTAAGGCAAATAGGTGAGCCCTTAGCATATTATTGCTCTTATGCATTCACAGGGTAAGTAACGCTGACGATAAATTAAAAATAATGGTATATTTTTACTATTCGATGAATTTTATTCATGTTAATTAAATACAATGGATGACTTAATCAATGTTAGAGCGTAACCATTTAACCATAGTGCAGACTATTGCTGAAGTTGGCACCATGACTGCCGCAGCAAATCAATTATGTTTGACGCAATCCGCCTTGAGTCACGCTATCAAAAAGTTAGAGTCACAACTTGGCGTTGCCATTTGGGTAAAAGAGGGACGTCGTTTGCGATTAACTCAAGTAGGTCAAACTATCTTAAATTTAGCTGATCGGGTTCTACCGCAAATAGCACACAGTGAGCAATTGATTGCTAAAATGGCGGAAGGAAGCCAAGGCAGTTTGCGCATCGGAATGGAATGCCATCCATGTTATCAATGGTTATTGAATATTGTAGGTCCCTTTTTAACTCGTTATCCAAAGGTTGACTTAGATGTACGCCAACGTTTTCAATTCGGGGGAGTTGGCGCTTTACTGGGGTTTGATATTGATGTGCTTGTTACTCCAGACCCTTTATATATAAGCGGATTAGAGTATTTACCCGTTTTTGGCTATGAACACGTATTAGTGGTTGCAGGTTCACATCGTTTGGCAGAAAAAGTCTATATTGAACCCCATGACCTTAGCTCTGAAAATGTGATCACTTATCCCGTTGAACCATCACGTTTAGATATTTTTAGTCAATTTTGCAGTCCAGCTGGTGTTGCAGTTAAAAAACATACTCAAATAGAGACCACTGAAATTCTCTTACAAATGGTGGCCTGTGAACGCGGAGTGGCGGCGTTGCCACGTTGGTTGGTCGAAGATAACCAGCAAAAATTAAACATTGTGCCAATCAGATTGGGCGAAGAAGGGATATTTAAAACGATTAATTTGGGTTTTAGAATGAACGAAGCGCGTCCTACCTATCTCAATCATTTTATCGATTTAGCACGTGAAACGATGCCTAACACCACACGTTGACATACATCCAACCTGCGTTTTTAAGGCTTATTTATTGAAGAGCTACACGCATAAAGAGGGATAAAATTTTATGATGAAGTGGTTTTTTATATTGAGTTGTTATTTTTACTCCTTGTCGGCCCATGCACTTTCATACACGGTGACGATTTCACAAGATGAATTGCAATCGAGGGTCGAAGCGTTGATGCCCATTGAAAAAACAAAAATGTTTGTCACAGTGCTGTTGTCAAACCCTAGAGTTGAATTGTCAGAGCACACAGATCAAATAGAACTTTTTTGCCATATTACTATTTCAGCACCTGGTGGATTAGGCGGTCAAGGATCAGTTAATTTAATTGGCTCGTTACGCTATGAGAGCGAGCAAGGCGCATTTTTCTTGATTGAGCCACAAATACGTTCGATTGAATCAAAAGATGTGGCAGAAAAACATTTAGCTAAAGTCCAACAAATAGCGCAAATAGCCTTAGAGCAATATTTATCCGCCAAGCCTATTTATCGCTTTAAAGATAATAAGATGAAAGATAAATTGGCTAAAGCTGTGTTGCAGTCAGTAACTGTTGAAAATAAACAGTTGTTGATAGAACTAGGCATGTTTTAAGGCTTTAATTAGGGAGTACTCGCCCCAATATTGCTAATAAAACCAAGAGACAAAAGCCCTCTATATGATTAACTTTTCATTACTGGATCTTGCGCCAGTCAATCAACATGGTTCGATCGCACAGGCACTAGAGAACAGCAAAAAAATGGCCATCGCCGCAGAAAACCATGGTTATCACCGAGTGTGGTTGGCCGAACACCATGGTATGCATGGAATAGCGAGCTCTGCTACCTCATTAGTGATTAGTCATATTGCAGCGGCCACTACACGTATTAGGGTGGGTTCCGGTGGTATTATGTTGCCAAACCACGCACCGCTAGTCATTGCCGAGCAGTTTGGCACCCTTGAGGCGCTTTACCCACAACGTATAGACTTGGGATTAGGGCGAGCGCCAGGCAGTGATATGGCGACTGCGAGAGCATTGCGGCGTGACCTCAATTCATCAGTGGATGATTATCCGCAGAGTATTCAAGAGTTGCAGGCTTTTTTAGGGCCTCAGCAGAGACCTCCGGCTATTAATGCCATACCTGGTCAGGACAGTAATATACCAATTTGGTTGCTCGGTTCTAGCCTATACAGTGCAAAATTAGCCGCAGCTATGGGCTTGTCTTATTCATTTGCGTCACATTTTGCTCCAGAGCAACTGCATGAGGCTTTGAGTCTTTACCGCCATCATTTTAAAGCATCAAAGCAAAATCAAGGTCCATATGCTTCTGCGGGATTAATGGCGGTGGTTGCTGATAGCGACGAACAAGCACACTATTTATTTACCTCGGTTCAGCAACAATTTGTAAACTTACGCCGAGGAGCAAACCACCAATATCCCCCACCAGTGGATTCCATAGTAGGACTGTGTTCTGAGCCGGAACGACATATGATAAATCACACTTTGCAGTATGCCTTAGTGGGTAGTCCAGCGACGGTAAAAGCAAAGTTGTTGCGATTTTTAGCTACAACAGATGTAGATGAAATTATTGTATCAATGCCTATCTATGATATCGAGGCTAGACTGAAAAGCGTCGAGCTGTTTGCCAACTGTGTAGCGTAAAGACTCAGCTTGATTATTTCGTTTTAGCGGGGTGGGGGGCAATAGCGGATGGATAGGGAATCATCGGTGGCTAAGGAAGGCGTTTTTTCCTTAGCACACCTCTTTGAATAGAGATTCGTCGATAATAGTGTTGTCTATAATACTTTGCGCCATTTCAACACAACGACCGCACTGACTACCAACACCCAGGTGCAGTTTTAACTGGCGCATATTACCAATGCCATTTTCACGAACGGCTTGTTTAATTGCTTTGTCGGTAATGCCATGACACAAACAAACGTACATAGTTGTTCCTCTAATCTTTATGTAAATAATAATAATTGTCATTTACATAAAGATCAAGTGTTATATTGCTGAATTAATAAGCAAAATAACGTCGGTGTAAAACTAAAAGTAGTTTAGTTAAATTAGTTGTTAGTAAATAATTGATTTTTATATAAACGTACCAACATCATGGATTAGTAAAGTGCTGCTAGTAAAAACAGCGATACTAACAAGAATTAGTTAACCCAAAAAAGGAGAATAAAATGAGTGTATTAGTAAGCCGCCCTGCACCAGATTTTACTGCCGCAGCCGTACTAGGCAGTGGTGAAATTGTTGAAAACTTCACTTTAAGTGAAGCTATTAAAGGTAAGAAAGCTGTTATTTTCTTTTACCCTTTAGATTTTACTTTTGTATGCCCTTCTGAATTGATTGCTTTTGATAAGCGTTACGACGAATTCAAAAAACGAGGTGTAGAAGTCATTGGTGTATCAATTGACTCTCAATTCAGCCACAACGCATGGCGTAACACTGCTATCAACGATGGCGGTATTGGTCCAGTTAAATACACCTTAGTAGCCGATGTTAAACACGAAATTTGTCAGGCCTATGATGTTGAACATCCTGATGCGGGCATCGCTTTCCGCGGTTCTTTCTTAGTAGATGATAAAGGTGTTGTACGTCATCAAGTAGTGAATGACTTACCTCTTGGCCGTAATATTGATGAAATGTTGCGTATGGTTGACGCGCTTAATTTCCACGAAGAACACGGTGAAGTTTGTCCTGCGGGCTGGACTGAAGGTAAAAAAGGTATGGTTGACAGTCCTGCTGGTGTAGCCAGTTATTTGTCAGAAAACGCTGATAGTCTTTAATGAGTAATTGAATAAACCGCTGAATTTTTCAGCGGTTTTTTTTGGCTAGATTTTGACGAAGCAGGCTTTAAAGATCGAGGGCGAGACCGCCTAAAGATTTCCATTTGTTGACAATAAAACAAAATAACTCTGCTGTTTTTTGCGTATCGTATAAGGCTGAATGGGCCTCTTTTTGATCAAAGGCAATACCTGCAGCCATACAGGCTTTTACTAATACGGTTTGGCCTAAAGCGAGTCCGGCTAGGGTAGTCGTATCAAAAGAAACAAAGGGATGAAAAGGCGTACGTTTTATGTGACTTCGTTCGATTGCGGCATTCACAAAACTTTGATCGAAGGCGGCATTGTGGGCAACGATGATTGAGCGCTGACAGTCTGCATCTTTTTGCTCTTTGCGCACATTTTTACATAACTCTTTCATGGCCTCTGATTCATTAATAGCGCCCCGTAAAGCGCAATAAGGGTCGATACCGTTAAATTCGAGGGCCGCTTTTTCTAAATTAGCGCCTTCAAAAGGTTCTACGTGGTGGTGAAATGTTTTATCAGGATGTAAAAAGCCTTTTTCGTCCATTTTTAAAGTAACTGCCGCAATTTCTAACAAGGCATCGGTTTTTGCATTAAACCCAGCAGTCTCTACATCGACCACCACTGGAAAATATCCCCGAAAACGATTTTTTATTAAACAGTGTGACTCAGACATGTAAACCTATTGCAGTATGAAGTGGCGCGATTATGTCAATTAACAGGCGAGGGTGCTAGTGTAAAAGCCTTTTACAAGTGATAAATACTCAGCCAAACTAAGTAGTTCAAGGCACTTGTTGCGTAATTATAGTTAAATAAAAAGTGTCTTTGGCCGATAAAAGAGCAATGTAGTGAGGATGTTAACCACATGAAAATGAATACTCATAAAAGTATACTTTGGCTTTGTATTGCGCTGTTGCCGTTAAATTCGTGGGCTGCTTTGCGCCAATATTCTGCAAAGGTTGAGACCTCAAGTTGGCAGCTTAAAAATCCTAATCGACTTCAGTGTTCGTTAAGCCATGAGCTACCAGGATATGGGAAAGCGATTTTCACTAGTATGGCTTCCAAGCAACTAAATATGGAATTTGAGTTAGACATGTTGCAGTTGCCAAAAAACTATGGTGTCGCCGCTGTTTACTCGGTTCCACCAAAGTGGATGCCTGGTCAAGCCTCAAAGACGATCGCCGACATGACGATACGTAAACAGTATAATGGCGATTTGCCTGAACAAGCTGCATGGACAATGTTATCCGAGTTGGAAAAGGGCTACTGGCCCACTATTTATTATCAAGATTGGTATAACCAATATGATCAGGTCGCCGTGGGACTTAATGCCAGTAATTTTACTGTGGCATACCACGAGTTTGCTCAGTGTGTGGCTAATTTATTACCCTACGGTTTTGACGATATCGCCTATACCGTTCTTAATTTTAATTTTGGTTCAACTGAATTAACAAAGTATTCAAAGCAGCGTTTAAGTATGATCGCCGAATATTTAAAAGAAGATCAAGATTTAGAGTTAGTGTTGGTAGATGGTTATACTGACAGTTACGGCGCGCCAGGGGTGAATCAAAAAGTTTCGGTTGAACGGGCAGTAGAAGTTAAAACCTTCTTTAGTGAACTGGGCGTAGCTTCTGAGCGTATTGATGTCACTGGGCATGGTGAACGCAGACATATTTCACCCAATACCAATGAATCGACTAGAGCCTTGAACAGACGCGTAGTGGTGCGTATGTCAAAGCCCTAAATTAGTAACAGCGAGCAACGTAAAAAATCCTTTAACTGGGATTTTTTGCTTTCTGCTTGGCAAGAAAATTTACGACAGTGTCGGTGAAATCAGTAAATAGGCCATCGACTTTGACTTGCTGAAACAATATTGACAAAATTTGCTCACTTGATACACCTTCAGGTAGGGCATCTTGTCTAAATGTGTAAGGATGTACCTGTAAACCCACATTATGAGCATTTTGAACCAAACCAGTGGGCTTACCTACTTTAAGGTCAAACACTTGAGGTAACCAAGGGCCAATCCCTTGAGCGTATTTTGCTATTTCTGCTAACATTTTTGGGGTTTGCAGGGCAGTATAATCTGTGTCTGCTTCACCCCAACTATTGTCGCCAATCAATTGGATTAATTTAACGTTGGCCCCAAGTTCTAAACGAAGACGTTTAAGTTCTGCAAAGTCAAAACACTGCACAAAAATGGCTTTGTTGGGGTCATCTAAACTATGTTCACGCAATATAGTCAGTACAATTTTGCTAATATCTACTCCTTGTTGTTGATGCCATGCTGGAGATTTAATCTCAGGGTAGTAGCCGACTTGGCGATTAAACTGTCGATTTAATTGGGCGATGAGTTCTAGCTCTTCAGCAAAGGTCGCTATTTTAAAAGATGCCTTACCTTGGTAGCGATGAGGAAAGACTTGCTTGCCATTTAGTTCGCTTCTTTCATGTATGTCTAAGGTTTTAAGTTCAGCAAGAGTAAAGTCGAGGGCATAATAACGGCCGTCATCTCGATGACGGCTCGGATATTTATTTGCAACGTCACTTACCGTATCTAAATGAATATCGTGCAATACCACAGGCACTAAATCTTTACTTAAAACGAGATCTTGCTCGATGAAGTCAGCACCCTGTGCATAGGCTAGGGTGACAGCTTCCAGTGTATGCTCAGGCAAATAGCCTGATGCGCCGCGGTGAGCAATAACTAAGGGCTCGGCAAAACTTGTTGATATAATCCCCGATGCTAAAAGAAAACTTAAAAGTTGCAGCTTCATAGAATATCCTTTTTTAATCTGCAATGAGTTCAATAGCATAGCCATCAGGATCGCGCACAAAGGCGATAACTGTATCGCCACCAAGCACTGGCCCCGGTTTTCTGTAGACCTCAGCACCTTTGGCTTCTAGTTTGGCACAGATGCCATAAATATCGTCTACTCCAATAGCAATATGACCATAGGCATTACCCAAATCATAAGACTCAGTGCCCCAATTGTAGGTAAGCTCTAAGACAGTATTAGCATCTTCTTCTCCATAGCCAATAAAGGCCAGAGTGTATTTGTATTCGGTGTTATCACTTTGACGAAGCAATTTCATGCCTAACAACTCGGTATAAAAAGTAATTGAGCGCTCGAGGTTTCCGACGCGCAGCATTGTGTGAAGTAAACGCATAACATTCCTATAGTGTTAACTTGAAAAGTATCTAAGCATCGCATTTTTTGTATCTTTTTGCGATGTTAGGTAGGATTAAACGCATATTTGTACAGCAAAATTGTGACAAATACGCGTTAATACGAAAGAAAGAAGTGCGCTTAAAGTTGGCTTTACTCTAAGACACTGTGCGTGGTGAGATACTACGAGTCAGTCTGTTAAAAAGGTGCCAATACTGTTAGCAACCCAATTAAGCCACCGAATACTCCGCCCCATACCACTAGCCAGCCTAAGTGCTGTTTGATCATCTTTTGCACTATTTCTTTAACAATTTGCGGAGTGAGTTCGTTGAGGCGTTGCTCAACGATATTGCTTATCTTAACTTGTAGTTCATCTTGCACATCTGCTTGTTTGAGTTCATCCCTTACCAAAGCCATAAAAGCCGGATCGTCGGCAATCTCTTGTAGCGAGTGCAACATTTTATCCATAAAAGGCTGTTTTAGTGGTTCAAGGGCTTGCACGCCACCAAACATACCTAACATTTGGCCAAAAGACGACGCTTGGATAACCGCCACCAATGAATCAAAAGTTGGAGCCAAATCGACTTTTTGCAAAATGGGCTTAAAGTTAAGATTTGCGGAATGACCGCTATCAGCCATAAAGCGTTGGATGTTTTCAGCAGTAAAAAACTGCTCCATGATTAGATTACGGATACCGTTTTTAAAATCCTCGAAGTGCTGGGGTATAACCCCTGAACCATATAGCCCCGGTACTTTTTCAAACAGCATATGGATAGCTAACCAATTAGTTATTGCCCCTGACAGCGCAAATAAACCCATCGTTTTAATCACGTCATTATTAAAACCCAACCCTATTAGCGTCATCAGTAGCGCTAAACCATTTGTAAGAATATTTTTATTCAAGATGTTGTCCTTTTACTGACCTAAAACCTAGGCGACTTATAACAGTAAAAATCTACCTGTCAACGACTTAAGATAAATATTCACTGTGTGAAAAACTTACAATGATACTGAAAAAAGCGCAGTAATTCACCCAAGAAAAAGTGAGCTTAGATGGCAGACTAGCAAGTGAATAAAATGCTGTATTGCTTGGTTTTTAAGGGATTGACTCTGCAGCTCAACTTTTGGTTTGTCTTTTGCAATCTTCGTTATTGACAAACTCGGTACCTGTTTTGTTGTCATAACAATACAACTATTTTTAATAGAAAAAGGAGATGAATATGCAAGCTGAAATCAAACAAGTTGAGAAAGTAACGGATATTATTAAAGTCTTAAACGGCGGCATTAGTTTTTACGAAGAAGCATTGGAAAAAGTCGACTCTCAAAGTCTTAAAACAATGTTTGGCCGCCTGATATTGCAAAAGCGTCATGCTGTAGCGATGTTGCAACCCTTCGCAATTGAAGAGCAGGGGGAAGTTGAAAAAGATACGGCCATCACCATCGATATAAGAAAGCTTTACACTAAACTACTTGGGGCGATGTCATCTGACACTGATCACACCTATGTTGAGCAGTTAGAAGAAGTAGAAGATAAAACATTGGAAGTCATTAGAGATGCCCTTGAACACGAGCAGCCTCTTGCAGTGAAACAGCTACTGCTTGGTGTGTTAAAAGATGCAAAAATGTCACACGATGAGATGAAAACATTACAAGAACTGACGTCTTAACTCCCTAAAAAAAGCCGCTGAAGTTGGTATTTGAGCGGCTTTTTTTCACATGAAAGGCTCACGACATATAAATGGATTACTACGCTAAAAAAGGCGAACGCTTTTCTAAAGTGGATATCGACAGAGAGCTTTAATATGTTCCATTCAATGTTTCTATCAGTAATAATATACTGCCTTATCGGCACTGTTTAATTTGCACATTATGGCCAAACGACCACTTCTTATCTTATTTTCGATATCCTTTTTCGTGATTGCCACTTTTGTTATTAACTCTATTTATACCTTGTACAGTAAAAAGCAAATATCAGTGGATCCTAAACTCCGTGAAATATCAGGTATTGAATTTGATAAGCACCAGCGCCTGTGGGCAATTAATGATGGCGGAGATGAGCCAAAACTGTATCGATTAAATAAGAATGGCAGAGTTGAAAAAGAGATATTGATTACCAATGCTAAAAATATAGATTGGGAAGATATGACGCAAAATAAATCAGGGCATTTCTTCTTAGGTGACTTTGGCAACAACGATAATCAACGTAGATGGTTGACCATCTACAAAATAGAAAATCCAATTTACATCAAAGCAAACACAACCGAAGCTGAAATTATTAAATTTACCTACCCAGAACTCGGCACCGATCCCTTAAAACCGAATCAATATAACTTTGACTTAGAGGCCTTTGTGGCTTTTGGTAGGCACCTCTATTTATTTACTAAAAACCGCACAGAGCCATTCGATGGCATTACTAATTTATATAAAGTAGGGGATCACGCTGCCAATTTTGATGCCGAACTTATTGGTTCCTTTAAAACGTGTACCACCATGGAAAAATTATGCTGGATAACATCAGCTGCATTAAGTCCAGATAACAGCAAGTTAGTTTTATTAGATTCTACTAGCATTTGGCTCTTCGAAAATTTTAAAGGGGATCAGTTCTTCTCTGGGGATGTATCTCGAATCGACCTCGGTATTGTCACTCAAAAAGAAGCGGTGACGTTTTATGATAACAATAACATTGTATTCACTGATGAAGAGTTTAACGGCATTGGCGGAAACACTTATGCTATTAATATTGAGCAAGCAGAAAAAATTCTGATAAAAAAAGCAAAGCATTAAGATAGGCAGCTAACTTAAAGCATATTTCTCAGCCGTATTCTTATCGTTAGGCAATCGCACAAACACACCATCTAAACAAATTAAAGTGCCAAGCGATTAAAATTGTTACTTAGCTTTTTAACCTTCTTAATTAAAATTCA
>NZ_JANQVQ010000008.1 GCF_030730205.1 Paraglaciecola sp.
CGAAGTCCATCGAGGTGGCGGGCGTATTTGGATAGGAGTGCCGTTGCCATAGCTGCCGCAAGGCCGCGGTAATCACCTTATCACCCAATTGTTCTCGTAAAATCGCAAAAACTAAGGTCGCTCGTGAATATAAATCATGGCTTTGTGAGCTATCAACTAAGGCCAGTGTTTGCTCTGTACTTTGCATGACAGCGACTTTGTATCGCTGACGTTCATAATCAAGCAAGGCCAGCATGGCTGATGTGCCGCCTCGCTGTTCGACTAATACCAGCTCAATATACTTAGCTAACGATTCCACCAAAAAAGCACTATCTGCTAATACGCCATTACCGAGATCATGGCCAAACCATTGATGCGCTGTTTCGTGTACAGCGCGCCGATAGCGTTGATCAAAACCGGCATTTGGGGCGGGCTGTGCACGAAATCCTACGCGATGGTTGATCAACATGATTTGGGGAAGAGCATACCCAGTGGGACCAATGTTGGGTATGGCGACTAAGCTTAAGCGAGAGCCACGATAAGGCGCGATGTGGTCGCGCATCCAGCTAAGCGTATCCTGCATGGCTTGCAGGTTAACTTGCGTGGCGGGTGAGTCTTCAGGGCTGTAGACCTTAAGTAAGCTTGAGTCCCAGTTTTTTTGAACCTGATGTTGTGGCACTGAGAGCCACACCGAGGCATTGCGAATTGGCTCCATGGTTTTATATTCAGCGTAATTACGACCGTTTTGCTGCCACTCGTTTACCAAATCACCTTGAGCTAAGGGCACCTGCTGATCATTGGTCGAAACGATAGAGTGCATACTGACCCAATCATACTGCTTTGCCGTTTGTGGTAATTCGGTTTGGGTAAACAAGTCAGAAGGTAATACGATATCGAGCGGCGCTAGACCATATTTTTGGCGAAGCGAGGGGTTTCGCAGCTGATACTGTGGCTGAAAACCCACGGTGGGTAGCATGGGTACACCACGTAAATAACTAAACGTAGGCTTTACAAATTGATGCATCACCGCTGGCCAATGTTGTGGCTGTTTAAATGTAAACTCTGTTGATACGTGCATTTGTTCACCGGGATTGAGTGTTTTGTTCAGCGCCACAATGTATTGACCTAATTTTTTATCGTAGTGATAACTTTGGGCCTGCGACACTTCAAGTTTATCTAAAGGTGTGGCCAAATGATGGCCAATCAGAAGCTTATTGATTGCCTGATCAGTGCGGTTTTTTAGTAGGTAATTGACGCTAAAATGGGCTTCACCGTTTTGTGGAAAGATAGCGACAGTTGAGTTGATATGGTGAATGTGGGGCTGAGCGCTATGGGTCCATTCAGCGTAGTGAGTCTCGTAGTCTGCCCGCCACCGTTCTCGCATATCTGAATTTAATAAGGGCCTTTCCTGAATAATATTAAGATGAAGATTCAAACCTACTGCCAGGGTCAGAACTGTCAATGTGGCAGAAGAAACATTGAATTTCCAACGTTGATGGTTGAAAAAACCACTGGTTCGGTGAGACCAACTTGCCGCTAACGTTAATAGCGTGATCGACACAAGCAACCAAAATGTCATAAAAGGCCAGTACAGCGAAAAACTTTGTTCTAATCCCCAAAATGTGTCGGCGGGCTGTAATGGAGAAGCGGCAATATTCCATAGGGTATGCGTTAGGCCTAGCTTGCCACTGAGTGGGGTGTATTTCATTACTAATATTACAATACACCACGCAGTAGCAACTAAAGGTGAACGACACACGGTGTGCAGCGCGGTAAATATTGCCCCAAGCAATAGCAAAGACAAGGCCACTATACTGAGTTGCGAGAGATAGGGCTTAAGCAAGAGTTCACTGTTGACAACAAGTTCAGCAAGTAAGTTAGCCAAGGCTGTCAGTAGCATTAACATCAAAATTAACGCACTCAGGGCGATAACTTGACTTAACATTACGATGCTTGAACGCACTGGCGTGACGGCAATTAATTCTGCCATTGCAGTGTGCCGATTACGCCAAGCTAGCTGCCAAGACCAAAACAAAACTAACAAACTGCCTATGAACGGTAAAACATCGTCGGAAATACGATTGAGAGCATCGAGGCTTGTGGGTAGTAAAACTGACAAGGGCTCTGCATAGTCAATACTTGAGAGTACTTCATTAAACATCAGTAAGGTCCAGCCGCAATAAATGAATTGACTCAATCGCTGTTTAAGTAGTGTGCTTAAGGCCATATGACTAAGGTGCCACAATTGTAAACTTGCTTTGGGAGATGTGTTAATACAGCGGTAGGTCAGTGGCGATTGGGGTAACGGCACCTGTTCTTTGATCGCTTGAACATGGTTAGAATGTTGAGGTTTTAGTTTGAGGCTAAGTGCAAATAAACCCGCGGCAGCTAAGCAATATAATAAACGATTAAGGTAAAACAGCCTATCACCATAAAGCCTTGGCTCAGCGTTTTGATAATAGGCTAACAGCGCGGTGTTACCAAAGGGGTCGAGCAGACGCATACTGTCAAACAGCCATGGATTGGCGATGGAACTACCCGCTAGCATAGGGGAGCCTGTCATGCTGGCAAGCACTAAATAAGCCAAGAAAATAACGCTAAAAAGTACATATATTACTGTACTAGAGGCAAAACGTTGGGCTAAGCAACAAGCCAAGGCACTAAAAAAAGCACAGGCTGGTAGCGCCATCAAGGCAAAATTCCATAGGGTTAATAAGAGTGAAGAGATTTGAAATCCGCTGCTTTGACTTACGACCAACCACATCACCATAAAGCTCAATAGTAATAAGGCTGCGCAAGCCAAGAAAAGGCTTTGTAGACGCAAAAACAAGCGTTTAACGGGGCTTTGCGGCGTCACTAAGATGAGTTCAGCCATGTCATTTGCTTGGTCCCGTAACATGATTAGCGGGGCCAAAGTGCCACTCAGCAAAGGCAAACTCATCATGAGTAAGGTCATGTGTAATGCTTGCAGGCGTTTATCCGCCAAGGTATCAATACCGCCAATGCCTACTGCAAATAGGTATGCAACTAAGGGCATGATGATACATGCCAGCCCTAGCAAAGGTTGGCGTATTAGGTAGCGGCCTTCATTAATGAGCAGCATCACTGTGACCTTTTTTAGCTAATTCGTAAAAGTAACGATCTTGTAGATTGGCTGCCACTGGCATGGCTTCGGCGTTAGGTTGTTGTTGGGCCAGTATGCGATAAAGGGGTAAGCCAAACCGATAGCTTTCACTCAGAATGTGCCGATCGCTACTAGGCCGACGCGGGCTTTGCCATACGCTTCCTTGTAAAGGGGCGAGTAAACTTTGCACTGCGCCACTTTCAACAATATGCCCCTCGTTGATCAAGGCCACAAAAGGGCACAGATTTTCGATATCTTCAACGATATGGGTAGACAGTAAGATTAATTTGTCTTGGCTAATGGTAACCAGCAGCGCATGTAAGCGTTCTCGTTCAGCGGGATCAAGCCCTGCTGTGGGTTCGTCCATGATTAACAAGCTTGGATTGCCCAATAAAGCCTGAGCAATGCCAAAACGCTGGCGCATGCCACCAGAGAAAGTTGATACATGCTTATGGGCAACCGTACTTAGATTGGTGAGTTCGAGCAGGGCATTAATTTGTTGTTTTTGGTGGGTTGAATCATTAATCCCTTTTAGTATGGCCATATGTTGTAGCAAGGCATAACAACTCATATTGGGATAAACACCAAAATACTGCGGCAGATAACCTAATTGCTGCCGCAAAGCCATGGGGTGTTTGAGCACATCGATATTGGCAAAGTGGATACTCCCTTTGTCAGGGGTTTGCAAACAGGCAAGGGTGCGCATTAAACTCGATTTACCTGCACCATTGGGGCCCAATAAACCCACCATACCTGTGGGCAGCTGCAAGTTAATGTCACACAAAGCTTGGGTGCCATCAGCGTACGAGAGAGAGAGTTGTCTAATACAAAGCATGGTTTTTTCCTTGAGAATCTGTCCACACCTTAAAAAGCTAACCCTACCCAAACAAGCAAAGGATGATGAACTGCCTAGATAGAGTGATGACAGGGTTGTTTGGCTTTATTAGCGTCCTGCTTTGTCTTTTGTCAGCCAAAAACAACTGTTTGTCATGTAATCACAGACTTATACTGTATTAACCCTCAAGCTAGGAGTTTGCGTTTATGAGGACCGTATTATGCTAAAGCATTGGGCAACAGGCCTTAAACAGCATTTCTCTGCATTTGCAGAAAATCAGCTAGCCATGATGGCTGCTATCTTGCTCGAATCCTCAATTCGACAATTCTCATTTCAAAGCGCCAACGCTTTCACGTTTTTATCTATTTGGGCACAACTGATACTTGAAAGCTTACCCTTGCTTGTTGCGCATTATATGGTGTTTAAGGCTCAAGGTTGGCGAGCACTACTTATCTGGACTGTAGGCTTTTTACTTTATCCTATGCTCTGTTTTAGCATGGCTGATTTTGACTCAGGTTATGCTGATTGGTCGTTATTTTCGGTGCAAGGCTGGCTACTGTTGTTGGGGGCTAGTCTGGGATTTGGCTTAAGTAGATTAGTGGCTAAAGGAGATCACAGTCGCTACTCACAGTTTGTAACTCGTTTATTTTCGCTTAATTCAGTGCTGTTGCTCTTGATGATCTGCTGGGCGGTTTTGTGGTCAGCAATGTTTGCTTCTACTGATGATCCGGTGCGTAATCAACCCATTAAAACGGTGATAAATAGCGACACCCTCATAGTAAATTTTTATTACTTTCTTGATTATTTGTGGCAGTTTTTAGTCATGGGAATTTTAGTTTTATGGGTCTATTGGTGTAACCGTTATCTCTTAATTCGGCGTGTTCTAGCTCGAAGTGGAGTATTTGCTTATATGACCGCTTGTTTAATTTTTATTATTGTAGGCACGCCAATGTTAGCTACAGTGGTGTTGTGGCTGCCGATGAATATAGCTGACTGGACATTTTTACCCTCCGAAGACTACAACATATTTGCGCCCATTAACTTTCGGTTTATAGGTTTATTATTGGCTGTAAGTACGCCAATTATATTGGCCTTTGAGCGACAGCAGCAGGGTAAAGCCATGGCTGAGATTGCTCAGCGCCAAAGCCAAACCGAACTCCAATTGCTACAACAACAAGTTAACCCCCACTTCTTATTTAACACCTTAAATAATTTGTATGCTTTAACCCTGACGGGCGCTAAAGAAGCCCCGGCGGTGATCATGCAATTAGCTAATTTACTGCGTTATACTGTCTATGAGGGACAAAATCAGCGTGTAAGTCTCGCGCAAGAAATTCAGTACATTCAAGATTTTTTAGCTCTGCAAGGCATACGTAGCGCTAATAAATGCCAGCTTAAGGTGCATTTTCCAGAGCAAACGCAGCATTGGCAACTTGCACCCTTGTTGTTAATTATTCTTGTTGAAAACGCCTTTAAACATGGGGTTGAGCCAAGCCAAGAGCTTTGTTTTGTGACAATTAATATAGACATTGAGGGGGCTACTTTAATAATGCAATGCAACAATACCTTACCTAAGCGAGCCACCTTCGGTGAAACAGGTATTGGTTTAGATAATCTTAAACGGCGTTTAACCTTACTCTACCCTGGCAAACATCACCTTCGTTTTCAGAAGCAAAACGCTGAGTGGCAAACAGAGTTACGTTTGGAGTTAGAGCCGTGTACCGCACCTTGATTATTGATGACGAACCTTTAGCCCATGAGGTGCTTCAGCATCATTTGCAAAGGCACCGCGATATTGAAATAGTGGGTCATTGTTACAACGCGACTCAAGCCTTAAGTTACTTGGCTAACCAGCAAGTAGACTTATTATTGCTGGATATCAATATGCCCGCCCTTAGTGGTATTGAATTACTCAAGGTGCTGAATAAACCGCCATTAGTTATTATTATTAGTGCCTATCAAGAGTATGCAATTCAAGGTTTTGAGTTGGACGTAGCCGATTACTTGCTTAAACCGGTGAGTTTTGAACGCCTTTCACAAGCGTTAACTAAGGTACGTAAACGCTCAGACGAGCAGCATTCAGTGATGCCAAGTTTCATTGTATTAAAAGTCGATCGTGAGCGGCGGAAGTTTAATTTTGATGACATTAGCCTAATTGAAGCTTATGGAAATTACCTAAAGGTGTGGCAAGGTGATCAAGTGACTCTGGTCAGTAGCACCTTAAAACAGTGTTTACAGCAACTTCCAGCGCAACACTTTGTGCAAATCCATAAATCATTTGTTATCAATAAAAACGGCGTCTGTGCCGTGGATAATGAACACGTATTTCTCGCAGGCGGCAAAGCCATTAAGGTTGGTAAGTCGTTTAAAGCCTGCTTGTTGAGCCTG
>NZ_JANQVQ010000009.1 GCF_030730205.1 Paraglaciecola sp.
CATAAAAATCGCAAAATCACTTAAACAAAATCTAAGCTTTTTGATGGTACTGCTGGCTCTTTTCGCCTCACGTAGCAGTCTGGCAGATTGGTATATAGTACCAACGGGATCCATGCAGCCTACCATCGTTGAAGGCGATCGGATTTTAGTCAACAAGATGGCATATCGTTTAGAATTACCGTTTACCAATATGACTGTGTTCGATATCGATAAACCTAAGCGCGGGGATATTGTCACCCTCAACTCTAGCGCTGCCGATACTCGATTAGTTAAACGCGTGATTGGTTTGCCAGGCGATATGATAGCAATGAGAGATAACAAACTTGTTGTAAATGGTAGGATGGTTTCTTATCAGAATACCGCCTCGAGTCATGTTTTGATCGAACAATTAGCTGAAAAATCTCATGCTGTACAACTAATGCCTGTTGCAGAGCCAATGGACAACTTTGACGCGGTACGTGTTCCCCCGGGCCAATTTTTATTACTAGGTGATAATCGAAATAACAGCGCAGACTCTCGAGTATTTGGCTTTTTTTCAGAACATGAGATTCAAGGTAAGGCCGTTCGCGTGCTAGTTTCACTTGATCCAGACAATAGCTATTTGCCCCGAAAAACGCGTTTTTTAAAACCCCTCATTTAACTGCATTTGCAAAACGCACATTGAAATATAAAAACTATACTTTTCAATAACTTAAAAATAATTTTAAAAATAATTTTATTTTTGCATTGAAAAATATCGACTCAAACATATATAGATTATGTAGTCGCTGAAAGGGTCTACAACGTAAAAAACTAAACCGCCGCCGCTAGTCGGGGCACAACATTTATATATTGCTTAAATACGAGGATATAACCATGCGTAACATCGATCTCACTCCACTATACCGCTCATTCATTGGTTTCGATCACTTAGCTTCTATGATCGACAATGCGAGCAGAAACGAAAAACAATCCACTTATCCCCCTTATAACATTGAGTTGTTAGCAGAAGATAAGTACCGAATTACCATGGCTGTCGCTGGATTTTCAAAAGACGAAGTTACCATCGAAGTCATCGAAAACACGCTACAAGTTACTGGAACAAAACCAGGCAAAGACGAAGAGCGTAAGTTTTTACATAAAGGGATATCAGAACGCAGTTTCGAACGTAAATTCCAACTAGGAGACCACGTTAAAGTGCTGTCAGCTGATATGGAACACGGCCTACTTCATGTTGAACTAGAGCGCGTCGTACCTGAAGCAAAGAAACCTAGAAAAATTGAGATTGGCTCTCAGTTACTCGAAAACAATCAGTAAAGATTGAAGGTGGAACAAATAACGGCGCTGATAAGCGCCGTTTTTAGTTATGTAGTAAAAAATGAACCGAGCAACTCAATACAACAGCAATAGATTGAGGACCGCACCAGATATCAATGCAACAAACGTTAACAACATACCTGAAATTCGCTGCCAACTTGTGCCAGCATGTCTACGTAAGCCAAATGAATGCAAAATGCGACCTAACAGTAAACTACTCCCCATAATATGCAACCACAGAGGCTGAGTGGCGTTTAACTCTGCCACCAGCAGCAATATTAAGATGAGCGGCGTATATTCAGCAAAGTTACCGTGCGAGCGTATCAATTGTAAAAAATGTTTATCTCCATCATCCCCTAGCGCTATCTTTTTAGAAAAACGACCGTTGATAACAAGGATGGTGAGATAAAAAAAGAATAGCGCCAACAGGCCGCCATAAAAAGCTGTCACAGGAGTATGCATGCTAATGTCTCGCTCTCTTTATAATTAAATATAAAAAAGCCCACAAAACGTGGGCTCAACTACAGTAATACAATTGTACTTAACCGAGTAGTTCCGCCAGTTGTTGGCTTACCTGCTCTACAGCTTGTGTACCATCTAATTTATGATACTGACAGTGACCCGCTTGAGCCTCAGTCGTATAATAAGAAACTAAGGGTTTAGTTTGTTCATGATAAATGCCAAGACGTTTCCGCACTGTTTCTTCTTGGTCATCAGGACGGATAGCCAGAGCCTCACCAGTTTCGTCGTCGATACCTTCAGTTTTTGGCGGATTATAACGCAAATGATATACACGACCAGAACCAGGGTGCACTCTTCGTCCACTCATACGCTCGACAATAATTTCGTCATCAACGTCAAATTCAATAACATGATCAACTTTGATCCCTGAGTTCTTCATGGCATCTGCTTGTGGGATCGTGCGAGGAAAGCCGTCTAACAAGAACCCTTTGGCACAATCTTCTTGAGAGATACGCTCTTTCACTAAACCGATGATCAGATCATCAGAAACAAGTTTACCCTCATCCATAACTTGCTTTGCGGCAAGTCCAAGTTCGGTTTTTGCTTGAATGGCTGAACGTAACATGTCGCCAGTAGATATTTGAGGGATCCCATATTTGCCCATTAAAAATTGAGCTTGAGTTCCTTTACCTGCACCCGGTGCTCCGAGAAGGATAATGCGCATACTGTGTCCTCTGCTGTAACCCTGCAAAAAATATAAGCCCGCAACTTTACACATTCACTCTTGATGTTACAAGAATATTAAGCTTACAAGCAGCATTCAATTGACAATTTCTTTTGTTTTACCTATTTGAAACAAAAACGGGCACTAAGGCCCGCTTTTAATAACACAAACATCGCTTTTTATGCACTATTTAACTAAGTTCATTAGTAGCTTGTTTAAATTCTGCACAAAGGTGGCTGGGTCTTTTAAACTGCCTTGTTCAGACAATGCAGCTTGGTCAAATAGCACCTCTGTCCACTGTCCAAATTGCTCTTCATCTTGGACATCTGCTAATAACTTCACCAATTGATGCTCTGGGTTTAGCTCAAAATGGTACTGAGCCTCAGGTACTGGTTGACCTGCAGCTTGCATCAACTTAATCATCTGGGTTGTCATACCATTCTCATCTGCAACAATACACGCAGGCGAGTCAGTTAAACGATGCGTAAACTTAACGTCTTTTACTCTGTCGCCTAATGCAGCTTTAACACGCTCAGCTAAACCTGAAACTTGCTTTTCTGCTTCTTTTAGCGCATTTTTACTTTCTTCATCATCTAAATCACCTAAATCTAATGCACCATGGGTGATTGATTGCAAAGATTTTTCTTCAAACTCATTGAGATGAGACATCAACCACTCATCAATGCGGTCTGACATGAGCAATACTTCGATGCCTTTCTTACGGAAGATCTCCAAGTGCGGGCTTGATTTTGCCGCTTTATAACTATCTGCGGTGATGTAGTAAATTTTCTCTTGCTTCTCTTGCATACGGCCAATGTAGTCAGCCAGAGATACATTTTGCACATCAGAATCATTGTGGGTAGAGGCAAAGCGCATCAAACCAGCAATCTTATCTTTATTGGCGAAATCTTCAGCAGGGCCTTCTTTCAACACGTTGCCAAATTCGCCCCAAAATGTTTGATACTTTTCAGCGTCATTTTTGGCAATTTTCTCAAGCATCTGTAGCACACGCTTGGTACAACCTTGACGCATTGCTTGCGACACTTTGTTATCTTGTAAAATTTCACGAGAGACATTCAAAGGTAGGTCGTTAGAATCAAGCAAGCCTTTCACGAAACGCAGATAGTTAGGCAGCATTTGCTCTGCGTCATCCATAATAAAAACGCGTTGCACGTACAATTTCAAACCATGCTTTTGCTCGCGGTTCCACAAATCGTAAGGAGCTTTGCTCGGAATATATAACAAGCTAGTGTATTCGGTTTTACCTTCTACCTTATTGTGCGCCCACACCATTGGATCGGCAAAATCATGTGAAATATGCTTGTAGAACTCTTTGTATTCATCATCTGACACTTCAGATTTGTCACGTGTCCACAAAGCTGTCGCTTTGTTAATTGCTTCCCAATGCGCAGGTACTGCAGGAATAGATTCACCCTTCTCGCCGTCTACTTCGGGCGCTTCTTGCGCAGGCACTTCTTCTTTATACATCTTAACCGGGATACTGATGTGATCAGAGTATTTACTGACAATAGAGCGCAGACGCCAATCATCTAAAAACTCTTTTTCATCTTCTCTAAGATGTAAGATTATTTCGGTTCCACGTTCAGCTTTTTCGATATCTGCGATGGTAAATTCGCCTTCACCTGCTGATTGCCATTCAACGCCTGCAGATTTATCGGCACCCGCCGCACGTGTGCGCACCGTTACGTTGTCCGCAACAATAAAGGCTGAATAAAAACCAACACCAAATTGGCCAATAAGCTGTGAATCTTTGGCTTGGTCGCCTGATAATTTACCGAAAAATTCCTTGGTACCCGATTTTGCGATAGTCCCTAAATGTTCAATGGTATCGGCTTTACTCATACCAATACCATTGTCTGCAATAGTGATGGTACCCGCTTCTTTGTCAACGCTTAATTTAACGTGTAAATCACCATCGCCTTCATACAAACTGTCATTTGATAATGCTCTAAAACGCAGTTTATCCGCTGCATCAGCAGCATTAGATATCAATTCTCGAAGAAAGATCTCTTTATTTGAATAAAGTGAATGGATCATCAGCTGAAGAAGTTGTTTTACTTCAGTCTGAAAGCCGTGAGTCTCTTGATGAACAGCATCAGTCATGGACTAAATCTCCTAGGGTTTGTTTACAAATTTTGATAGTCAGGAGATAGGGATGAACTTATTTATTTCAAGTCATTAAGTCATTAAGAATGTGCGATTACTGCATAAAAAGTACGTTTAGTCTGTGACTAGATTGCGCGACGACCACTAAAAGCATGCGTGAGAGTATTGCCATCAATAAATTCTAATTCGCCGCCCACAGGAACACCATGGGCTATTCGGGTGGCCTGGATCTGCAAGGTCTTACACATTTGACCAATATAATGGGCCGTGGCTGCCCCTTCAACCGTAGGATTTGTGGCGAGGATGACTTCACTAATGTCGCCCACTTGCAAAATTTTATCTAGTTGGTCTAACCCAATATCAGTAGGACCAATACCGTCAATCGGAGACAAATGCCCCATTAATACAAAATAACGGCCCTTAAATTCAGATGTTTGCTCAACCGCCAATACATCTTGTGGCGACTCGACAATGCACAGTAAAGGCGAGCTTTGCCGCTCTAGGTTGGCACAAATTTCACACAAGCTATTTTCACAAAAAGTACGACACTGCTGGCAGTGTTTTACGTGTTCCATGGCATTATGCAAGACCGAGCTCAACTGTAGCGCGCCTTTACGATTACGCTCCAGCAAATGAAACGCCATACGCTGTGCGCTCTTAGGGCCTACTCCAGGGAGTATCTTGAGCGCGTCAATTAACTCTTTTATCAAAGGACTAAATTGCATGGCGTCAGTGTCAGCGTGCTTAAAACGGCATCTTGAAGCCGGGAGGCATCTGCATACCACCGGTAACGGAAGCCATTTTTTCTTTTGTGGTTTCTTGCACTTTACGCACAGCATCATTGATTGCAGCAGCAACGAGATCTTCAATCATTTCTTTGTCGTCTTGCATCAAGCTCTCATCAATCTCTACTCGTCGAGCAGCATGGTTACAGGTCATGGTTACCTTTACTAAACCAGCACCTGATTGACCAGTGACTTCGATTGAAGCAAGTTCTTCTTGGCTCTTTTGCATGCGTTCTTGCATCTGCTGAGCCTGTTTCATCATGTTACCCATACCGCCTTTAAACATAATAATTCTCTCTTCTTAAATGAAATATTCAGCCTGTAAGGGCTTATTTTGCAACAATACTGTTGTTATCAACTCTAGCCGCAAACAACTCTTGCATGAGTCTGATACTTGCATCGTTGTTAATAACTTGTTCGGCGTATTCTTGTCGTAAGGTATTCACTTTTTGCTGTATGGCAAAAGGTGTATTAATGGGGTGGCCCAATTCAATTTCAAGCACTATGTCAGCGTTTAAAGCTGTTTTGAGCGCATTGCCTATTTGCTCCCTAGCTGAGGGAGTATCCAAGTGCTCTTTACTTGCTAGCAGAGTTAATTTCACGGTATCAGCGTTTTTTTCAAATGAAGAATGCAAAGCAAGCTGTTTGGTTAAAGCGGTAATTTGCATACTATCAATTAGCTGACTCCATTCATCCACTTGAATGGCCGATATGACTTTTTGTTGATCTGCTAGAAAGAGCGGGATTTCAATTGTCACCTCGCCTAACTCGTCTAAGCCTAAATGACCATGAGCATCAAGGGCTTGGTAAGCTTCTACTACACTGTCTGTGTTTACATCTGAGCTTATTTCACTGGTAGTAATAGTGTGCTCTGGTTCTCTTTCTCTGGGGCGATCATCATCATCCCAAGGGGGCGCCACTTCATGG
>NZ_JANQVQ010000010.1 GCF_030730205.1 Paraglaciecola sp.
ATTTGGCTTTGGTAAGTCTATCTTAGAAACTCCTCGCTCGGCCTCTACCATCAGTCAGGAACAAATGGAACGTTTCTCTATTGGCGATATTGATGAACTCGTCGCCTTTGCTCCGGGAACTTATACACAATCATTCTTCGGTGTTGCCGGATCACTAGATGTAAGGGGAACACCGGGCGAGGCCTATTTCCGCGGCATGAAACGTCTAGACAACCCCGGTAACTATCCGACACCTATTGGTGCTTCAAGCCGAATTGATATTGTACGTGGCCCTGCTTCACCTATTTATGGTCCAGCAAAGATTGGTGGTTACTTAAACTTTAACCCAAAATCTGCTAGTGCCAGTCGCGGACAATATCTTGAAGAAAATACCGGTGCTTTTTCATACACAACCGGTAGTTGGGACAAAAGTGTGCTTTCTGCGGAAGTCGGTGGTCCAGGCTCAATTGGCGATAAAAAAGGTGGCTTCTACCTATACGGAGAAATTGAAAACTCAGGAAGTTACTACGACAACAGCGGCACAGACCAAACCATTTTACAAGGCTCATTTAACATCGATGTGACTGAGAACTTGCGTTTCGAAATGGGCGGTATGCACCATAAGTATGATGGTAATCAAGTTGCAGGTTGGAACCGTTTGAGCCAAGACTTAATTGATAACGGAACTTATATTACTGGCACGGCCAAACCCTTAGACACGGATGGTGACGGTTCAATATCACATGCAGAATATGGTGCCGACGGTGTCAATCTTGCTGGAAATGGTTTCTTTTACGCTGTGCCGTCACTTTTTACTGATGCTGACGCAACGGATTTAATGAAATTAGTTAATCCAGGCACAACCAAACTTAAAGGTAATCAAACGCTAGTAGCTGCCGATGATGTATTAGAAAATACTGTAGATACTCTGTATTTCGATATCATGTATTACACCGAAAGTGGTTGGGAAATTAAAAACCAATTGTTTTACGAAGCCTATGACAACATAAATGAAAATGCTTACGGTTTTTCTCAAATGCATGACAGTTCTGTTGTTGAAAACAAATTGATCTTCGCAAATGAATTTGAAACAGACTCAATGATTGCTCAAGTGCAGATATCTCCTTCTATTCGTCACACTGAGTTTATGCATGCTGATGATTTTAATTATGAGTATTTTAACCGTCGTGATTTGACTGGTCCTTCAACAGCCTTAGACAGACGCGAATTATCAACACGTATTAATGATAACTTTGATAATTACGATGTAGGTCACTATACCGATTACGGTTTTGCGGCGATGACCGATTTAACGTGGGATTTTGGTCTTAACATTGTACTTGGTTTGCGTTATGACAGTTTAGACGTTAAAACAACCTCACGTGGCGATTTATTGCTAAACAAGGGACCCGTTGTTTCTGCTGAAGATACTTTCTCTGGTACATCATGGAATACCAGTATTTCATACAAGTTTGAATTTGGATTAATACCTTATATTACTAAGGCTAAGCAGGCCACTCTAGTTGCGGGTCAGGGTGCTGAAGTTGGTTATGGACAACTAATCGATGACGAAGGTAACTCTTTCAACGGCGCTTTTGATACATCAACCTTAACCGAATATGGTATCAAGGGTTCATTTTTAGAAGATAGCTTGTATTTTGCATTAGCATCATACGAGCAAGAAAGAACGGACTTTAACGCTCAAGCCATCGTAACTAATGCTACTACCCAGAACAAAGGAACGGAGTTTGAATTACGTTGGGTGGTAAACGATCAGTTGGTTATGACCGCTGGTTATACCAATATGAAAGTATATAACCTAACTGCATGGAACAACGGTGAAGGTGGCTCATTATTTGGTTTCTTAGGTATCGAAGACTTAACCGGCTTGACTGATCCTTCGTTAGTATTAGGTGGTAATCCTATCGGTCTGACGTTAATCCCTTCTAAAGAAAACGGCGGAAGCATTGAGGATGCGCGTAAACAAGGTATTCCTGAAAACATTTATACTGCTACCGCAACCTATGACTTCCAAAACGGTTTCACAGTTAATACCAGTATTATTAGTGCTGACTCAACTTACTCGGGTTTCTCTAAGAGCGTAATGTTGCCAGCCTATACCTTGGTTAATGCGGGGATTTCTTATTCAACAGATACTTGGACGGCGAATCTTTCAATCAAAAACCTTACTGATGAAAAATATTTCCGTGCTAACTTCCCTGACTTGTTTGGTGCACAAATTGTATTACCCGAACTACCTACAAGTTATCAAGCGAAGATTAGCTATAAGTTCTAGTACAACAAAACGACTAACTTAGTTAGTCGTTTATCTAATCCAAGGGATAAGGCTGTTACACAAACAGACTTATCCTTTTTTTTTAAAGAGGAATATATGAACAGAATAAACGTATTTATTTTAAGCAGTTTATCGTTTTTTATCTTGTCTTGTTCACCACAAAAAGAAATATTGGCAGACGACATCAAAGACGGTCCCATGGAGATAAAAGTGGTGGTAGTCAACATGTTTGAAATCGGTGAAGACCAAGGCGATAAAGCGGGTGAATTTCAGCTGTGGAAAGCAGGACAAAAATTAGATACCTGTGTGCCTTTCCCCGCTTCATACCATGATATCTGCTTAAATCCTAAAACGGGCGTGCTGGGCATTGTGACTGGGATGGGCACAGCGCGCGCGGCCTCAGCGATTATGGCACTGGGATTGGATCCGCGTTTTGATTTAACTAAATCCTATTGGTTAGTTGTGGGTATTGCTGGTGTTGATCCACACGATGCGTCTATTGGCTCAGCGGTGTGGGCGAATTATTTAGTCGATGGTGACTTAGCCCATGAAGTCGACGCCAGAGATATGCCAGCAGATTGGCAATCTGGTTATTTCCCGCTGTTTCAAGAGCAAAAACTCGATACCACCACTGAGTTTGATGCCAGTACTTATCAAGACTCACCCAATGGCGAAGTGTATCAATTGAATCAAGCGTTATCTAACTGGGCATTTGAGCTAACCAAAGATGTAACGCTTAGCGATTACCCCGCAATGGAAGCGTTACGCGCGAAATACATCAATTACCCTAATGCGCAAAAACCGCCTTTTGTCTTACAAGGTGATCAATTAGCCGCAGCGACCTTTTGGCATGGCAAACATTTAACCGAATGGGCCAATGATTGGGTACGCTATTGGACCAAGGGCCAAGGTAATTTCGTTACCTCTGGCATGGAAGATACCGGCAGTTACCAAGCTATTACCTATTTAGACAATGCTAAAAAAGCCGACAAATCCCGTTTTATGGTGCTGCGCACGGCCAGTAACTATTCCATGCCGCCTGATAGTATGACCGCCCTAGACAATTTGATTGCTGAGGGGAAAGGCTATGTTGGTATGCAGTCTTCCTTAGAGTCTGCCTATGCCGTTGGTAGTGTGGTGGTAGACAACATTGTGGCCAATTGGCCACAGACTAAAACCCTTCTGCCTTATGAAATTCAAAACGATACTCGCCCTACTCCCCAAGCAGGCTTAAGCGCTATCAAGCCCGTTGCTACAACGCAACTCACCCAACACTTAAGCACCGAGGAGTTAGTTAAGGCGCTCAATTTAGAAGGTCACGTTGAAGGCGGCTTCTTTCGGCAAACCTTTAAAGCAGAACATCGGCCCATGATAAAAACAGAGGCGGGTCCGCGAGTGACCATGACTTCTATCTACTATTTATTGTCGGCAGAGTCGCCTATTGGCCATTTTCATATGAACCAAAGCGATATCATGCACTACTTCCATATGGGTGATCCCATCACCTACACCCTCATTCATCCCGATGGTCATTTAGAAACCATCGTAATGGGCTCCGATCCAAACAAAGGGCAAGTGATGCAGATGATGGTCAAAGGCGGGATTTGGAAAGCCTCTAACATCCCCACCGATGGAGAGTATGGTTACGGACTTATTGGCGAAGCAGTCGCACCTGGTTTTGAATACAGTGATATGCAATTAGGCGATAAAGCTGCACTCTTGGCCCAATTTCCGCAGCATAAACAGCTGATTAACCAGTTGAGCCACTAAGGAGATTTTAAAACGATTTGTAAAATACAAAAAGCGGTATGACTAAAAACGGTGATACCGCTTTTTTACTGTTGGTATTTTGAACTTGTTGGCAAGTCGTGTTACTAAAGGTTAAACCACTTATCCAGAGGATATATTTTGCTTAAACAAGCCACGCTCTTTACACCTGCAATAACAGCAAGCACCTTGCTTATTCCACTGTTTGTCACCGGCTTATTTTCAAGTTTGGGCTTTGCTCAAGAACAGACCGGCCGGCAAAAAGGAGGATTAGACTTTGTGAGCCAACAGTTGGCAGAGCAAATGTTAAATCAAACCAAAGCCCTGAGTAATCCTGAATTAGTAAACGCACAAGCCAACTATTTTAGAGCGATGTATCTGGCTTTGATTGAAAGCGGTTTTACACAAGATGAAGCCCTAAAAATTACTGTTGCAATGGCCTCAAAACATGACTAACTATACAACTTTAAGCCTTACTTAAGTCAAATTAAGGGCCAAATCTAGGAATTTTACACCCTTGAATCTGGCTACTGCCTTTACATGACTGAACTTAAATGATTTTGGCCAGCCAGCTTTGTTTGACTTTTTCAGGTAAAAAACTCGCGCTAAAGCTATTTTTGACCAGTTGAACCAAATGGGATTTTTCGATAGGTAAATGATCAATTAATGCAAAATAGTTATCGTTAAGATAACCCCCGAAGTAACTGGGATCATCAGCATTGACCGTAGCGACTAAGCCATGTTCAAGCAATTGTAGAATGTTATGCTCTGTCATATGTCCAAACACCTTTAACTTAGTATTAGACAAGGGACAAACCGTTAAAGGAATTTGCTGCTTTACCAAATGGGCAACAAGTTCAGCATCTTCAATGCTGCGCACACCATGATCGATGCGATCAACGGCTAAGCTCTTGGTTGCCCCCCACACATAAGCGGGAGGGCCTTCTTCTCCGGCGTGCGCAACCCGTTTCAAACCATAGGCTCTGGCTTTAGCAAATACCCGTTCAAACTTCTCAGGTGGATTGCCTAACTCTGAGCTATCCAATCCTACTGCGGTGATCATCGCTAAATAGTGTCGTGCTTCTTCGAGGGTCTGCATGGCACTTTCTTCACTTAAATGACGTAAAAACGACATAATCAACAAGCAAGATTGCCCCCATTCTTTTTCTGCTTGTTTGATGGCTCGGGCAAAACCGGGCATGAACACTTCAAAACCAATATTCCTTTGAGTATGGGTTTGCGGATCAAACATGATCTCAGCGTGCACTACGTTATCTTCACGGCACTTTTGTAAGTAGGCATACATGAGTTGATAAAAATCATCTTCATCACGCAATACAGAAGCGCCAAAGTAATACAGATCTAAAAAGCTCTGTAAATTATGAAAATCGTAAGCTGACCGCACTTCTTCTATGCTTGAATAGGGTAATTCGACACCATGTTTAAGGGCTAAACTCATCATTAACTCAGGTTCAAGTGAACCTTCGATATGCAGATGAAGTTCAGCTTTGGGTACTCGACTGACCCACTCTTTAAGCTCATTTTTCATTGTTCTATTCCTGACTGCATAACTGTTGAACATAATTATTTAAGATGCACCAATAATGGATCAATGCACCATAATGGAACTCACTCTATCCGAATTTTAGACATCCGCACTTTACCCAACTGTAAAATAGGGCCACTCTAGCCAAGAGTTGCTGTTTATCTGATCAGTTAGGGATTATTTATCAAATATTGTGCTGCTTTAGTAAGCGGTTTTCGCTGACTTTATAGTTCATCATAAAATATTGTAGAGTTCAGCATAATTCGCACCAAAAAGTGGACTCATTGGTCAGCATTTTGCAGAATAATTTTCATTAACCGCAAAACGGCTATTTAATAGCCTCATAAAGAGCAAATTGCATGTCAAATTTCTTTGAACGGATGTTTAAGCTTAAAGAACATAAAACAAACTTTAGAACTGAAGTCATAGCAGGTCTCACCACTTTTGCCGCGATGTCTTATGTCCTAGTTGTAAACCCTGGCATTTTATCTGCTGGTGGTATGCCCATAGAAGGCTTGATCACCGTAACGGCGCTGGCGGCCTGTATTGGCACCCTGTTGATGGCGTTGATGACAAACTATCCTATCGCGATGGCACCAGGCATGGGTTTAAACGCTTTTTTTGCCTTTACTATCTGTTTGACTCGCGAAATTCCGTGGGACGCGGCACTAGGCATTGTCTTTTGGAACGGCGTATTGTTTTTACTGCTGTCTCTTAGTGGTGTTCGAACCAAAATTGCTGAAGCAATACCCGCAGCACTCAAGATTGGTGTGCAATGTGGCATTGGCTTATTTATCGCTTTCATCGGCTTAAAAAATGCGGGTATCGTTGTATCTAATCCAGCTACATTTGTCACCATTGGCGATTTATCAGAACCAGCAGCCCTTTTAGCTTTAGTCGGTATTCTGTTAACCATTGTTTTGGTCATCAAAAAAGTCACCGGTGCGATATTAATTTCAGTTCTAGTGCTCACCTTAATTGGTGCTTTTATTCCGGTTGGAGACGGCTATTTAACCCAGCACACAGACAGTTTTATAGGCATGCCAGATAGTATCAGTACCACCTTCATGGCGATGGATATTATGTATCCAATTGAACACCTTGCAGAAACATGGGATCTTATTTTTGCTTTGTTGTTCGTTAATATGTTTGACACCATCGGTACCCTAATAGGTGTTTCTCGCCGAGCTAACCTGCTTGACTCAGAGGGAAAGTTACCGAAAATGGGTAAGGCGATGAACGCTGATGCGGCTGCCAGTGTGGTTGGCGCTGCTATCGGTACATCACCAGTGACCTCTTATGTTGAATCTGCCGCAGGTGTATCGGCAGGTGGTCGTACTGGTTTGACTGCAGTTGTAGTCGCATTGTGTTTTTTACTGGCCTTGTTTTTCACCCCTCTCATGAAGGTAATCCCACTGATGGCGACTACCCCGGCACTTATCATGGTAGGGATTTTAATGATGGATTCCTTTAGGCAATTAGACTTTGATGATATTACTGCCTTAGCCACAGCTTCAATGGCTTTATTGGCGATGCCCTTGACCTTTAGTATCAGTGAGGGGATCGCATTAGGTTTCATTACTTATGTGGGCATTATGGTAGGAACAGGCCGTTATAAACAAGTGAGTACAATTACCTACATTATGGCGGCGGTCTTTATATTGCGATACATCTTAGATTTAAAATAAACTCACAGGAAAAACAAAAAGGGAGTGATGAAGCTTAAAACCCTGCATTCATTCCCGCATCATTTTTAAGCCACAAAAATTCCATTTGTTTAGCGGTTTTTACAGCAAGCGCTTCGCTTTGTAAGCGACTGACTAAATATAATGTCATATCAATACCAGCTGAAATACCACCCGAGGTCACAATATGCTCGGCTTCAACCCAGCGCACATTCTTTCGTACCGTAAGCGTAGGAAAATCAATTTGTAACTGAGTAGCATCTTCCCAATGAGTGGTAACGGCTTGCTCCTTCAATACCCCAGCATGAGCAAGGAGAAATGCGCCGGTACAAACAGAAGCCACTATACGAGCACTCTTGGCCTGCTGTGCAATCCAATCAAGTACCGCCGTTTTATGAATTTCCAGACTGTGATCGCCCCCAACAACAATAAGCACATCAAACTGTGGAGCATCACTAAAAACATAATCAGCTAGTACTTTGTACCCTGCTCTCGCAAGCACGACACCCGGTTTTTCCGCCACTAAACTAACATCAAAATACGGTGTACCACTGACTCGATTAGCCGTTGTTAGTACTTCAAATGGGCCAGAAAAATCCAGAACCTCAGCATTTTCATAAATATATATACCCACTTTCATGATTTATTCCTGCTCTTGTTTAACTCGATTATGGCGCGAATTCCATGGCTTTTAGTATCTGAAAGTGTCTCGTAAAGACTTGAGTGCATGTTCGATTATCAAAATGCCTCAACTTTTCATCAGTCAGTGACAAACAATGGTTTATTCAGCTGACTGTCGCTAACAGGTTCAGCACCTATCACGGTATACACACTCATTGAGATTTCAAGGACAACATTGATAACCCGCATGGGACTTTCCTTGAACTAACTCGCCTCAAACAGCTAAACCCTGGCTATTTAGTATGATTGTTAGGGCTGATATTAAACAAGGTATAGAAGTTTTGAGTAGTGACTTTGGCAAGCTCTTCTACTGTAATACCCTTTAACTGCGCGATGAATTCGCCAACTTCACGCACATAACCTGGCTGGTTTTGTTTACCACGATAAGGCACGGGAGCCAACCAAGGTGAGTCAGTTTCAATTAACAAGCGCTCTAATGGAATATGTTTAACTACCTCTTGTAACTCACTTGCTGTTTTGAAGGTAACGATGCCTGAGATTGAGATGTAAAAACCAAGTTCAATGGCCTCTTGGGCCATTTCCAAACTTTCAGTAAAACAATGTAATACCCCGATAGTGGCCTGATCTTTGTGTTCTTTAAGCAAATTAATGGTGTCTTCACGGGCATCACGGGTATGGATGATCAAAGGCTTTTTAAGCGCATTGGCGACCTTAATATGATCAATAAAAGATTGCAGCTGAACCTCTTTGGTATCAGCACTGTAAAAATAATCAAGTCCTGTTTCACCTATCGCAACGACCTGCGGGTCGGCAGCGGTTTTTAACAAGGTATGATAATCGCAGGCCTCGTCTTGATGTAGGGGATGCACACCACAAGATACGGACACATTGTTTAAACCATTGACCTTATCCAACATGCTTGGAAAGTCTGCAACCGAGACACAAACACA
Source organism: Paraglaciecola sp. (assembly GCF_030730205.1). GTDB lineage: Bacteria > Pseudomonadota > Gammaproteobacteria > Enterobacterales > Alteromonadaceae > Paraglaciecola. Next base: position 8,866 of record NZ_JANQVQ010000010.1, read on the forward strand.
TAAAAAGTGTTCAACCCCCCTTTTTTCGGCAAAGTCTAATACGTCTCGTAATTCATCGGTGGATTTATCAAGCCTATCTAAATGGCAGTGGGAATCTACAAACACAGGGTTTCCTTTGCAATGAATGCTATTGGTTTTTAATAAGAGAGATATCGCTAAGGAGCTGATTTAATACCAGCACTTTATTTACACCTGGATTACGCACTCTTTTGACCGCTTTTATGGCTTCTTGATGCAGTTGCCATAGTTGAGGACTCAACGAAGCGCGTTTTTTGACTGTTTGATGTAGCCAAAATTGTAACCAACTCAGTAATTTTTCTACCTGTTCTTGCCAATCAGCTGCAAGTTTAGAAGGATTAATTTGCTGGGTCATTAATTGCTGCAAGCCTTGTTTGAAAGCCTCATAAGATACCCCCTGCTCTTGCTGTAACTCATCAAGTAAAATCAGTGGTGCATGGGCATAAAGCTGAACAAATTCTTCATCTACCGGATCTTGCCATTGTGTTAACAGCCATGACTGCGTTTGCGAAAGTGAAGGTGGCGGCATAAGGATGCGTTCACAGCGACTAATGATGGTAGGCAAAAGCCTTTCCGCTTTGTCTGTCACTAATAACAAAAAAGTATTACTGGTTGGTTCTTCGAGTGTTTTTAATAAAGCATTGGCGCTGGCTTCTGTCATGGTATGCGCGGCATAAATAATCAGAACCTTAGCCCCAGACAATTGCGCAGAGCCACTGAGTTTTTTAATGGCATCACGTATTTGATCAACGCCAATTTGTTTTTCTGACAAGACCTCATGAAAATCCGGGTGACTGCCAGCACGCTGGAGTAAACAGGATTGGCATTCACCGCAAGCGTGATCAGGGCTACTTTTGGCACATAAAACATAAGATGCAAATTCTTTAGCAAATTCAGTTTTACCTATTCCTAATGAACCTTGCAGTAATAAAGCGTGATGCAACTTATTCGTGTGTTTACGTTTAGCAAGCTGCTGAAAAGTTGTTGTTAACCAAGGATACATTTATGCCACCAAAAATTGCATAACGGCTTGACGTATCTGCTGGTGAACGTCAACCATCGTTTTCATGGTATCTATGATTACACATCGTTCGTCTTGTTTGGCTAAAGACAAATAACGCTCTCTGGTTCTAACAAAAAAATCGAGATGCTCATGCTCTATTCTATCAAGCTCACCTCGACCTCTGGCCCGTTTTAAACCTTCACTGGGTTCAACATCCATATAAAGAGTTAAGTCTGGTCTAAAATCTTTAAGGGTGATATCACGCAACGCATTCAGCATTTCACTTGCAACTTGCCTTCCACCTCCCTGGTAGGCTTGTGATGACATATCATGACGATCACCTAATACCCACTTGCCCTGCTCAATCGCCGGAAAAATAACATTCTGTACAAGTTGCGCTCGGGCTGCATACATGAGCAGTAGTTCGGCTTCAATGGTCACTTTTTCATCACGCCAATTATGTTTAACACACTCTCTGATAGCTTCAGCCATAGGCGTGCCGCCCGGCTCTCGAGTCGTTATCAGGGTATGACCAGCGTCTTCAATAAGCTGTTTTACTATTACTACGGCGCTACTTTTACCTGCGCCTTCTAGTCCTTCAATAACAATAAACTTTCCTGAATTTTGCAATTCAACTCTCACTTCTTGGGTTATTTAATTTTTAACTGATATTGGCGCACGGCTCTATTATGTTCTTGCAACGTTAAAGAAAATTGATGGCTACCATCTCCTTTTGCAACAAAATACAACTCTTCAGTTGCCTGTGGCTGAAACGCCGCTTGAATAGCCAATTGACTGGCCATAGCAATGGCTGTCGGCGGTAAACCTTTAATAACATAAGTATTATACGGCGTTGGTGTTCTTAAGTCTTTGCGTTTTATGTCCCCATCAAAGTCATTACCTAAGCCATAAATAACCGTCGGGTCAGTTTGTAAACGCATATTTTTATTTAAACGATTCACAAATACGCCGGCTATACGGGGCCTTTCTTGCGCTATGCCGGTCTCTTTTTCAATGATAGAAGCCATAATAAGCCCTTCAAAGGCACTGTGATAAGGCAGGTCTAAAGCGCGATTCTGCCATGCTTCATCTAACACTAGCTGGAGATTTTGATGAGCCATGGTAATGACCAAACTGGCGTTGCTGCCGTCAGCAAAATGATAGGTGTCAGGTAATAACCAACCTTCTAATGACTGACTAGGCAAATCACTCTCAAGCGCAGCAATGGTTTTCACCGTTTTATCATCAAAAATAAGTTGGGGGTGGCTCTGTAGCTGTAACATCCAGTCACGCCAACGCAAGCCTTCTACCAAACTGATAGAATAGAGCTTTTCTTTACCACTTATAAAGACCTGCAGAATTTGGCCTCTGTTCATTGATGGTAAAATTTCGTAAGTCCCCGCTTTGAATTTAGCGAGATGCGGACGAAGTTTAAATAAAACTTTGAATGCAGGAACATTTAACGTAACACCCTGCTTTTTTAAAGAGGTCAGCACCTGCATAGCGCTTTGGCCTTTCGCAATTTTAAAGATCTGCGCTTGCCTAAGTCCGCTTGTTTCGCTTAATTGTTGCTCTAGATAAAAATAAGCACCGAGTAACACCAAACCCAGTACAAGTATCAATGAAAGAACTAACTTTACCCCTTTACGCCATCCTATCATCCTTGATACCTACTCATGACTCAGTGCTTCTGTCACTAATATCTGTAGTTTTTTCACCTGCTGACAAGAAAATTGCCAACGGTGGTGGCCATCGTGACTTTGTAATGACACAACTGGGACTATTTGCATCAGTGAATTACAAATAAACATTTCTTGTGCGACAAAATTCTTATTAAACAGTGAATTAACTTTTTTCACCGCTTGATTATTAACCGCTAACACAGTACAAATTTGGTTACGCATAACGCCTTCTACCCCGCATTCATCCAGCTTCGGCGTGTACCACTGATCATCGTGCCACCAAAATATATTACCTGCGCTGCTTTCAACAATTTCATTATCACTATTACAAACCAGCGCATCGTCGAATTCACTTGAGGTTAATTGTTGTTTGATGAGCACCTGCTCTAAACGATTTAAATGTTTAATACCTGCAAGTAAGGGTTGTTTTCCTAGCTTAACCGAGCTTGAAACTAACTTTATTCCTTTGCTTTGCCATTCTTTATAATGATGTGGAAAGTCGTGACTTGAAATAAGGTAATTAGGATTGGTTACGCCACAAGGACTATAACCTCGACCACCACTGCCACGGGTAACAATTACTTTGAGCACGCCTTTTAATAACGTAGAATTTTGATTAACAAGGTGTTGTGCGGAATCACTTAATTCTTGCCACTGATTAAAGTCTATTCCTAATCTGCTGCAATCCTGTTTAAGTCTCGCTAAGTGTAAGGGCCATGCCAATAGCTTACCTTGTGCAAACACTAAGGTAGTAAAGCAGCCATCTCCATAGTGTAAGGCCCTATCACTCGCTGATATAAAATGTTGACTATGCCCGTTAATAATCATCAATGTACTTACTACCTCACATAAAAAAGCCCAACAAACTGGGCTTTTAATAATGCACTGTTAAAACGTAAAATTACACTAATTTAGACTTTCTTGAATAATAACGAGCCATTCGTTCCACCAAAACCGAACGAATTACATAACGCATAATCCATGGATATTTTTCTTGCGGTATTCGCCACGAAATCAAGATCGCATCCCTCACCAGGATTATCCAAATTAATGGTCGGCGGAGCAATTTGGTCTTTTAACGCAAGAATTGTAAAGATAGCTTCGATTGCCCCTGCAGCACCTAATAAATGCCCTGTCATTGACTTTGTCGAACTGACTAATACGTGCTTAGCATGAGAACCAAAAACACTTTTCACCGCGGCAACCTCAGCAATATCACCTGCAGGTGTAGACGTACCATGAGCATTGATATAGCCAATCTGCTGTGGTTCAACCTTTGCATCATTGATGGCATTTAACATCGCTGCGGCAGCTCCTTCACCATTTTCCGGCGGTGAAGTCATATGATAAGCATCACCGCTCATACCAAAACCAACAAGCTCAGCATATATCGTTGCACCGCGTTGTTTTGCTGACTCGTACTCTTCAAGCATGATGACACCGGCGCCTTCGCCCATAACAAAGCCATCACGGTCTTTGTCCCAAGGCCGACTGGCAGTGGTTGGGCTGTCGTTAAGGGTCGATAGAGCACGAGCCGCAGCAAAGCCACCAATCCCTAAGCCACATATAGTTGACTCGGCACCACCGGCTAACATTGCATCAGCATCACCATAAGCGATGGTTCGCGCTGCAACACCAATATTATGTACCCCTGTGGTGCATGCAGTCACAATATTTAAATTTGGACCTTTCAAGCCTTCCATAATCGAAAGGAAACCTGAAATCATATTAGTAATAGTGGCAGGCACAAAAAAGGGTGATATTTTCCGCGGTCCAGATTCAAGTAGTCGACTATGATTTTCTTCAATCAAACCCAAACCACCTATGCCCGAACCAATGGCAACCCCAATTCTAGCAGCGTTTTCGTGTGTAACGACAAGGCCAGAATGAGCTAAAGCTTGTTTGCCCGCAGCAATACCAAATTGGATAAACTTATCCATTTTTTTGGTTTCTTTTTTCGGAATATATTGCTCTACATCGAAGCCTTTTACTTCACCTGCAAAACGAGTGCTATATTCACTTGCATCAAAAGAGGTAATGGCGCTTATCCCACTGACTCCAGCAATAATATTTTCCCAAGTTGAGCTAACATCATTACCCAAAGGCGAGAGCATACCAAGACCAGTCACAACTACGCGACGTTTAGACACAGAGGCCTCCGAACGATATAACAATAGAAAGGTAAAATGACAAACGGCTCAGAAAGAGCCGTTTTTTTGAACTTTTACGCGTCTTTATGAGCGTTAACGTAATCAATTGCAGATTGAACAGTTGTGATTTTCTCAGCTTCTTCGTCAGGAATTTCAGTATCAAATTCTTCTTCAAGTGCCATTACTAATTCAACGGTATCCAATGAATCCGCACCCAAATCATCAACAAATGACGCTTCTGGCTTAACTTCTTCTTCTTTAACACCCAGTTGCTCGATAATGATTTTTTTAACGCGTTCTTCGATTGTACTCATAATTCTAGTTATCCCTTAAAAGTCTCTAGATATAAATTTGCGTGTAGTGTATTCACCAAGTTACTAGCATGCAAGCATGACGACTAACTTTCTTTCTGGTCAAACCACCCTACAACGCAGTCTAATAAACATAATATTAACAAGCAAGCACCGACTCACAAAATATCGTTTACTTGCCTGAAATTTAACACATATGCATGCCACCATTGACATGTAAGGTTTCACCAGTGATATAACCTGCTTCATCACTGGTTAAAAATACCACTGCTGCTGCGATTTCTTCCGGCTTTCCTAAACGATTTGTAGGAATGTCTTTAAAAATTGCGGCTTTTTGCTCATCAGTGAGTGCTTTAGTCATATCAGTATCAATAAAACCGGGAGCGACCACGTTAACCGTTATACCTCTTGAAGCGACCTCGCGAGCCATAGATTTACTAAAACCAATCACCCCCGCTTTGGCAGCAGCATAATTGGCTTGGCCGGCGTTCCCTGTACTGCCCACTACTGAGCCCACATTGACGATGCGTCCAAACCGTTTTTTCATCATGCCACGTAACACCGCTTTAGATAACTTGAATATCGCTGTTAAGTTGGTGTCCATAATATCTTGCCATTCGTCATCCTTCATACGAAGCAATAAGTTATCACGAGTAATGCCCGCATTATTGATGAGAATATCTACACCACCGTGCTCTTTACTAATGCCATCTAATAGGGCTTCTATTGATGCAGGATCAGCTACATTTAATACTTTACCCGCTCCGTTTTCACCTAGATATTCACTAATCGCATCAGCACCGCCTTGCGAAGTAGCAGTACCTATTACGGTGGCGCCTTGGCCTACTAATTTCGAGGCGATCGCTTTACCGATCCCACGACTTGCGCCCGTTACTAAGGCGACTTTTCCAGCTAAATTTGACATAATATTCTCGTATTTACCTATGCGTTATTGGCAATTGACTCGATGGTATTCAGTGCGTCACAGCTGACACGCTTATCGATTCGTTTGGCTAAACCAGTTAGTACCTTTCCTGGCCCAATCTCATACAAACTCTCTACACCGTTATCAGCCAAAGCAACGACGGTTTCAGTCCATCTTACTGGGCTGTAAAGTTGTTTAACAAGTGCTAATTTAATGGCCATTGGCTCTGATTCAATGGCAACATCAACATTATTAATAACGGGAATCTGAGCTGCAGAAAATTCAATACTTGTTAATAGTGCTTGTAATTTTTCAGCAGCAGGCTGCATTAACGCGCAGTGAGATGGCACGCTGACAGCCAAAGGTAATGCACGTTTAGCGCCGCTTTCTTTACAATAATCGGCGGCCAACTTTGCCGCATCGCTTGTACCTGCAATCACCACTTGGCCCGGTGAGTTGAAATTCACTGCTGAGACCACTTCTTTAGCTTCTATTTGCGCTCGTTCACAGCACTCAACCACTTTGGCGTCATCTAAACCAATAATGGCATACATCGCTCCTGTTCCTGCCGGCACTGCTTGTTGCATAAACTCGCCTCTGGCTTCAACTAACTTGATAGCATCGGTAAATTTAATGACACCAGCACAAACAAGGGCTGAGTATTCACCAAGAGAATGGCCTGCCATATAGTCGGGCAAGTTTCTTCCATTCTCAGTCAATACCTTAAACAAAGCGTAACTTGCCGCTAGTAACGCAGGTTGGGTGATATGGGTTTGGTTTAATTTAGATTCGTCTTGTTGTACTACTTGCCATAAATCGTAGCCCAAAACGGCACTTGCTTGCTCAAACACCGCTGTAATAACCGGGTATTCAGTTGCTAAATCACTTAACATACCCAAAGACTGTGATCCCTGACCAGGGAAAACCCATGCTTGTTTACTCATATTACTATCTCAGATAAAAAGAATTAATAACGAACTAAGGCTGATGCCCAAGCAAATCCGCCACCGAAGGCTTCTAATAAAAGGGTTTGGCCTCGTTTGATTCGCCCATCCCGAATAGCAGTGTCTAAAGCGGTAGGCACCGTTGCGGCTGAGGTATTACCGTATTGCTCTAAGGTAAGTACAACTTGGTCGAGAGACATTTCTAACTTTTTAGCCGTTGCTTTAATAATTCTAAAATTCGCTTGATGAGGCACTAACCAATCCAAATCAGATTTTTGCATATTATTTGCCGCGAGGGTTTGCTCTACTATTTCACTTAACTTATTGACGGCAACTTTAAATACTTCATTGCCTTTCATGCTGCCCCAATTTTGATGAACGGATAGCTCATCACCCCGGGTAGGATTTCCAATCGTGAGTAAATCGCCATACGAACCAGCAGCATTTATATGGGTTGAAAGTATACCGGGTTCTTCACTGGCTTCGATAATAGTGGCGCCTGCCGCATCACCAAACAATATGACCATAGTGCGATCTTTAGGATCAATTAAGCGACTTAAGCAATCGGTACCAACTACAAGTACCCGTTTAACCATACCTGTTTTGATATATTGGTCTGCTACGCTCAAAGCGTAACAGTAGCCCGCACAGGCCGCAGCAACATCAAAGGCAGGAATACCATCTAACCCTAATTCTTTTTGAATTTCGCAAGCCGTGCTAGGAAGTGCATAGCGACCACTGGTGGTGGCACATACAATCATATCAATAGATTTTACATCGATATTAGCCGCTTCTATGGCCTTTTTACTGGCCTCAACCCCCATCGTGGCGGCAGTTTCGTTTGCACCAATAATACGGCGCTCTTTGATACCAGTGCGATCGGTGATCCATTCATCAGAAGTATCAACCATTGTTGCCAAGTCGGCATTGGTACGTATTTCACTTGGATAATAACTACCCGTGCCAATTATTCTTGAATTCATGTATTAGTGGCGCTCCATTAAAACAGCTTCTATTTTATCTTTTATTTTTGATGGAACCTGCATAGAGACTTCTTTGACTGCTTCACGAATAGCATATAAAAAAGCCTCAGAAGAGGCATTCCCGTGGCTCTTAACCACAATCCCGCGCAATCCTATCAGACTCGCCCCGTTATACTGGTCGGGGTTCATCCGCAAATAGATGTTTCGTAACAACGGTAGAGCGATCTTGGCTAAAATTTTATTCAACCAGTTTAAATTTGATGCTTTTTTAACTTCATTCAATACAAGCTTTGTTAAGCCTTCACAAGACTTAAGCGCGATATTCCCTGCAAAACCATCAGTCACAATGACATCGGCCTTTTGACTAAAAATGTCATTACCTTCTACATAACCGATATAATGAATAGAAGGTGTATCACCCAGCATGCGAGCGGTATTTTTAACTCGATCATTGCCTTTGTTTTGTTCAGAGCCAACGTTTAATAGCGCAACTTTAGGTCGCTCTATTTCCCCCACTAGTTCAGCCAATACTGAGCCCATGACAGCATACTGAAATAAGACTTCTGAATCACAGTCCACATTCGCGCCTAAATCGAGTAAATAAGCCTTGCCGTTATCGACTGTGGGCATCAAAGAAATCAAGGCTGGTCTGTGTACGCCGGGTAACATTTTTAATACATGATAAGCCATGGCAAGTAAGGCACCGGTATTACCTGCGCTAACGCAGCCGTCAGCTTCGCCTCGCTCAACCAAATCGAGCATACGGCGCATTGATGAATCTTTTTTATTCCTTAGTGCAGCAATAGGGGCTTCGTCCATACTGACGGTTTGCTGGCAATCTGATAATTGCAGACGAGCTTGAATGAAAGGGTCTTGTTTGTCGTACCACTTGCTCAATAGATCGATTGGACCACACAACACTAGATATAAATTTGGATTTTCGATAAGAGAATTTAATGCGGCGGGCAAAATAATATGGGGGCCGAAATCGCCCCCCATGATATCTAACGCTAAGGTTAGACGACTCAAAGTCAACACCCTTTAAAATTAAAGAGAGATAACTTTTTTGCCTTTATAGTAACCATCAGCAGTCACGTGATGACGGATATGCGTCTCACCTGACGTTGAATCTACTGACAAAGTAGTGGTGCCTAATGCATCATGTGAACGACGCATACCACGCTTTGAACGGGATTTTTTACTTTTTTGTACAGCCATTGCTTGCTCCTAGTCTCGCTTAAGTTCTTTCAAAACCGCGAACGGGTTTGGGCGCTCATCGGCCGGTTCAATTACTCCAAAACTCATATCATCCGCTTTAATACTGCAATCCTCCTCTGCATGAAGGGCTACAATAGGCAACGATAATATCAGCTCGTCCTCAAGGGTCTGAAGTAAGTTGATTTCTCCATGGTCATCGACCTCAACCGGTTCGTAAGCGTCCGGTAACTCATCAATGTCATCTTTATCAGAACCCTGCACTGGACTGAAGCAGAACGACACATCAATTTGATGAGCAAAGACGTTGTAACATCTTTGACACAAAAGTGACGCTGAACATGACATATGCCCATCAAAGTAAGTCAGACCCTGCTCGTCTTTTTTAAACTTAACTTCGACATTCACTTCTTTGTCAATATCAGCAACTGCTTGACGCAATCTAGCCATATCAACAGTTAACATCACACCCCGATACTCGGAACGTTTATTGGCACTTTTGATTGGGTCTAGCTGTTTAGGCAGTTTCACTTTTTGCATAGCGCGCGCATCTTATAGAGTAGTAAGGCTTTAGTCAAAGAAAATGTATAAAAAACAGTATAAGACCGAGCACAAATATGCTTTTATGTCTTAATAATTAATAGCGCTTTTCAAACATATCCAATATGAAAGTCATTTTAGCATCAAGTTCACCCTACCGAGCAAGCTTACTTGCAAAATTATCTCTACCTTTTACCTGTCAATCACCAGATATAGATGAAAGTCCCTTAACAAATGAAACCGTATCAGCTCAAGTCGCGCGTTTAGCCTTTATAAAAGCACAAGCAATTGCTACTCAATACACTGACGGCTTCGTTATTGGTTCAGATCAACTCGCAATGTGTCAGGGCGACGTTTTAGGTAAACCTGGAAATCACTACAATGCAAAATTGCAGTTGCAACAGTTAAGTGGAAAAACAGTCACCTTTTATACTGGCTTATGTTTGTTAGATTGCACTAACAAACAACAGCAAACGATAGTTGAAACCTTTGAGGTTAGTTTTAAAGCACTCAGCGACCAGCAAATTCAACGCTATTTAAGCATTGAACAACCTTATGACTGTGCTGGTAGTTTTAAAAGTGAAGGTTTAGGTATCGCGCTATTTGATAAGTTACAAGGACGAGATCCAAATACCTTGGTGGGTTTACCCTTAATAGCCCTAGTGGAATTATTTTCAAATTGGGGGATCGATATTTTCGAGCATATGCAAACTCAATCCCCCTGTTAATGAATCACAGAGGGAAATATGTCACTTGAGGTGAACACATACATTAAGCATTATCTTTTTCTAACTTCACTAAGGCATTTTTTAACGCATTGTCCAAGGGGGCTTGAAAGCTCACTCGTTCATTCGAATTAGGGTGAATAAAGGAAAGTGAAAACGCATGTAAGAACAACCGGCCCAATCCTAAACGCTGCATTCGACTATCAAAGTTGTTGTCACCGTATTTATCATCACAGGCGATAGGATGGCCAGCATGTAAACAATGCACCCTAATTTGATGAGTACGACCGGTAATAGGCGAGGCTTCAACTAAGGTTGAATCTTTGTATTGGTTCAAAATTCGAAACCGCGTTTCGGAAGGCTTGCCCTCCTCTTCATTAACCGAGACCATGCGCTCACCAGACTTAAGAATATTTTTTATCAATGGCGCTTTCACTTTAAATCGATTTTCGGGCCAATTGCCGCTCACCAAAGCTTGATATCGCTTATCAACCTGCTTATCCCGAAGTTGTTCGTGTAAGCTTTTCAGTGCAGAACGTTTTTTTGCGATCAACAAACAGCCTGAGGTATCTCGGTCCAAACGATGGACTAATTCTAAAAATTTTTGAGCCGGACGTAAGGCACGTAATGCTTCAATCACCCCAAAACTTAAACCACTGCCGCCATGCACTGCCGTACCTGTAGGTTTGTTCAGCACAATAATCCATTCGTCTTCAAATAAAATGTGGTTTTCTAAACTGGACACTTTATCTAATTTTGTTGAGGGTAACTCACTTGGTTCAGACACCCTTATAGGAGGAATACGCAGTTCGTCATTGGCAAGCAGTTTATATTCTGGTTTGACCCGCTTTTTATTAACCCTGATCTCCCCTTTTCGTAAAATCCGATAAATAAGGCTTTTTGGAACGCCTTTTAAAAAGGTCCTTAAAAAATTATCAATCCTCTGCCCTTCAAGCTCTGGTTCAATAGTAATAAATTGTACTTTTAAAAATGTTTCGTCGCTCATATGCCTGCTATTTAAGTTGGAATGACTATTGTTACACTAACCGCTTTAATAACTTGCTAGTTTAAACCCTTTAGTGTGATAATGCGCCCGTTTTTAAGCACGAAGTAATATTAAAAACAAACAGATGTATAAACCTGTTCTGTGAGCCAAACGACACTAAGTCGTATATAAGCAATACATGCAACTGTTAAGTGAGTCACTTTTCAACAGTGTGATTAAACAGAACCCTTACGTCAGCGATTTAATTTAACTATCGATCGCCATACAGATGTAAAGAATGTAAATGAATTGACAAGGCATTTGAACCCAACCGAATACCACAAGTAAGTTGGTTCGAATGCTTGAAAGTTTTAAGAATAGCTAAAAACAATTTGGATAACTCGCTGCATCTAGTGCCCACACAAAGAATTTGGGTAAAAGTGTTATAAAACAAAGCATTAATTAATAATGGCTGAGACACTTAAGCGATTAAAAAACTTAAAATATGCATACAGTCGTGAGGCTGCATACCGCAATTGTCACATCACCCTGCACGTCTTTTATCGAGAGCGGTCGGTACTTTACCGAGCAAACAAGAATGAAAAGAATGTTAATCAATGCAACCCAGCAAGAAGAGCTGCGCGTTGCACTTGTAGATGGGCAAAAACTGTATGATTTGGATATTGAAAGTCCAGGCCATGAACAGAAAAAAGCCAACATCTATAAAGGAACTATCACCCGCGTCGAACCCAGTTTAGAAGCAGCATTTGTAGATTATGGTGCTGACCGCCATGGCTTTTTACCACTAAAAGAAATCGCCCGCGAATATTTCCCACAAGGCTACAAGTTTGATGGTCGTCCCAATATCAAAGACGTTATCAAAGAAGGTCATCAAGTTATCGTACAAATTGATAAAGAAGAACGTGGCCAAAAAGGCGCAGCCTTAACCACATTTATCAGTTTAGCAGGCAGTTACTTAGTTTTAATGCCAAATAATCCTCGCGCCGGTGGTATTTCTCGTCGCATCGAAGGCGATGAACGTACCGATTTAAAAGATGCTTTAAACGGCCTAGAATTACCCGATGGTATGGGCTTAATCGTCCGTACCGCAGGGGTAGGTAAATCTCCTGAAGAATTAGCCTATGACTTAGACTACCTCGTGACAGGTTGGTCTCGGATAAAAGAAATCGCTGAATCCCGTCCTGCTCCATTTTTAATTCATCAAGAGAGTGACGTGGTTGTGCGCGCCTTGCGTGACTATCTACGTCGCGATATTGGTGAGATACTGATTGACCAAGTTGATGTGCATGAACGTGCCTTAAAGCATGTGCAACAAATGCGTCCTGACTTTGTTAATCGGGTAAAACTTTACCGTGGCGAAGTACCTTTATTCAGCCATTATCAGATAGAAAGCCAAATTGAGTCAGCCTTCCAACGTGAAGTACGCTTGCCCTCTGGCGGTTCGATTGTTATTGACCCAACTGAAGCATTAACCTCAATCGACATTAACTCAGCCCGCGCAACGAAAGGCAGTGACATCGAAGAAACGGCTTTCAATACTAACCTTGAAGCGGCAGATGAAGTTGCCAGACAACTGCGTCTGCGTGATTTAGGTGGTTTAGTGGTTATCGACTTTATTGATATGACCCCAATTCGCCATCAACGTGAAGTGGAAAATCGTTTAAAAGACGCTGTCAAACATGACCGTGCACGTGTGCAATTGGGCCGAATTTCACGTTTTGGCTTAATGGAAATGTCTCGTCAGCGCTTACGCCCTTCATTGGGTGATTCTGCACATAACGTTTGTCCTCGTTGTTCTGGCCACGGTACCGTTCGTGGTACGGAATCTTTGGCGTTGTCTGTTCTTCGTATCATGGAAGAAGAAAGCATTAAAGACAACACTGGGCAAATTGAAGCGCAGTTACCGGTTAACGTGGCAACTTATCTTCTGAACGAAAAACGTCGCTCAGTTGCCAGTATTGAAAAACGTCACGGTGTGCAATTAATCATTATCCCTAATCCCAAATTAGAAACCCCACACTACAATTTAGTACGTCGTCGTCCTGACGATGTATTACAGGAAATGAGCTATAACTTAGCCTTAGTAGAAGTAGAAGAAACGGTTGCTGATCGCACTGTGGCGGCCCCCGTCACCCGTGAACAGCCAGCCCTTCAAAGCTTAGTATCTCCTGATAAAGCGGCGAATGTACCTACGCCTACTGCAGAAAAAGTAGAAGCTCAAGCAAGCGAGTCATTATTGACGAAAGTGAGCAAGTGGTTATCTGGCTTATTTAAATCAGAAGAGCCTATTGAAGTTCCGAAGAAAGCGACTCATAGCAGAAATAAAGAACGCGCCCCGCGTAATAACCGTAACAACCGCAATGATAGAAACAAAACAGCTAAACCCTACGAGCAAAAAGAGCGCACCGAAGGTAAAGCGGACGGTAATGAACAAGCCAATAACCGTTCTGAGCGCAGGCCCCGTCGTGACGACAAGCGTAATAAACCTCGTCGTGATGACACAGCTAATGCAACAAGCGAAACAGCGGTAGTAGCGGATAAACAAGCAGACAATAAATCACCTGCCCCCGCACCTAAGAAAAACGAACGTGTAGCAGAGCGTCGTAAGCGCAGAGATACTCGTCGTACAGTGCGTGTCGAAGGCGATAAACCCAATACCAACGTTGATGATAAAGCCGTCCCTAAAGCACCGGCTAAAGACGCTCCTGCACAAGCTAATAATACTGTTGAGACGCAGGCGCCAGAGCAAATCAGTAAACATGACCAGACTGAGACTCCGCTACAACCTAAACCAGCAGCAAATGCAGAAACCAAGGCCGTAACTAAAGCTCCGGTTGTTGAGGATAAAAGCGTTGAGCAGTCTGAGCAAGTGACTGAAGCGAATAACCTAGAAAGCGCTGATGCAGGTGAACAACAACCATCGAATGAAGAAAACACTTCGCGCGCGCGCAGTCGTCGTTCTCCTCGCCATATTCGAGCAGCGGGTCAAAAACGCCGTAAAGAAAATGAAGAAAAAGCAGATGCTGAAGTAAAAGATGCTGTTGTTCAAGATGAATTACAATTTGACGCACCGGTTCCTAGCGAAGCAAAAGTAGCGAAAGATGAAGCCTCTTCTGTAGCACCAGAAAAAACGCCTGAACCCGCTCAAGCGGTGATGGAACTTTCTGATCAAAAGCGCCCTTCTCAACAAGAGCCTTCAGTAACGGAAGCTCCCTATGCCAAATCTGAAGTGACTGAACAAACTGCTGCACAGGTAAGCCCTGCACCTCAAGAACCAGTAAAAGCTGAAGTAACAAATGAAGCGGTGGCTGTAGACGTTAAAACCGAAGAAGCGAAAAGCGTTCAAGCGCTTGAGTCAGCACCTGTTGAACAACCAGCAGCGCCGGTAGAAACCGCTAAGACTGAAAGCCCCGCAGAGCAGCCCGTTACCGCACAAGCTGAAGTCAAAGTCAGTAAAGCGCTTACGCAAGCTAAACCGGTGGCTAAAGTTCAGAAGTCTGTTTCAGCCCCCATGGCAAGGCCTGTCTCTATTGACGAAGCCTTCACGGAACTCGATATCAAAGCGCTTGCCAATGATGCAAGACCTGCCATTAAAGTGTCGGGTAAGACAGCAGGCTTTAAAAGTGCAGCATTCAGTGTGACGGCTCCAGCTACACGCCCCACTTCTGAAGAATAAATAATAAGCTAGTTAAAACCGCAAATGCTCAAGCATTTGCGGTTTTGTTAGTTTTGCCCCACATGAGCTTCACTTCCTTCAACAAAGTAAGCCACCCCTTTAACAAGATGCTAAAGTTAATTCTTGTTTCATGTAATTTTTATACTGAGATCTTTCTATGAGTTTTGCCGAATTAGGCTTATCACCCAAAATTCTTTCTGCCGTATTGGCCAAAGGATACGACACTCCCTCTCCTATTCAGTTACAGGCTATTCCAGCCGTGCTAGCTGGAAAAGATGTTATGGCTGCAGCACAAACGGGCACAGGAAAAACAGCCGGCTTTACCCTACCTATTCTTGAATTATTAACCAAGGGTAAACCCGCAGGTCCCAATCAAGCCAGAGCCTTAATCCTAACGCCAACCCGTGAGCTTGCAGCGCAAGTAGGTGAAAGTGTTGAAGCATATGGTAAAGATTTACCTTTGCGCTCAGCTGTTGTGTTTGGTGGTGTGGGTATCAATCCACAAATGATTAAACTGCGCAAAGGCGTCGACATCTTAGTGGCAACACCAGGACGTTTGCTGGATCTTTATAATCAAAATGCGGTTCGGTTCAGCCAACTAGAGATTTTGATCTTAGATGAAGCTGACAGAATGTTAGACATGGGGTTTATTCATGACATTAAAAAAATCATCAAATTGCTGCCTGTCAAACGTCAAACCTTAATGTTTTCTGCCACCTTCTCTGATGATATTCGCAAACTGGCAAAAGGCTTGGTAAATAATCCTACTGAAATATCAGTATCACCTGCTAACACCACTGTCGAATCTGTTGAGCAATGGGTTTATCCAGTTGATAAAACGCAAAAAACGGCCGTTTTAGTTAAATTAATCAAAGATGAAAATTGGCAACAAGTATTGGTATTTAGTCGCACCAAACACGGCGCCAATCGGATCGTTAAACAATTAGAAGCCAAAAACATAGCTGCAGCTGCTATTCATGGAAATAAAAGCCAAGGCGCACGAACTAAGGCCTTAGCTGATTTTAAACAAGGTAAAATTAAAGCTCTTGTGGCTACAGATATTGCCGCTCGCGGCTTAGATATCGACCAGTTGCCGCAAGTTGTCAATTATGATTTGCCTAATGTCTCTGAAGATTACGTGCACCGTATCGGCAGAACGGGCCGTGCTGGCGCTACTGGCCAAGCGATTTCATTTGTTGCTGCTGACGAATTTGGTTTGTTAGCGGATATTGAGCGATTCACCAAACAAGTGATAAACCGCAAAACCGTAGCTGGTTTTGAGCCCACTAATCCAGTACCAGAGTCTCGTTTAGATACCCGTCCGATAAAACCGAATAAACCCAAAAGACCTAAACCTGATCATCGTGATGGACAACGTTCGGGTGAAAATCGCACTGGTCACAATCATCAGGCTAAGCGTGCGGCGCGCCCACAGCGAAAACCGCAACAATAAACCCAATCGCTACAACACGCCGTCATATCTATTACGCATTGACATGACGGCTATTTTATCTGCTTACTTAGTAAAAGGCGGCGGGCCTTGGCGCCATTGCGCCCAATTTTGCACAATG
>NZ_JANQVQ010000011.1:0-3023 GCF_030730205.1 Paraglaciecola sp.
TCAGCGGTCACCCGTGCTCGTTGTACCACTTTTGCTTCTTTTTTAGCTGCAAACATGTGTTCCATGCGTTTATCCAACACATTTTTTAAGGCGATCAATAATCCCATACCTAAAAATGCCCCAGGGGGAAGAATGGCCAATAAAAAGGGACTATCAGTATGAAATAGCGTGAGCTGCCAATTATTCGCCCAGTCACCAAATAATAAATTAGCCCCAGCAAACAAAGTGCCATAGCCTAACAACTCGCGCATCGCCCCCAGAGTCACCAAGACAAATGTAAAGCCTAAGCCCATCATCAGGCCGTCAATCGCAGCTAATCCTACCGGATTTTTCGCAGCATAGGCTTCAGCACGACCGATTATGGCGCAATTAGTAACAATCAGCGGAATAAAGATGCCAAGTGCTTGATACAATGTGAAGGTGTAGGCGTTCATTAATAGCTGCACAATCGTGACAAAAGACGCAATAATCATGACAAATATAGGAATGCGAATTTCATTGGGTACATAGTTACGAATAAGCGATACCGTGGTATTTGAGCCTATTAATACCAGTGTGGTGGCTAAGCCCAAACCAAGACCATTGATTAGAGTTGCCGTGGTCGCAAGCAAGGGACAAAGCCCTAACAATTGCACTAAAGCTGGGTTGTTTTTCCATAGCCCCTGCCAGCTCAATTGCTTAAACTCGTTCATTTTATTGCGCCTCTGTTGAACTGCTTAGTGTCTTTGCGCAGGTATTAGGTGCATCAAAGATTGCCTTTTGTTGCTCTTGATAATACAGAGCACTGCGCTTAACGGCCTTAACGACTGCTCTGGGCGAAATAGTTGCTCCGGTGAATTGATCAAATTGACCACCATCTTTTTTCACATCAAAGCGGGCGAGGGTATCAGTACTCACTACTTTCTGAGCAAAATCCAAAATCCAATCATTTACACGTATATCGATTTTGTCACCTAAGCCCGGTGTTTCTTTATGATCGAGCACACGTACTCCACTGATGAGAGGATTGCCTTGTGGGTCGTTAGTCAGACCGACAACCAGCTGTATTTTTCCACTATAACCATCAGGCGCGGTTGTCTCAATAGCAACCCCAACCGGCTTCTCGTTGTTGTAAGCGCGATAAATACGCTGTGCTTCGTCACTGCCCAAAAATTCAGGTGAAACAACGTTCACACAGTTGTTAGCAATGGCGTTGTTATAACTGCTCGGTTCGATTATTGCGTTTAAAATACCTTGTAATTTAGCTTGTTGCTGCAGTGCGATTTGCTCGTGAGTGGCAAAATACGTTAAAGCAATTAAACCACTGGTTGCCATAGCAAAGGCCGCTAAAATAAGGCCATTTTTACTGACGGATTGCTTCATTTTTTACGCACCTTTGCCCCAGCTTTATGACCATAGACTCTTGGCTGTGTGTAATAATCAATCAAGGGTACAGCCATGTTCATAATGATCACCGCAAACGCTACTGCATCAGGATAGCCCCCCCAAGTGCGGATAACATAGACCCAAAAGCCTATGGCTGCGCCAAAAATTAATCGGCCTTTATTGGTTGTCGAGGCTGAGACAGGGTCGGTCGCGATAAAAAAGGCCCCAATGATAATACTGCCGTTAAAGATATGGAAAATCGCTGAGGCAAATCTATCACCATCAACCAAAGACATCACGGTAGCGACGAAGAATAGACTTAGGATCATACTAACAGGAATATGCCAATTGATGACTTTTAGCTTTAATAAGCCTAGGCCACCGACTAAAAAACCAAGACTAATCCAAGACCACGCGACATTTAAAGAATAAATACTGCTGTCAAAAATAGTGAACTCGAGACTTTCTGTATAGGTTAGGCCTTTAACCAGTTGTGTTTTAACCGTATCTAAAGGTGTTGCCATGGTCGTACCGTCAATACCAAATTGCAATTGGTTGAGGCTCAAGCCATTTTGGGTAAATCCGGTGAATATGGTGAAAAGGCTATCAGTAAACGAATGACCATACTGAGCCAAGCTTTGTGCTGGTAACCATTGGGTCATTTGAAGCGGAAACGAGATTAACAGCATGACATACGCTGCCATGGCAGGATTAAATAAGTTAAAGCCTAAGCCACCATAGAGCTGTTTGACGATAGCAATCGCAAAAAAAGTCCCGATTACGATAAGCCACCAAGGAGCGAGAGGTGGTATGCTAATGGCTAACAGTATGGCAGTTAGCACCGCACTGTAATCTTTTAAACTACGCTCAAAGTCACGCTTTCTTAGTTCAAGAATGCTTGCTTCTGTTACGATGGCCGTTATGACCGCTAAGACTATTTGTATTAAGGTACCAAAACCAAAAAAATAGGTTTGTAATAACACCCCAGGAATTAACGCATAAATAACGAGCCGCATAACTTGACCTGTATTACGTTTGATATGCTGGTGAGGTGAACTTGCTAGGTTAAAATTCATTTTATTGTTTTTCATTGTTAGCAGCTTGCTCTGCCGCTTTTTTCGCTTTTGCTTTGGCCACAGCGGCCGCTATTCTACGCTTTTTTTCGTCTAGAGCGTGATTTTCATCGTCCCTTTTAGTTTGCTCACTTTGCGCTGATAATGCGCTTTGCTCAGCGACAGAAGCCTTTTCAACAAGCTCGTCTAAGCGAGTAAGTGCTTGTGGGTGTGCATCGCTATCAAGCGTATTCGCTAATTTTTTCGCTTTGGCTTTAGCCACAGCAGCGTTTATTCTTTGCTGTTTTTCATCCACCGCTTCACTGCTCGGGGCTTGCTCCTCAGTTACCTGTGCTCGCGATGGCTGTGATGATCTAAGCGGTTCTTGTGGAGGCTCCATCGCTTCTTCTTGTCGCTTTTGGTCTTCCTCTGAGGCCTTTTTAGCTTTCGCTTTTTCGATAGCGGCCTGTACACGCTCATTTTTACTGGTTTGCACAGGCGCGGCGGCAGGAACTTGCTCGCTGTCATTATCAGTATTACTTGCTGCCTTTTTGGCTTTCGCTCTAGCAATAGCGGCCTGCACTCGCTCATTTTTACTGGCTTGCT
>NZ_JANQVQ010000011.1:3123-6277 GCF_030730205.1 Paraglaciecola sp.
ACTCGCTCATTTTTACTGGCTTGCTGAGAAGCGGCGGCAAGTATCTGGTCGCTTCCAGTCGCTGCGTTACTTGCATCCTTCTTGGCTTTAGCTCTTGCAATTGCTGCTTGCACACGATCATTACTGCTTGATGATGTACTCGCTTGTTCGTTAACGGGCATAACTTCGTTTACAGAAGGAGCATTGACATCACTGTCAGCTTGAGCCTGTTTCTTTTCTTTAGCCCGTGCTAAAGCCGCTGCTATTTTATCTTTAGCAGTATTTCCTGCTCCTGACATCGCTTGTTTGCGCGCTTCGGCAGCCAAACGGTGTTTTTCATCTCTGGCTTCTTGTTCGGCCACTAACCTTGCGGCCCGGCTCTCAAATCGTTCCCGGGCTTTATCGGCTTTTTGTTTTTCTTGTTGTTCAATTCTAACGTCAGCTTTAGCTATGCGATAGTAATGTACGAGAGGAATTTCGCTTGGACACACATAGGCGCAAGCGCCACATTCGATACAATCAAATAAATTGTATTCTTGCGCTTTTTCTAATTCTTTTGCTTTGGCATGCCAAAATAACTGTTGCGGCAATAAAGAGGCAGGGCAGGCATCGGCACAAGCTCCACAGCGAATGCAAGCTTGTTCATTATTGCCCGCTAATTCATTTTTTGATGGCACCAATATGCAATTGGTTATCTTAACAACAGGCACCTTAGGACTGGCAATGGTAAATCCCATCATAGGGCCGCCCATAATAACCGTACTGACTTTTTGTTTCTTTGGTAGATATTGACTATGGGCAAGTAAATGTTCAACAGGGGTGCCAATTAAAGTCCAATAGTTACCACGCTGATTAACCGCTTGGCCTGTTACGGTGACAACGCGTTGAACTAAAGGCTTGCCACTGAATACCGCATCAGCGATGGCATAGCACGTGCCTACGTTATGCATAATAACGCCCACATCAATGGGTAAGCCGCCACTGGGTACTTCTCGATTAGTGAGAACCTGAATCAGTTGTTTTTCACCGCCGGCAGGGTATTTAGTGGGAACAATACAAATCCGATATAGTGGATTCTCACGACAGGCTAAGCGCATGGCCTCTATCGCTTCAGGTTTATTATCTTCAATGCCAATCAGAACTTGTTTAGGCCCTAATAAATGGGTAAGAATGTCGATGCCTTGGCGAATTTGCCACGCGTGTTCGCGCATTAACCTGTCATCTGAACTGATATAAGGTTCGCACTCAATACCGTTAATAACCAGAAACTCAACATTTTTCTTGGGAGCTGATTTTATATGAGTAGGAAAACCTGCACCGCCCATACCGCTAATGCCGCAGTCACAGATAGCGCTCAATATCGCCATTTTGGGTTGATTTTGATAATCAGCCAACGGCTTTAATGGGGCCCATGTATCTAAGTGATCAGGGGCGATTTCGATAGTTAATTCAGCAAGGCCTGACGGATGCGCTGACACGTGGGGAGCAATACTGATAATTTGACCTGATGTAGGTGCATGAATCGGTACCGCAAAAGGGTTCATGCTTTTTGTCAGTGCTTGGCCTTTAAGCACATGTTGACCTTCTTCAACGATAACATGACCTTCTACCCCGATATGTTGTTTTATCGGTACATACAAACGTTCTGGAATAGGTAATTGGGCGATGGGCGTTTGGTTGGACAATTGCTTTTGTTGAGGTGGATGTACGCCGCCAGGAAAGTCCCACAGTTCGTTGGCATTTAACTTACTCATTACGTCGTCAAAGTCGTTTGGCATAGTCACTGATTTAACTTACTTGTTTTACGGGGATTTTATTGAGCTCCCAGCGCCAAGCGGCACTGTTTACTGCAACGGGCACCATATCAATACAATCTACCGGACAAGGATCAACGCATAGATCACACCCGGTACATTCATCGCTAATTACGGTATGCATTTGTTTCGCTGCGCCTAGTATGGCGTCGACAGGGCAGGCTTGAATACACTTGGTACAGCCAATACATTCGTCTTCGCGTATAAACGCGACCTTTTTAACATCTTCACTGCCATGGGCGCTATCGAGCGATGTGGCTTCAACGCCCATTAAATCGGCTAACTTTTTAATGGTGGCTTCGCCACCCGGCGGGCACTTATTAATGTCGTCACCATTAGCAATCGCTTCAGCGTATGGCTTGCAACCGGGATACCCACATTGACCACATTGAGTCTGCGGCAATATTTCATCAATTTGCTCTACCAATGGGTCGCTTTCTACTTTAAAACGAATTGCAGCATACCCGAGAACGCCCCCAAAAAGCAGCGCCATTAAGCCTACCGCGAGTAGGGCAGTTAAAATTGCCATGCCCAAAGACATTAAAACTTCACCAAACCAGTGAAACCCATAAAGGCCAATGACATTAACCCTGCGGTTATCATGGCTATTGATGCGCCTTTGAAGGGCGAGGGCACATCGGCCACTGCAAGCCTTTCACGCATCGCTGAAAATAATATCAATGCTAAAGAGAATCCTACGGCAGCGCCAAAGCCGTAGATCACCGATTCAATAAAATTATGCTGCTGGTTTATGTTTAATAAGGCAACGCCTAATACGGCACAGTTGGTGGTAATAAGGGGTAAAAATATCCCCAGCAATCGGTAAAGAGTGGGGCTGGTTTTATGAACGACTAACTCAGTAAATTGCACAACTACAGCGATGACCAGAATAAAACTCAAAGTACGCAAGTAGCCAATGCCTAAAGGCAATAGAATATAATGTTCAACGAGGTAGCTCGACAAAGACGCAAGAGTTAATACAAAGGTAGTAGCCATCGACATGCCAATAGCGGTCTCCAACTTACTTGATACCCCCATGAATGGACATAAACCAAGAAATTGTACTAACACAAAATTGTTTACCAGCACGGTGCCGATAAGTAGTAGGAAGAATTCAGTCATTGTATAAAGGAAATTACTACGCTTTGCTAAACAGCCTGTATTATCGGGCTTTCAATGTGTATTAACAACTTGATATTCAAAACTTTATTGCTAAATCAGCTTTATTATTGAAATACCGGGTTATAAAAATGAATGATGAACTAGGAATTAGTATTTTGAAGCCCTCTATGTGTAAAAACTAGAGTGGCTCCCCCTCCCCGACTCGAACGGGGGACCTGCGGATTAACAGTCCGTCGCTC
>NZ_JANQVQ010000012.1 GCF_030730205.1 Paraglaciecola sp.
GTGGCTCGTATCGAACTGACTGCCCCGTTTTCGTAGGAGCACTATTTTTTGAGTTAAGACTGCGGTAATAAACGTATCATATAAACAATTAACCTGGCTCAGTCGGTTATTTGTGCCAGTAGGAAAGCGAGTGTAGATGGGTAGGCAGCGGAAGTTACATCTACACGTTTATGATCTGCAATCTAATTCACATCTCGAAAACTGCTTTTGTATTAACTGCTTCGTTTGCCCTCCATGGCGGTTGCTTGTCTGAGTGGTAAACCCGAAAGGCGTTTCGCGTCTCAATGATGACACTTAACTCAATGTAATTCGTGATATTTTGGTAGTGCTCAACTTGATGAAAGTTGGAGTTGAAGTTGCGTCACATCGCATCGGTCACGGTTTTACTGTCAACAAACTGTTCAAAACTGACTATTTTACTGTCTTTAAGTTGCCACAAATGCGCGACTCTGGCTTTGAAAGATATGCCTGTGGCCTTATGTGCCCCCATGCCAACTGCTCGAGTTCGGTGCCTGGTCGCATGCCTGAGTGGGTAACAAATTCCATATAGAAAATAATAAGATGCGAATTTGCTTGGTACGTTCCTTTCGACTGTTATCTTGCATATTTGCCAAGGTATCGCAGATTTCTACGTATTCGTCTGGTGTGAAAGAAGCTCGTTTCTCTCCTTGCGAACCAACGTTAGCTAGAACAGGAACCTGAATAGGTATCATCCATTTCTGTTCGATGGCTTCTTTTAATACCATTTGCATAGCTGCGTTATGGGGGAGAATTGTGGATTTTGCTAATTCACGACCTACCTGATTGGCTCGCCATCTATCGAAATCACGCACTTTTTGCTGGTCAATTGAAGTGATGTAAGTACGGTCGTAAAAAGGAATGTGGTATTTGCGAAGGGCATTCATATAGTCTTTGTATATGACTTTACCGCCTCCGTGCTCTAGCTCATGTTCCATTTTGTGGATGGCAAGGTCGACAACATCACGAAAGCGTTTACTTTTGGTAAGTGTACCTTGTTCAGCCTTAATACGACTTTCCATCAAAATGTAATGCGCTTTAGCTATGACCTTTTCTTTAACCTTTTCTTTGGTCGACTTGCAGTACCATTTGCCGAATAGTTTAAAACGAGCATACCAGTTGTGACTAGGAAAGCTGACTGAACCCATGATGATATGCTCCCAGTCCAGACATCCATGCCTAGCCGTTTAACTGGGCGCTGCTGTGCAGCTACAAAAACCAGTAAACCCCTTTGATACCAAACCTTGCAAGTAAACAATAAACCGACCTTGAGTCGGTTTTTTTGTGCTTGTGGGAAAATAATCGGCAGGTAAGGTTGTTTTGCATTCAGAGCTAACACTTCCCGGATGCCCGTCCTCACTCGCTTTCTATTTAGCATCTATTTGAATTTATTTGATTTTTTGTATTGAGGCCAATTGTGAGTCGCTTTAGCGAAAGCAATTGTGTTGCAGTTGACTTTAAACAAACACATATTAAATAATAGTTTTTGAGCTAAGGCACTTATCGCTTACTTTCTTTGCTAAATAAAAATGACTATCCAGGCTGTCAGTCAGATTATATCAGGCATCTACCATTAACTATGAATTAGCTTCACTCAACTAACTGCATTTTTAAGGATGATGATGAAGGGGAATGACCGGAAAGTATTTTTGCATGCAAAAAATCGAGCTCGGGGTATCAAGGCGTCGCCTGCAAAACTACGGGCTGCTCAGCATGAAAGTGGATTTAAATCACAAACAGAAATTGCCGTTGAAATTCAACGCTTGGAAAATTTAGATTCACCTCCCCGCACTATGGTGGGGCGCGTGTTTCGGGGAGAGGCTGTTGATCCGATAAGCCTGGAGCGTGTGGCAAAAGCGTTGAAAGTGGAATCGTGGAGTATTTATTTAGATTCTGTTGAAGCCGAGCATATTCAAGCTAATGAAGCAGTTACAGCCGACCAAGAATCTCGGACCATAACACCATATTCAATCAGCGTTCCAGAAAAAAAAAGCGTAACATTCTGGCTATTTACTGGAATTAAATCTAAGGCGGTCATCGCCATTGTGTTTTTGGGGGCGATGTATTTTTATTCCTCGCTGGAACAATCGGCAGATTCGCCAGTATTACAGCAAGCCCCCATCAATTTTGACAATAAAGTCATCGTGGTATTGCCTTTCGATGGTCCCCGTGGAAAGGATATTACCCAACAATTACAGCAGACAATTAGCACTAAATTTAGTTGGGTAGCGAGAACCGCTAAGTTTGCTGCTGTTGCTAATCCTTTAGATTTAGTCAGGCAACATAAGGCTGATTTAGTGCTCAGCGGTAAAACAGAACAGATCGGTAGAAATGTTATTTTGCAAGTGTTTGCAACAGAAGGAAGTACGTCCCGACAAATATGGGCAGATACCTTTTCTCACGCTGCATCGAAAGAATTTATTCAATTCAAAATAAACCAGTGGCTGAGCCTGATTAAACAGCAAAAACAGCTGAATAGCCCGTCCTGGGATGTACTACAAAGCTATTTAAAAGGTGTGCAGTATTTGGATGGCGACCGGGCGACAGAGGTTTTACTACGTGCTATCGTTGAGCTAGGCAGTGTGGTGCGTTTAGCACCGGATTTTGCCAAGGGCCATGCTGCACTATGTGTAGCACTTTATGAATATGGTCATCTGACAGGCGATCAGGACAAACTGGCAGAGGCTAAGATCCCGTGTGAGAAATCATTAGCCCTGGCGCCTGATGAGATTGAAGTCAAAATCAGCAATGCTAATTTGGCGCGTAAACAGGGTGAATTTGAGCACGCTCAGCAGCTATTTGAAGGGATATTGACGCTTGATACTAACAGCGTTGAGGCCATGCGGGGCCTGGCTGAAATTTTGATGCGCAGCTATTTAAAACAGCCAAACGACGCACTTTTTGAGCGCACGGAATCGCTATTACAAAAAGCGCTGGAAATAGAACCTGATAATTGGAAGGTTCCTTATACTCTAGCCAGACTTTATTACTTCACGGGCAAACAAACGCAAGCCATTGCGCAATTTACTCTGGCCAGTGAGATCTATCCGAGTTATCAAACCTACTTCAATTTAGGTACTGTGGAATTTTGTGTAGGAGATTTAGCTAAAGCAAAGGAACACTACCAGGCCGCATTGGTATTTCAACCTGACGAATCGGCTTTACAATCAAACATTGCCACTTTATATCAATATCTGGGTGAACCGGAAAAAGCCTTAACGATTTATCAGTCACTGCTAGACAAGCTGAACGATTATGGTGCCGACAACCTTTATCATGTCTGGGCCAGTATGGGCGAAATATTTCGACGCCTGGGGCTCAAACAAAAGGCAGTTGAGGCTTATCGGAATGGCTTGTTGGTATTGGAAAACGAAATTGCCAAAGGTGAAGGCAATGTTCAGCAAAAAACGCTGCGTTTGGTGCTTTATCTGACACTGGCAAAGCTAGAGCCTGAAAATTACTCTGACCAATTCAAAACGCAACTCAGGCAACAAGCAGAAGAATACGCTGATGTTGTAGATCCGGTATCTGTCTTTCAAATGACGAATGTTTGGCTGTTGTTTGGGGAGTTGGAAAGAGCGCGGGCCATGCGTGATAAACTAGCGGCCAGTTGCCCCGGTTACACTGCATCGCCTGATTTTTCAGTGTTGTAGCGCTTGCGGGCTAAGTGTGAAATACGTGATATTGACAGGGTAACCGAAATTTCCATACGCTCAATTCAAATACAGTGAATGAGCGTTAGGAAACATGTTGGCTATACATGAAATAAGTGGAGGGCTGATTCTGCGTGCCCTCTGATACTTATTTAAAATCACTCCCAAGACACGCTACCATTCAAATATACAGTACCATGTGTATCTTCGGATGCATCCCCTACAAACGCCGCATTATCAAAGTTAAGGGTGTTGTTTTCATAGTCAACGGTCAGAGTCGATGCATCGTCACAACCATCATCACAGTCATACCAATGCAATACAGAATTTTGGTTAATGATCATATAAACACTAAATCGTGGATTTCCCAAAAAATCGGTATTGTCAAAAATAGTAATAACAAATCCCCCCGCACGAGGCTCTAATGCATTGTCTAAATAGAGTAAATCCGTGCCATTGCCCACTAAGGTTATCGAATCATCACGGGCCCAATCTTCAAGATCAAAACCTATTTCCTGTACCTTTAATTCGGTACCTAACTCTTCAGCGGAATCGCCAGACAGTGCTAAGCTTGCTAGGGTTGGCATGTCCGAATTACCATCGACTTCGTCATCAATTCCGTCATCCACTTCAGAGCCACCGTCAGCATAAGTCACCTCATCTTCGAACAGCCAATTGATTGTACCGTTTAATGTTAACGAGGCGCTTGTGTCAGTCTCCGTTACCACGGCATTGTCAAAGGTGATAGTTTGGTTTTCCCGGTCGATACTGGTATTGCAGAATGTGTCACAAATATAACTATATTTAACAGAGTTTTTTGTTATCTGCATGGAGATAACACTATCACCTCCATACTGTGACATATCACCAACAACTATAACAAAATGTTCTGTACTACTGGTGTAGTTAAAAGGAGTATCATTGCCTCTTGCATTCAGGGTTAATCCTAAGCCTGTCATGACGATAGAGTCCTCTAAATTGGTCAGGTCATCTCGCCCATAAACTGCCGACTCAACCACTAATGATTCGCCTATTGCAGCCGTATCAGCTCCGCTCAGTGCGATTGTTCCGAATTCACTATCATCATTTACACTACTTGTATCAACCTCGAGTCCGAGACTTACCTGCAAATGTGCTAATGCGTCTGCTGCTGAAATAAGTGCCCGCGGACCAGCATAACTGACGCCGGTCAACATACTTACCGTACTTTGTACATCACTGTCATATTCAAAATCTAAGGTGCTTAGTTGAAAATTAACAGTTAAACCCACCGCTTCACTATGCTGAGCCTCAGAGATGGTGATTCCATTTTCTGGATCACCGTCATCGTCTAAGGTTTGTAAAAATGTAGCAATATTAACTACGGCCGGGTCTGTCTCGTCTAACGCACCTTCCACTAGTGATAATGGTGTCAATGTCGCCGCTCCCATTGCACTTCCAATCACTATATCACCTATGCTGAATGTAACTTCTGCACCTACTTCATAGGTGAAAGTACCATTGGCATCGGTCATTCCTGAAATGCTCCCTGAAACGTATGCCAAGCCTTGTACCGGACTATCGATAAACACACCTTCAGCAGTAGTCGGATTGTCGTCACCACCACACCCAGAGAGTAGATTTACAAATATGAAAGCAACACTGATGTGCCGTGAGATTAATGAGCCTTTGATATTCATTGAAATATTCCTTTTGCTGTTGAATTCACTCGAATGTGTTTAGCCTTGCGTTTAGACTGCCAAAACACTATAAAAAAACCGATTTGCGTGAAAGACACTTAATCAGATCAAAACATTTATCTGAAACTAACTGGTACTAACTGATATCAATTGAAAACACTGTGATTGCTCACTGCTCTTTGTGTGTATTCCACGAGATAAAAATGCCACTATAAGCATGACAAAAGCACCTAAAGCCCATGTAGCAAGGCAGTAGTAAAATTCTGAGTGTTCGATTGTTTGAAGAAGAAAGTGGTTGCTTGATTAGTTGTTATAAAGGTGCAAAAAATCGCACTTATTTATTGATAAATACGTTAACAAGTAACCCCGCAAATTTGGTTGCCGTCGGGCGCACGCAACAGGTATTCGCTCTATCAATCTGCTCTGGCGGTATATTGCTTTTAAGTAAGGTAATCATGAAGATGCTCTTAAGCTGCTGCGTCTGAATAGCGATAGCTATGTGCGCCTTCAATTAATAATCGTCTGGCTCGGCCATTGCCACATTTGTTAATAGCGCCTAGTTTTCGTTTGCCGCCACTAGAGTGTTCCCTCGGCACCAGTCCGACATAACTCATGAGTTTTCTGGGATGGTCGAAGCGGTTTAGATCGCCTAATTCGGCCACGACACCGGTGGCCACTACCAGTCTCACACCACGCATGGTTTGAACGGCTATTACAACAGGATAATATCGCCAGCGTTGTACTTGATTCACTAATTCATTATCCAGTCGCGCTAAGCGCTGTATGCGCTTGGTGATCGTTTGGATACATTCTTGCAAAACGATTTGTTGGGCGGGATGGGGTAAGGTTAATTCAGTTAGCCAACGCAAGTGTGAGGCTGACCAATTGTCTTTGATTTTGCAGTTAATGTCGTTGCGT
>NZ_JANQVQ010000013.1:0-14406 GCF_030730205.1 Paraglaciecola sp.
CTCGTTTACCAAAGCGCAGATCCCCCATTTTGCTGCGCAGGTTAAGGAAGCTGCCAATGCCATATATAAAGATGCTTATCAGCTAGAAGCGGAACAAAGAAGTAAAACAGGGTAAGGATTTAATGAGACGCTTTAAGTTAATTATTATGGATATGCTTAATTAAACGTCT
This sequence comes from Paraglaciecola sp., assembly GCF_030730205.1. Classification (GTDB taxonomy): domain Bacteria; phylum Pseudomonadota; class Gammaproteobacteria; order Enterobacterales; family Alteromonadaceae; genus Paraglaciecola. Next base: position 171 of record NZ_JANQVQ010000013.1, read on the forward strand.
GTTTTTAAGGAAAAATTTGCTTAAAGGTGTCAAGTTATTTCACAATAAGTAAATTTTGCGTTTTAGTTGCTTGTGCTATTGAGGGTCAATAAGGTGCTGGCATGAATCAAGGAACACTAATGAGTGAAAAAAAGCCAACCATTAATGACGTAGCCAGAGAAGCAGGGGTATCGAAACGTACCGTATCTCGTGTTATCAATGGTTCAACAAACGTTGGCGCCAAAACCTTAGAGATCATCCAAGCCGTTATAAAACGCTTAGACTATTCGCCCGATAAGCAGGCGAGGGGCTTAGCGTCGAGTCGCTCCTATTTATTAGGCTTGATTTACGATAACCCTGATGCGTTGTATATCGACCAAGTTCAACGAGGAGTGTTGGATATTTGTTCAAAAAAAGGCTACGAATTAGTTGTTCATCCTTGTAAATATCACAGTGCTGACTTAGTGCAAAATTGTCTCAATTTCATCCGCCGTTCAAGTATTGATGGCGTCATCGTGCTACCGCCCGTTTCTGAATCTAAAGATTTGGCTGCCGCTTTACGAGAAGCTGGCTTGTGTTATGTGCGTATGGCCTCCGTTGATTTAGACGACCATACTAATATCGTGGTATCAGATGAACGGGCGGCCATGAGTGAAATGGCGCGCTACATGCACTCTTTAGGTCACAGAGATATTGGTTTTATTACGGGCCCCTTACATTACTACTCATCCATTGAACGACTAGAAGGTTTTCGTGACTCTCTTGCCCAGTTAACACTGGCTTTAAATGATGAACTTGTCATTGAGGGTGAAAACTCCTACCAAAGTGGTATCGATTGTGCGAAGACCTTGTTGCAACACCCGCGTCGTCCCACTGCCATATTTGCAAATAACGATGAGATGGCAGCAGGAGTATTAAAGGCTGCGGTACAGTTAGGTATAAAGGTACCAGAAGAATTATCCATAGCCGGCTTTGATGACAACTTGTTGGCCTCTCGCATTATTCCTTCTTTAACCACAATTCAAAGACCTGTGGGCGCAATGGCCTCGTTGGCAGCGCATAAAATTATTCAATCTATTGAGAAAGTGAAAAATCAAGGCCCAGAAAGTGACTTTTTGGTTAAACCCCATTTAATTATACGAGAGTCTACGAGCGCAGTAAAAGCGTAAGAATAACAAGTAGGAGAGTGGGCTTAAACCGCTAACCTAAATTTAACATTTAACTAAATATCAATATTCAGCCTAGGCTAATTTGTACCTAGTATTGGAGCCCTTCACACAAGGGAAATGACTGACTGTGCTGGTTTATCAGTATTCGTGGGTCGGTCATATTAGTTAATTGACAACAGAATTTTAACACAATAAAATGCCACCGGTGGCAAGCGAGAGAGACAATAAGCCGTTTATGTATGTAAACAATGCAAGTTTTATTCGGTTAATAGACGCTACATTTATTGAAAACAAGAGGAAGTAGAGCCTGATGCTAAGACGACAATTTCTGAAATCAACCCTAAGCCTGTGTGTGCTTGCCGCGTTACCTGGCTGTGTCAGTCAATCGAATAAGTCATTTGCAGCAGCACGATTCAGTCAACAGCAGTTTGAAACCTTAAGTAATGCCGTATTGGATAGTGTCGCTCAAACCTCTTTTCCAGATAAAGATTTCAATGTGCAAGCCTTTGGTGCATTGGGTGACAAACAACACGACAATACGTTAGCCTTTGCTAATGCCATTGAAGCCTGCTTTATTGCCGGTGGTGGTCGCGTTGTTGTGCCCGCTGGTGATTACTTAACCGGTCCAATCCATTTAAAATCCAATGTTAATTTGCACTTAGCGGATAACTCCACTTTGTTTTTTATACCAGAGCCAGAGCGTTATTTACCAGCAGTGCTGACGCGTTGGGAGGGGGTTGAGTTAATGGGGTATTCGCCGCTTATCTATGCATACCAACAAGAGAATATCGCCATAACTGGCAACGGTTTAATCCATGGTGGTGCTGACAACGACACATGGTGGCCATGGAAGGGCCCCCATAAAGAGTCTCATTGGAGCGCGGTAAAAGACAATAAACATCAAAAAGCAGGGCGCGATCAATTGTTCGAGGATGCCGAAAACGGTGTACCCGTTGAAAAGCGTATGTATGCCCAAGGTGCGTATTTACGTCCCCCCATGATTCAAACCTATGCATGCAAAAAAGTGTTAATAGAGGGGGTAACCTTAACCCAATCGCCTTTTTGGCTTATCAATCCTGTGATGTGTGAAGATGTAACCGTCAGAAATGTCACGTGTCGTAGCCACGGGCCCAATAATGATGGCTGTGACCCCGAGTCGTGTAACAGGGTATTAATTGAAGGATGTACCTTTGACACGGGTGATGACTGTATTGCCCTTAAGTCAGGGCGCAATGCCGATGGCCGCCGCCTAAATTTACCCATTCAGAATGTGTTAGTCAGAAATTGTAAGATGAAGGACGGTCACGGCGGTATGGTAATAGGAAGTGAAATCTCTGGAGGTGCGCGTAATATTTTTATGCACGATTGTGAGATGAGTAGCCCAGAGCTTGAAAGAGCTATCCGTATTAAAACTAATTCAGTGCGTGGCGGACTCATCGAAAATATCTACATCAATAATGTGCAAATCGGTGAAGTAAGGGATGCCATTGTGATTAATTTTTATTACGAAGAAGGGGACGCCGGACAATTTGACCCACAAGTTCGCAATATTCATATAAATAAACTTACTGTAGAAAATGCGGCCCATGCCTTTTTTATTAAGGGGTTTGAGCGCGCCCCTATTGTGGGTATCCATCTTTCGGACTGCCATTTTAAAAATGTGAAATTGCCCAACATTGTTGAGCATGTCAAACACTTCACCTTAGATGAGGTATTCATCGGTGATATGCCGCTATTAGCCAAAGATTTAGTGACCGCTTAAGGTAGAGAAAATGAAGCCCTTATTAAAAATTCATGGTAACGATAATGTTGCAGTAGCAACACGAGACCTAAGTAAAGGCGAGGCCTTTGCAGAATTTAATTTACATTTGATTAATGATATTCCCCGCGGGCACAAAGTGGCCTTGGTCGATTTGGCCGTAAATGACAAAGTCATTAAGTACGGTTTCGAAATTGGGGGGATGACTGAAAACGCCAAAGCGGGAAGCCATGTTCACAGTCATAACCTCAAAACCAATTTAAAAGATGGTACTCAGTATCAATACAATCCGATCGAAATTCAGCCCTCAATTGACGATTGTCAATATACCTTTAATGGTTTTCGCCGTAGTAACGGGAAAGTGGGTATTCGTAATGAAGTATGGATCATCAATACAGTAGGCTGTGTCAATCGTACGGCACAACGTATTGCACAATTGTGCAGCCAGCGTTTTTTTGGTCAGGCTGATGCTTTTGTGGCCTTTACTCATCCCTTCGGGTGTTCGCAGTTAGGGGATGATTTAAAAGATACCCGTGCCATTTTAGCCTCTTTGTTAACACACCCGAATGCAGGTGCAGTGTTGGTAGTTGGTTTAGGATGTGAAAACAATCAAATGGCGGCTTTGTTAGAACAAGCTGGTGAGTACGATCCTGCACGACTGCGTTTTTATAATTCGCAGCAAGTAGGTGATGAAATCGAAGAGGGTATTAATGCTATTGCAGAAATGTTGCCTTTATTAGCACAAGACAAAAGGGTGCCTTGTCCCGCTAGCGAGTTGGTACTGGGTATGAAGTGCGGTGGTTCAGATGCATTTAGTGGCATTACCGCCAACCCATTGGTTGGCCGCATGGCAGACAAAATTACCGAAATAGGTGGCACAGCAATCCTCACTGAAACACCTGAAATGTTTGGCGCTGAACAAATACTAATGAATCGGGCTACTAACAGCGCGGTGTTTGGGCAAATTGTTGATTTAGTCAATGAGTTCAAGCAGTACTTTATTGATCATAACCAGCCCATCTATGAAAACCCATCGCCTGGTAATAAAGCCGGGGGCCTTACTACACTGGAAGAAAAATCACTTGGCGCTATTCAAAAAGGCGGGCAAGCCATTGTTAATCAAGTGCTTGATTACGGTCAAGCCGCCAGCAGTAAAGGCTTAGTTTTATTGCAGGCACCCGGTAACGATGCGGTGTCATCTACCGCGTTGGCTGCTAGTGGTGCACATTTTGTGTTATTTACTACTGGCCGCGGCACGCCACTTGGTTTTCCGGTTCCCACGGTGAAAATTTCCTCAAACAGTGAACTAGCCCAACACAAACCCCATTGGATTGATTTCAATGCCGGCATCGTACTCGATGGCGTGAGTATGGATGATTGCGCTGAGCAATTCTTTGCTCAAATTCTCAAGTTTGCCTCAGGTCAAACAACCAAAAATGAAGTAAACGATTGTCGTGAAATCGCAATCTGGAAGCGTGGCGTTACGCTCTAATCAAATTAATAAGGAGCCTTCAATGGTTAACTCAACAACATTACATCTTCATCCTGACCGCTTATTTCCAGCGGATGAAAAAGTCAGAGCGATTGCACGCAATCTGTATGCTCAGATAAAAGATTTGCCCATCATCAGTCCCCATGGTCATACTGATCCGCGATGGTTTGCCCAAGATGAAGCCTTTGGTAACGCCACTGAATTATTAATCCGTCCTGACCATTACGTTTTTCGGATGTTGTACAGCCAAGGGATCTCACTAGAATCTTTAGGTATTCGTCGTCAAGATGGTGCTGCGGTCGAACAAGATCCTCGAAAGATTTGGCACATATTGGCCAAACATTATTACTTGTTTCGCGGTACGCCCTCACGCATGTGGCTAGACACCGTTTTTCACGATGTATTTGGCATGCGCGAATTATTAAGCGCTAAGACCGCTGATAAATATTACGATGAGATCACTGAAAAATTAAGCTCCGCGGCATTTAGACCTCGCGCCTTGATGGACCGTTTCAATATTGAGCTTATTTGCACCACAGAAGGTGCCCTTGATACTTTGCCGCATCACCAAGCGATGCAGGGCAGCGTGATGCAACATCGCGTGATCACCAGTTTTAGGCCTGATGATGTGGTAGATGCTTCTCGTGAAGACTTTATTGCCAACGTAAAAAAATTAGCAGAGCTAACTGGCCAAGATACTCAATCTTGGCAGGGTTACTTACAAGCCATTCGACTACGTCGTGAGTATTTCAGAAAATTAGGCGCAACAGCCACCGACCATGGCCATCCTACTGCGCGTACCGCTAATTTGTCGGTAACTGAGTGTGAAAGCTTGTTTGCTACGTGTTTAAGTGGCCACTCTAACGAAGCACAACAAGAGCTTTTTAGAGCGCAAATGCTAACTGAACTTGCGGGGATGAGCGCTGAAGATGGCATGGTAATGCAAATACATCCCGGAGCATTTAGAAACCATAACCCTATTATTTTTGACCATTTTGGCCGTGATAAAGGGGCAGATATTCCATCACAAACCGAATATGTGCAGGCACTTAAGCCCATGTTAGATAAATATGGTAATGATCCGCGTTTAAGCGTGATTTTGTTTACCTTGGATGAAACCACTTATGCCCGTGAATTAGCGCCTTTAGCGGGTCATTATCCCTGTTTGAAGCTTGGGCCCGCTTGGTGGTTTCATGATAGTCCAGAAGGGATGTTGCGTTTTCGTCATCAAGTGACAGAAACCGCCGGCTTTTATAATACAGTGGGTTTTAACGACGATACTCGCGCGTTTTTATCCATCCCCGCACGTCATGATGTAGCACGGCGTATCGATTGCCGCTTTTTAGCAGAGTTAATTTCACAACACCGTATTAATGAAGATGAAGGTGTAGAGCTTGCCTTCGATTTAACGTACAACCTGGCTAAAAAAGCCTACAAGTTGGATAAATAAGCCCTATGCAGCAATTAAACAAAGGCAGTTTAGGTCACTTATCAGCAGAAGTGCGGTTCAATCAAGCCGCCCTTGAACGTCAGATTGGTATTGTGCATTTAGGGCCTGGCGCCTTTCATCGCGCTCATCAAGCCGTTTATACCGATAACGCCATGGAGTTTGGCGGTGATTGGGGAATTTGTGCGGTATCGATGCGCAGCACTGGCGTAAGAGATGAATTAGCCGAGCAGGATAATATTTATACGCTGGCAATTATTGATGAGCAGCCAAGCTATCAAGTTATCAGTGCCATCAAAGAAGTTTTAGTATTAGGTGAGCAGCGTGAACAAGTCATGCAGCGACTTGTTGCTCCGAGTACTCATATAGTCAGTTTAACCGTGACCGAAAAAGGCTATTGCCTAAACGGTGTAGGTGAACTTGATGTTAGCAATAATGATATTGTGCACGACCTAAAAAATCCCACATGTCCCATCAGTGCTATTGGTTTATTAACCTTGGCTTTGCAGCAAAGAATGCAAAATAACACTGCTGATTTGACGATTATGAGTTGCGACAACCTAGCCGATAATGGCACCAAACTAGGCCGAGCAATCATCCGTTTTGCTGAAAATATTGATATGCAGTTGGCCCAATGGATCACACACCATGTGTGTTTTCCAAACACCATGGTTGACAGTATTACGCCTGCCAGTAATGACGAATTACGTGCTCGCGTAGCCAATGCGATTAAGCTACAAGATAATTGGCCGATCCAGCGAGAGGCGTTTACTCAGTGGGTTATCGAAGATAATTTCAGTGGACCGCGTCCTGCATGGGATAAAGTCGGTGTGACCTTTACGCAAGATGTGAGTGGTTACGAGAAAGCAAAATTACGTTTGTTAAATGGCAGTCATTCTACACTGGCTTATCTTGGACTACGTTGTGGCTTTGAAACGGTCAATCAAGCCATCAGTCACCCAGCGCTTTTTACTCTTATTAATACCTTACTAAAAGAACAAGTTGCGCTGTCATTTTCTGCGCCTGCTGAATTAGACGTAGATGCCTACATTGACGCCATCTTAAAGCGATACAGTAACCAACATATCCGACATCTACTCTCACAAATCGCGTGGGACGGCTCGCAAAAACTGCCTTTTAGATTGCTCGGCAGCATCCAAGACAATTTAAGCCAAGGTCAACCTATCTCCTTATTATGTGTAGGAGTAGCGGCTTGGTTGCACTTTATTGTCAGTGCAGCCCACAAGCAATTTAAGATTGTCGATCCACTCGCAGAACGACTCATCAGCGTAGGGTTGCAATGCTCAGGCCACGAAAAAGAAGATGTTACGCGACTGCTAAACATAGAACAGGTCTTTGCGGTTTCACTTGTGAATAATTCTGTCTTTAGTCAGTCAGTTACTGAGGCTTATCTGAGTCTATCTGCGCTTAACTCTGCTAACATCGACGAACAAATTAAGGCCTTGTACTAGGCCTTTTCAACTTTTATAACACGGCAATAACGATCAGTTGCTCTGTTTATGCTAAGAGAATAGGGTCACATGACACAACATATTATCGTAGGCGAATGCATGGTTGAAATGTCTAACCGTGGCGAAAACACCTACTACCAAACCTTTGCTGGTGATACATACAATACCGCTGTGTATTTAAAACGCTGTAACCCAGAACAAACCATTAGCTATTGGACTGCAGTTGGTCAAGATAAGGTCAGCGAACAGTTTATTGAAAAGCTGCAAACCGAAGATATCGATACTTCATTGGTATTTAGTACGAGCCTAAAAACTCTCGGTTTATACATGATTGATACTGATGACAAGGGCGAGCGCAGTTTTGCCTATTGGCGCAGTGACTCCGCAGCTAAAGGGTATTTTTCACTCTTTAGTGAAGCCAATGCTCATTCAGACCTGAGCAAAGTAGGCAGCTTGTTTTTCTCAGGTATCAGTTTAGCTATTTTACCTGCACAAGATAAGGCGGATTTTTTAGCATATGTAAGGCAACTAAAAGCCAGCGGTACGACCATTATCTTTGACCCTAATTATCGACCAAAACTCTGGTCCTCAGTGCAAGAAGCCCAAGAATGGACAGATAAAGCCTATGCACTTGCTGATATTGCGTTCCCGGGTTGTGATGATCATCGTTCCTTATATGGCCATCAAAACATTGAAACCGTGCATCAGCATGTTGAAAAATTGGGCGTGGCAGAGATGATCATTAAAAACGGTGAACATGGCATCCAAATTTTTTCACAAGGGCAACACAGTATCGTACCTGCACATAAAGTGGATGTTGTTATTGATACCACTGCAGCAGGCGATGCCTTCAATGGAGGCTATTTAGCTGCGCGACTTGCAGGTAAAAGCGAACAGCTTGCGGCGGGTTTTGGCGCAAAAGTTGCTGCTTTTGTCATCGGTCACAAGGGAGCCATTGTTGATAAAGCACAAATGACTCGCTTTATTACTGCGAACATTTTTTCATGAATGCCATTAAGGGACGTGCATTTGCAGTCTTGCTGGTGTTAGCGAGTGCCTGTGTTAGTGCCACCACGCCAAGCACGGAAGCGCAATTAGCCTTTCCTGAAGCATTAGGCTACGGTAAATATACTGTGGGTGGGCGAGGTGGTCGGGTCATCGTTGTTGATTCTTTAGAAGATTCTGAAAAAGCCAAACCGGGTACCTTGCGTTATGCAGTCAAAGCAAAAGGCCCACGCATTGTTGTTTTCAATGTTTCTGGTGTGATTGATTTAGTAAAACCTCTGGAAATTAAAGAGGACTTTATCACCATAGCAGGCCAAACCTCACCACGAGGAATTGTGGTTTCCGGATCCGAAACCCAAATAGATGCTGACCAAGTCATTATACGTTATTTGCGCTTTCGCCCGGGCTCAGCTAACCATCAAGGGGACGCTGTGACAGGCAAACGCCGCAGTGACATCATTATTGACCATTGCTCCATGAGTTGGGCCAACGATGAAGTCGCTTCTTTTTATAACAATACAAATTTTACTTTGCAGTACAGTATTATCAGTGAAAGTCTTAATAAAGCAGGACACAAAAAGGGTGACCACGGTTACGGTGGGATTTGGGGTGGGCAACGAGCCAGTTTTATTGCAAATGTAATGGCTCATCATACTAGTCGCAACCCTCGTATCAATGGCTACCGGCTAAAACCCAATTATGAGCCTGGTGCTGAGTTAGTGGAAATTCGAAATAACGTTATCTATAACTGGTCAAGTAACAGCACCTACGGTAATGAGGGCGGGCGAGTAAACTTAGTCAACAACACCTATAAAGTCGGGCCAGCAAAAGGCGAAAGTCGTTTCTTTCAAATCAATTTTCCTGATGGTTCAAGTGATCTGGGACAGATGTTTATTGCCAACAACCTGATGCCTTCTGAGCAAGCGAAAAGCACTGACAACACCTTGGGCGTTGAGTTTAAAAATGACAAATCGATGACAAAAACGCAGATCATTCAATTAAAATCTGAAATCTTAGTTAACAAGCCATTTACGGATAAATCTTTTATATTGAATGATCCCAACGTCCCTGCGCCCCTCAGTTACCAACAACTTATTATTGATAAAGAAGTAGGGGCAAACCGTATTAGAGAAGGCTATTTTCAAGATTCGGTTGACCAGCGAATCTTGACTGAGGTAGAGCAGGGCAGCGCAACGTATCAAAATGGTATTATTGACTCAGAGTTGCAAGTCATTGGGAATTGGCAAAATTACGCCAAGGAATTTAATTCGACAAAGCCACTTCAAGAGTTACTTGAAACAGATCCAAATACAACCCAGCTCTGGATAGATAAACTAGGTCAATTTTAATCTCTGGTTTAGTTTTGTTTAGCTCGTTAACAGCCCTGTTATCGAGCTCATAGCGTTTAGCTCATCGTTATCTTCTGCTGTAAATTCATATATTTAACAAAGCCACTTATTTTTTAACATTTTGTTGACATGGGTATTTTTATATTAGTAGTATGCCACCGGTGGCAGAGAAGAAATTTTTTTATCTTTGTTTTGCCACCGGTGGCAGTCTCGCGTTGGCGCCCCAATTAATAATGATGGAACCTTAGGAGAATATCCGAAATGAAACGTTTTCAACTGAAGGCTTTAGTAATCGCCATGTCTATGGCCATTCCTGCTTATGCCCAGCAAGCACAGCCTGTTGTTCAACAAACAAAAGATGCAGTAGAAAAAAACAGCGACGCTGCTGCAAATAACTCACAAAACACTAACGATGAAATAGAAGTTGTTGAAGTCACAGGAGTACGGCAAGCCGATATCAAAGCAAGGGATTTAGAACGCTTAAATAAAAGCTTTAGTTCTATTATTGCAACCGATGACCTAGGTAATTTTGTCGACCAAAACGTTGCAGAATCACTAAGACGCTTACCAGGGGTTACCCTGCAGCGTTCTGAAGGTGAGGGCAAGTTTGTAAGCGTTCGTGGCCTTGGACCGGGTTTTGTATCGGTTAACATAAACGGCTCTGAAATGTCTGGCGTGGGTGATGACCGGAAAGTCGGATTAGATGCCATTCCAGGTGACATTCTTGGCTCCATCGAAGTATTAAAAACCCTGACACCCGATCAAGATCTCAATTCTATTGGGGGGACGGTCAACGTCAATGCCATTTCAGCGTTTGAGCGCGGTAAAGATACCCTTAAATTAAAAGTTCAAGATGCTTACAGCGATAAACGCGAAGAACATTCACCTAAATTTAGCCTTGATGGCACCCAATTTTTCTTAGATAAAACCATAGGTATTGGTTTTGCCGTTTCTCAAGAAAACCGTAAATCACAAGTGGATGAAACTCGGCATCATAGCTCCACAGAAATGCGTTATTACCAGGCTGACAAAGGCTTTAGTGACATTACAGATGATCAAGGTGAGGTCATTACAACAGCGAAAGAGCAAATAGCCTCTGGACCAGAAATACTTGGGCCAAGCCAGTTAGAAAAACGCCGTGAAATTGCGGGTCGCACGCGTAAAGCAGCGTCATTGAATGTGGAATTTAAACCAACGGATACCAGTTATTATTACGTGCGAGGCAACCTGACTAAATTCACTGATTCTGATGTGGCGCTTCGAGAGTTTTTTGATTTTCAAGATGCGGGCAATATAGGCAGTGGTGAAATTCTCTATGTTAATGATCTCACAAAAGAATTTATTGCGAGTGACATTGATATTTTTCACCAATATTTTATCCAAGGCGGTGACAATACCACCAAGTCTTTTAGCATTGGCGGTGAAAATCAAATTGGCGAAAGTTGGACCTTAGATTATGAGTTAGCTGCGTCAAGCTCTTATGAAGAATCCAACAATGACAGGCGTGTGCAATTTCGTGAGCGTGACAATATTGTTTATGGTCAAGGTAGCAAAGACAATATTTTAGGCCGAGCATTAAGCCCAGAAGAAGCTGCCCAAATCAGTGGTTTGAGTGTTGATACTTTTGGCACCTCTGAATCAGGTGATGCCAGTAATCTAGCCAATTGGGATTTTGATAATCTCTTTTTAGAAGATGGTACTCGTGATGACAGTATAAAAAGCGGCAAAATCAACCTGACTAAAGATTTCTACTACAAGCACCTTAGTTATATAAAAGTAGGGGCAGCGTTTTCTGAGCGCGAATACATCAGAGATAAAAACCGCTCCAGTTATGACCCAAGTGCCGCTGATTGCGGTGGCGATGAAACGTGTATCACAGTGGTGAACTCTGTGCATACTGATTATCCCAGTTCCATCCCTCCAGGCAATCACTTCACTTACCCCTTTGTCGAGCAAGGACAAGTGGATTACATCGTTGATAAATCGAAAATCACGCGAGACGCAGCCACCAACGGTGAGGTGTCTATTGACAGTACAAAAGAAGATTACACCTTAACGGAAGACACCAAAGCCCTGTATATCATGGCCGAGTTGCCCATTACCGATGATTTAATTATGTCAGGTGGCGTACGTTTTGTTGAAACAGAATTCTCTTCAACAGGCTTTTTATCATTAGAAAATGATGATTTTCAGTTTAATGGTGCCGGCCAAGGTAGCCTAGATATTGCCGTACCGCTGCCCGAAGCATCCATTAAGTACAGCGAGTATTTCCCCAGTGTCCATCTGCGTTATGAGCCACACGAAGACATACTTATTCGTGGTGCAATCTGGACCAGCTTTACTCGCCCATCATTTAAACAAGCTCGTGCCTTTGCCAAATTTGACGAAGACATTGAGTTGTGTCCGCCGCAAAGTGATGACTGTGATGACGCACAAGGCGGTGCAAATGTGCAGCAGTTACAAGACTATATCTTAGGCTCTAACAATACACTTGATGTAGGTAACCCCAACCTAGTGGCCATGACGTCCATTAACTACGATGCGTCAATTGGTTGGTATCCAAGTAAAGATTTGTTTATGGAAGCTTCACTGTTTTACAAGGATATCGATAATTTTATCGTAGATGTGAACGGCATCACGATGTCCTTACCTGATTTGCCTTTAACCTTGCCTGTTAATCAAATTACTGAATTTGTGATCCCGCAAAATCTTATTCTTAATGATGTGAATATTACCCTCAATGGTGATAAAGCCACGGTAATGGGCACCGAGCTTAGCTATAACCAATACTTTGAAAGTGGTTTTTTTATTCAAAGTAATTTGACCTTGCTCACCAGTGAAGCACAGCTTGATAAGTCTATTCGCGCTGACAAAGTCCCCTTACCTGACCAAGCCGATACCACCTTTAACTTAACGTTGGGATGGGAGAGCGATAGCTATTCTGTGCGCTTAATCGGTAATCATCGCTCAAAAATTCTTGAAGAAGTGGGCTCATGCCCAGCGACAGCAAATACCAGTGACTCATACGAATGTAAAGTGTGGTCAGACCGTTATCAAGACGCAATCAAAAGTCTAGATTTCAAAGCTATTTACAACGTGAACAAACAAATTCAAATCTATTTCGATGCGATCAATCTGACCAACGAAGCTGATTTGCGTTACTTCGAAGGTAATACCAAAAGCGGCGGCAACATTCTGTATCAAAAAGAAGAATACGGCCGCACGTATCAACTTGGACTTAACTATAAGTTTTATTAATTCGTTCACAGCAAGTTAAACCATCGGGTTTGCGCGTTAGCTTCAAGAAAGTACAGCGCAAACAGTAAACGATATCTCATCCTTAGGAGGGTGATCATGATGTTAAAAAATAAAATAGCCATGAGCGTATTGAGCGCAATTGTATTGGCAGGATGTGGTGCGGAAAGTACCGTTAACGTAAAAGAAGCGCCCGATCCGGCGCTTACCGGCGTGTTTGTGGATAGCCCCGTGAGTGGTTTAGGGTACCGCTCAGAGTCGGTACCCAGTGGCGTCACTAATGCCGATGGGCAATTTAACTACTTTCGCGGTGAGGTGATCACATTTCACATCGGTGAATTTGAATTTCCGGCAGTGGCGGCGTCGAGCATTATTACCCCACTTAGAGTGTTCGGTGCCGATACACCATTTCAGCAATCAGTTGCAAACACATTAAGGTTGTTACAAGCCTTAGATGTAGATGGCGACCCGAGTAACGGTATTGAAATCAGCCCGAGTGCCACAAGTGCTGCAAGCATGTTGTTAGCACAAGACCAAACGGTAGAACAGTTTTTCAATCGGCCCGCTTCTGAATTTGCCGCAGATGTTGAACCATGGCTCGCTGCTGCAGGGGGGGCAATGACAACCTTAGCCCCATTTGATAGCTCCCTTGCGCATTTTGTCAATTATTTAGAGAGCGAATTTGGGACCTTAATTGGTAGTACATTTGATATTAATCAGTTTAATGGCACCTTATATAATCCGTTTTTATCTGGTAAAACCACCAATCTTGAGACCATTACTTTTACCCCAGGTGAAGATGCGACAAAAGGCACGTTTGTTATATCAGAGGGTGAAAACGCTACCACTGGTAGCTATGAATTTACCTTTGGTCGCAGAGCCATCAAACTCAGCACCGAAACAGAAACGACGTTTATCATTGCCAAATCCTTTAATACGGTCGACCAAGTTTACAGCCTCTGTGCAGTAAGTGGTATTGAAGGTGTCGCCACTGCCGTGGCCAGTTGTGATGCAAAAGAAGACAAGAAAAACAACGTACTCGCTTTATCTGAAGAACAAGCGGCAGCAGAGTTAGTTAAACTTGAAGAACAAGCCAATTCTATCGCCGCAGCTTTGGATGAAGACTTTAATGTCACAACCAATGAATTCTTTAGTAGCGGTTATAAGACCTTGCTGGATTACGATCCTACGGTTGGTATGTACGCTAAAACAGGCGGAAGTACCACACTTGATGAAACCAACGGACATTTAGTGCTCGCCGCCACACGCTTTAGTATCGGTAATGTCACCCCCAGCGCATCAACCACAC
>NZ_JANQVQ010000013.1:14506-25451 GCF_030730205.1 Paraglaciecola sp.
CTCGCCGCCACACGCTTTAGTATCGGTAATGTCACCCCCAGCGCATCAACCACACCTAACGATACTGCAGGTTCTGGTATATTCAATTTAAGTGAAGGCTTCACTATTAGCTTTGACGTCATTGCGCATACTGCCTCTGGCAAATTATCTATGTACGTTGATAACAACACCGCGAGTCAGGTTAACTCTGTGCAAGGTGCGGCGTCAAAAATCTACGATATGGACATCAACGAAACCAATACACCAGTAGGCCAGCGCTTTACCTACACCTATGTACCAGGTAGTGATGTGACAGGCCTTGAGCCGAGTGATCCCGCTGCGCGTATATTAAATCCTGCAATTAAAAATTCATTTTTTCAATTACGTACCGACAGCAGCGGTAATATCACCATTGATAATCTGAAAATTGAAACCGTGGCTGATAGCGTGCCAATTCAAGAGCCGGAGGAACCAGAAGAACCGACAGTTCCTGCACCACCAAAAGATATCCCAGTCGTATCGTTGCCATTTAATGGTAGTTTTGCAGGTGTTACAGACGACATTTTTAGCTCAGCTTATGCTGCGGTAAAAGACGCAGATGATCTTGATGTTGCGCTCTACACCAAAACGGGTGGTTCGCTTACTGTGCTTGATTCTGGTCTTGAACTTGACGGCGGACGTTTTACGATTGGAAACGCAGTACCCGGCAATACAAGTAGCTCAGCCGATCTGCAAAGTACTGGTGTGTTTGATCTAAGTCGTCCCTATAACATTGTTATGGATGTAGTGGCTGTGGACTTCACCGACGCGACCAAAAAGCTACAGGTTTATATTGATAATAATACCAGCGGCAGCAGCAATTCTGTGCATGGCGGCGCCTCACGTATTTATAACGAAGAAGCGGGCAATGTAACGGTCGGCACATTAACCATTCCAGGCACTGTTGGTACGAAAAATTCATTTATACAAATTCGTACAGAGGGTGGGGCAAAGGTAGTGGTTGATAATATTCGTATTGAATATTTCTCAACCGGTTTTAGCTGCGCCTCAGAGCCCGATTTATATTTTTGTGATGATTTCACTCAAGGTGTTACCAGCAACTATGACTTATTGGCTCAAGACACCAATACCGAAGGCGCCATCGGCTTCTTTGACACTTACGTGGACCAGGGTAATACCGTATTGCGTTATAACGCAGGAGGTGCCGGTGGTGAATTAATGCTATTCACTGAAGCTGCCATGGCCAATGTTCCCGAAAATGCCAACTACTTTGTTGAAGCGAAAATTCGTCCAAGACAAAATAGCACCACCGCTAACAAACAACTTTATTTGTTAGGCCGTTATGACAGTGCGGGCAACTGGTATGGTGGAGGTTTAAACGTTCAAAATGCACCTAGTAGTACCCAAGTAGAAGTGGCCGTGAGTGTTAACGGATCTATTTCACGTCCGGTTCAAACAAAGTCGCCAATTTACTTAGGTGAGAAAAACGGTGAAGGCGATGGCATATGGTACAGCGTTCGTTTTGAAATGATCGACACCGAGCTCAGCGTTTATCTTGACGGTGAATTAATGGGCAGTGCGTCGGATTCTACATTCAGCACAAAGGGCCTCAGTGGTATTTTTACCAATAATCGTTCTTTCGAGCTTGATGATCTTAAAATTGGGGATCCGAGCGTTAAGCCCATTCAATTGACTTTGGACTACAAAGAACAAGCATGGGATACCTCTACCACCTCTGATCCTTTAGTGATCAATATTACCGCAATGAAAAATGACGGGCTAACAGTCGATACCTTTACGGTTGCCTCTTCCAGTTCAGACGTTGTAAAAGCGGAATTAGTTGGCAATGAACTGACTTTAACGCCTCTTAGCGCAGGTACCAGTGATATTACGGTGGTATCAGGCTCTGACCCGTCTATTGTTCGCACAATCAGAGTATCAGTAGCCGCAGGTTTTGTGATGCCGACAGAAAGCTATGGCGATTTATCAGGCAAAGTATCTCCGGCCATTGCGGCCACCTCACAGTACATTGACGGAACCTTAAGCCTTACTTTTGATAGTGTGCCCACTCTTGGTAGCATCGGCGAAGTGAGAATCTTTGATGCCAGCAATGACGCTTTAGTCGATATCATTAACGTTGGTAGCGAAATCGACTCATTAGGCTATCAGGGTCAAGACCGAGTGCGTCGTTTAAATACTGAATTGATGTGGGTTGATGGTAATCAATTGATAATTAAACCGCACAACAGCATGCTTGACTACAACACCACTTATTATGTAGTGATAGGTAATGGTGTGGTCAGTGGCACTCAGCTAAACGGTGTTGATTTCGTTGGCTTAGGCGAAAACAGCAATTGGTATTTTACCACCAAGACGAGTGCACCAAGTGCTGCGAGTGTAACGGTAGATGATGACGGTACTGCAGACTTTAGAACTGTGCAGGCAGCATTAAACTACGCCATGCAGCATCTTACAGCAGATACACCAGCCACAATCATGGTTAAAGATGGCACGTACAACGAGCCTTTATATTTACGAAATAAGAATAATCTGACAATTAGCGGTGAAAGTCGCGACAACACGCTTATTCAATTCGTTAACTACGATACGAAAAATACCGGCTCTGGTGGTAGTGAAGCCCCTGGAACAGGCGCACCAAACGGTGGACGTAGTGTCTTTTTAGTTGAAGGTGCAGACTTATTGACCTTGACTAAACTAACGCTGAAAAATGCCCATATACGTTCCAACGCCTTTTCAAATCAAGCTGAAACGATTTACTTCAATAGTAATAATCGTTTGATAGCCAAAGAAGCTAACTTTATCAGTGAACAAGACACTTTGTTGTTAAAAGGCTATAGCTGGTTTTTTGATACCTTGGTTGCAGGGAATGTTGACTTTATTTGGGGCTATCCAGTAACGGCCTTGTTTGAAGAAAGCGAAATCAGGACCATTGGTGACTCTAAAAACGGCGATCCTAATACGGATACTTCAGGTGGTTATATCCTGCAAGCCCGCGTGCCGGTAGAAAGCGATCCTGGCTTTGTATTTTTAAACAGTGAGTTTACCCATGGCCCTGGCCCAATTGGCAATGATGTCTTAGATAACTCGACTTACATTGCTCGAAGCGGCGGCAACTCGTCTTATTTTGATAACGTTACCTTGATTAACAATAAGTTTGATACTCATATTGCGAGCTCTGGTTGGGCAGTCTTGGGGGTTAATAGCCAGCCTGCGCCAAATCCTGCAACCGCAACCGCGACCAGTGGTTGGAGAGAATACGGCAGCATGGACATGGCGGGCAATCTATTAGACTTAAGTGCCCGTGTAGGTGGCTATGTACTCAGTGCAGGTGATGTTGCCAATCTAAGTGACCGTGTGTCGATATTTGCTAGTTACAACAGCAATCAAGGCTGGGATCCTGCGGCTGATAACGCCGCGGTAGTGGGGCAAATCTTAGCGGATAAAGGCTTTGCTGGGCATAACTTTGATGTCACCGGTGGCGCTGGCGGCACCGTCGTAACCGTTGATAATGGTGTAGCGCTTATCAATGCACTTAGCGAAGCGAAAAACACCAATGTGCCTGTTACCATCTTCGTTGATGGCACCATCACTGATGCCAACAGCGGCGGAAGCGGTAATTCAATCGACATTAAAGACATGGATAACGTGTCAATTATTGGTGTCGCAGACCGTGGTGAATTTGACGGTATTGGTATTCAAATTCGTCGCGCCAATAACATCATTATTCAAAACTTAAAAATTCATCATGTGCTAACGGGTGGCAAAGACGCAATTTCAATTGAAGGTGATACAGACGGCTCAACCACCGAAAACATCTGGATTGATCACAATGAGCTTTACAGCACCATGAGTGTCGATAAAGACTACTACGATGGTTTAATTGATACCAAAAGTGGTGCCAAAAATATTACGATTTCATATAACTACTTACATGATCATTGGAAAGCGTCATTACATGGCCATACCGAGCCTGACACGGCAAGTAGTAATACCGAACGCAATATTACCTTTCATCACAATCGGTTTGAAAATATTGAATCTCGTTTGCCTTTATTCAGATACGGTTATGGGCATTTGTATAACAACTATTTTAACAATATTCACTCAACGGCTATTAATTCGCGTCGCGGTGCTGAACTGTTGATCGAAAACAACGTGTTTGAAAATACCCAAAACCCCATTGTCTCTTTCTATACTGACGTGGTTGGCTATTGGAATTTGTCTGGCAATATTCTTGGCGATGGCGTGACATGGACGACACCAGACAGCGGGGAAATTAGTGCGCAAGATGGTCAATCAACCAGCAGTTATGTTGTTCCTTATGATTATGAGTTAGAGCAAGCTGATGTAGTAAAAATCAATGTTATCAACCTCTCTGGTGTAGGTAAACTTGACCAAAGTAACCTTGATATCCCGGCGATTGATAACAGTGGTCAAACGCCAGTGGACACTGATGTAAGCTTACCTTACAGTGAAAACTTCAGTGCCCCTGATGCCGCTACTTTCTTTAGTGCTGACTATAAAAACATCCCCGGTGATAGTAGTGCAGCCTTGTATAAGGCAACTGGGGGAGGCAGTAATATCAAGTTAATAGATGGTGAGCTTCACTTAATTAGTGCCCGTTTTACCCTAGGTAATAGCGCCCCTTCAAGCACCACAAGTTCAAATGATACGCCTAGCACCAGTTCGGGGGTGTTTGATTTAAGCAAACCCTACAAAGTAGTGATGGATATCATTAGTGTTGGTGGCTCAGATACCACAAAAGACTTTCAAGTTTATGTTGATAACAACACCTCTAGTAGTGGCGAGTCTATGCATGGCAGTGCATCAAAATTCTATGGTGTCGATGTGAGCACGTTGACTGTGGGTACCTTAGAAATACCTGGATTAGTTGCCAATGCAAATTCGTTTTTACAATTTAGAACGGAGACTGGCGCAAGCGTGGTAATAGACAACCTGCGGATTGAATACCTGCCAGCAGCAGACCTATTAAATGAAGACTTTTCAACCACAGACGCCACCAGTTTTTTAAGTCCAGACTATAAAAGTTTAGCGGGTGATGGTGTCAGTGCGATGTATTACGTGACAGGTGGCGGTGATGGTTTGTCAATCGTGAACGAGCAACTCAGTCTTGCAAGTGCGCGCTTTACTGTTGGCAATACTACACCGGGCGTCAGTACAACTGAAAATGATACCACCGGCACGGGCGTATTCGACCTCAGTAAACCCTATAAAGTGGTGATGGATATCATCAGTGTAGGTGGCACAGACACTAGCAAAGATTTTCAAATCTATGTGAATAATAATACTTCCAGTAGTAGCCAATCTCAGCATGGTGGAGCATCGAAGTTTTTTGCAGTAGATGCAAATACCTTAACTATTGGCACCTTAGAAGTAGCTGGCTTGGTGGCAAACGCCAATTCGTTTTTACAAATCAGAACCGAAACTGGCGCGACAGTAGTATTGGATAATTTGCGAATTCAATATACTGATTAAGAGCATGTGTGGTTTAGTTAAATGTAAAGGGTAGCCTGAGGCTACCCTTTATTTTTTCAGGGAACAGTATGAAAAGAATTATGGCAACGCACTATCACTCCTTATTCATTTTACTTTTTGCTGGTTTTATGTGCGACAAAGCGCTGTCAGCCAACACGAGTTATCCGCAAGATTTACGCTACTCAGTACAGAGCAGTTTTATGAAGTACCAGAATACCTACCCTGAGTTGCGTATTGCCCAGATAAATGTTGAGGATAAAGTTCACATCACAGCTAATCACGTTTATAGCCATGCCTCAGGTCGTGAACTCACCATGGACATCATGCGCCCCACGACCCAACGCAATGGGCGCGCCGTGTTACTTATTCATGGCGGAGGATGGGGCTCTGGCCATAAAACTCATATGCATCAACTTGCAAAAGCACTGGCCTTAAGAGGCTATGTAAGTGCTTGTTTAGAATATCGTTTATCCCCCGAAGCAGCATTTCCTGCAGCGATTGAAGATATCTACCAGGGGATCCGGTGGCTTAGTTCACAGTCAAGTACCTTTAACTTTAATAAAAATCAAATTAGCCTTCTGGGAGGTTCATCAGGTGGGCATTTAGCTTCGTTGGTGGCCTATAGCGCCGAGCATAATGTGTTTATTCCAAACTCAAACGCTTATCAGGTTAATGCTGTAGTAAATTTAGACGGTGTGCTTGACGTGGCTTCAGGAGAGGGCTTACTCGCAGAAGATAAAAACGGCAATTCAGATTCGGCGCTGGCCCGCTGGTTAGGAGGGCGTTTTGCTGATAAAACAGCCCTGTGGCAACAGGTGTCAATTCCACAATATATTACCAATCAATCGCCATCTTTATTATTTATTAGCAGTGGTCAAAGCCGTTTTAAAGCAGGGTTTAAAGACCTTGAAAGGCGATTACTACAACATGGCAAACGTGCACGCCTTGTTACCTTAGAGCATGCACCGCATCCATTTTGGCTATTTGACCCGTGGCTTAGTGGCATAGTCGAGCCTATCGATGCCTTTTTACAAGCTCTTCCTTGAGGTATTTGCATGTGACTAGGTAAAACAAAGCTGACAAGCTTATAAAAGGGCAGTAGCATCCTAGGCTTCATTAACTGAACAAGTAAAAGGCAAACCAGTATGAATTTATTCGATAGCTTGTGTTTGATGGCTGGCCGCGTATTACTCGGTTTGTATTTTATCTTGCCGGGCATACAAAAAATAAGCAGTTTCGAGGGAATGAGTCAGTACATGGCAAAACACGATGTGCCTTTTATTAACCCTTTGCTGATCTTAACCATCATTATTCAGTTAAGTGCAGGTTTTGCGATTATCGTCGGTTATAAGGGCAAAGTCGCGGCTTTTATCTTGGCTGGACTGACCTTGGTTATTAGTGTGTACATGCATAACTTTTGGAACCTACCAGAAGGCGCAAATGTTGCCCATGAAACCCAGAACTTTGTTAAAAATATGGCCATTATGGCGGGTTTACTTGTTCTGGCAGCCAGAGGTACGGGCCCATTTAGTTTAGATAATCGTCATCGATAAACAAATCAAGCGAATCATTAACTGTGACCCTGTTAGTCAATATAAAAAAGCAGACAGGGCGGCAGTGTGCACTAAGTGATAAGTTGAAATGCGCTATGCTACATGCCTCCCTTAACATGGCAAACTACCGTCAACTTCTGCGCATAAATACAGGCCCAGTTTCTTAAGTTTGTTTTAATTTACCTTCTTTTTTCTTTACATAATATAAACAGCTGTTCGCTTAGCTCGATAAATTTCATAATTTTAAGAATAAACTAAGTTTATAAAATTCATAAAGTTAATTGAATTTTAGTGCTTATTTAAATCATATGGCTGGCCAAACCAGTAAGTTTAGTGTACAACTGTGCGCTCAAATTTAGCAGCTTAGTAAAATCTTGTGTAATGATGGCTTTTTTTCGACGTTTATGGTGTTCATTTTGCCTTATGCTAGGCAATCAACCTGCTTTTATACTCTACATTTTACCCCTTATTAACGTGTTGTGGCCTGACTACTTACCAAATGCTTTCAGTGCCAAGGTTATTAGCCTTGAGCAAAAAGCACAGGGAATGCTTTATATTAAACTCAAGGTATCAAAACGTTGGCCTGGATTTAGTGGGGGGCAACATATTGATTTGTTCTTAATTAACAATGGCAGAATAGTTACGCGGACTTTTAGTCTGTGTTCACCGGTTTCTCGTTGGCAAAGCCACCGTGAAATACACCTGTGCTGTAAAGTGCAGCACAATGGCAGCTTTACGCCTTTGTTAGCCGGTCTCGCTGTTAACGATCGACTTAATGTAAGCAAGGCAAGAGGCGATTTTGTTTGGGCAAATAGTCAACAAAGCACCACGTTTATTGCAGCGGGGTCTGGCATTACCCCCATTGCCGCCATGCTACTGAGTCAACGACATTGGCTCGCACCGGTAACGTTGATTTACCGGGTAAAAACGGCGGAAAACGCTGCGTTATTGCCTGAACTGCAAGCCTTAGCCAAACAACACAAGCAATTTTCTTTATTCATCAGCGACAGTGCCGTTGAATCGGCTGAGCGTTTTATTGATTCTTTGGCCCATTTTCAAAGTGATCAGTATTACCTATGCGGTCCACCTGCGTTTATGCAAATCGTGCGTCATCAACTCAATATGTTCAACATTCAGGACGATTGCATTTTTCAAGAGCAATTTGGATTAAGTGTAATACGAGTTGATGAAAAAAATGCTGAAGATCTCGTCCAGGCGACCTTTTTTCATGCAGGTACGAATAGGGTTGCGCATATAGCCAAAGGGGTGAGTTTACTGCAAGGGGCAGAGGATAGTGGTCTATCGCCCCGTTTTGCTTGCCGTATGGGCGTATGTTTTCAATGTGTGTGTCAAAAAGTCACTGGTCAGGTACGAGATATGCGAACGGGTATATTGAGTGGGCATGGCGAAGAACAAATTCAACTTTGTGTCAGCCAGCCCGTGACAGAATTAGTAGTAAAACTGTAAGGACCCGAACATGATGATGCCTAATGCTCAACAATTAGACGCTTTACAAGTCGATTTGGACGCCCTAAAACAAAAAGTTCAAGAACAAGTAGGCGAGTCTGACGCCCGTTATATTAAACGGGTGTTATTGGTACAACGTTTAAGTGCCATTAGTGGTCGTATTTTTATGGTACTGGGATTTATCACCCCCTGGTTTTGGCTTTTAGGCGTTTTGCTACTGGCGCTAGCTAAAATTCTCGACAATATGGAA
The DNA here is from genome assembly GCF_030730205.1 of Paraglaciecola sp. Taxonomy (GTDB): domain Bacteria; phylum Pseudomonadota; class Gammaproteobacteria; order Enterobacterales; family Alteromonadaceae; genus Paraglaciecola. Next base: position 23,273 of record NZ_JANQVQ010000013.1, read on the forward strand.
ATTGGTCACAATGTATTACACGGTCAATATGATTGGATGAATCATCCCTTGTTACATTCTAAGCGTTACGAGTGGGATATCGTCTGTGACGCAGGCTCATGGCAGCGAACCCATAATTATGAACACCATACCTACACCAATATTATCGGCAAGGATCGTGACTTTGGCTATGGTTTGCTAAGGTTAAGCAATGACTTACGTTGGCGTGTGCGTAATTTATGGCAAGGCGGTACCTACCTCTTGCTAAGTATGTTATTTCAGTGGGGTATTGCCTATCACGAATTGGCTGGACAGCGAGTTTTCAGCAAAAAGAAAAAGGTCGGACGCCATTCTCAAGTCAGTGATCAAGCATTAAAAAAAGCATTTTTAAGTAAGGGCACGCGCCAATTAGTGAAAGATTATCTATTCTTTCCTTTGGTAGCGGGGCCAATGTGGTTGTGGGTCATAGCGGGTAATTTACTGGCGAATTTCATCCGTAATTTATGGACATCAACAGTAATTTTTTGCGGGCATTTTACCAAAGATGTTCATACCTTTACTGAGAGTCAATGTAGTGATGAAAGCCGTGGTCATTGGTATTACCGTCAAATGTTGGGCTCATCAAATTTCACTGGCCCCACATATTTACATATACTAACTGGCCATTTGAGCTGCCAAATTGAACATCATTTATTTCCTGATATCCCCGCACGCCATTACCCCGCGATGGCTGTTGATGTGCAGGCTATTGCTGCTAAATATGGTATTGCTTATAACACGGGTAGCTTTTTTAGCCAGTATGTGAGCGTGTTTTGGCGCATAATTCGGTATTCGTTTCCTGGTGGGGCAAAAACGACACGATTAGTTAATCCAAAGCACCGCGTTCAAAGTATGCTATAGCAAAAACTCAACACGGAGATAAAAATGCACAGCAATTGGATAACCATCAAACAGCAAGGTGATAACGAGTATTCTGGTTATTTATCTTTACCCCCAAGTGGCAAGGGACCCGGCTTAATTTTGCTTCAGGAAATATGGGGAGTAAATGAACATATCCAAGCGGTAGCCGACCAATATGCTCTAGCAGGATACGTGGTTTTAGCCCCTGATATATTTTGGCAGTTCGAGCATCGGGTGTCACTCAATTATGACGATGCAGGTAATCAACAAGCCTTCGATTACTATAGCAAAATGGACTTTGCCGATGCCGCTTTGCATATAAAAGATGCAGTGGCGACCCTGCGCTCTTTGCCTGCAGTGACAGCAAAGGTGGGAGTAGTAGGCTATTGTATGGGTGGACAACTGGCTTATAGAACCGCAGCGAGTAGTCAAGTAGATGCTGCTGTGTGTTATTACGGTGGAGGCATTGATCGCTGTTTAGAATTAAGCGAGCAGCTTACTCTGCCGATTATGTTCCACTATGCCAAAAATGATAGCCACATTAGTCAAGCAGCGGTGAGTAAAGTAAAATCCGCATTTAAGGACAAAGCCAAGGCCATTTTTTACGATTATGCCGATACTGAGCATGGTTTTAATTGTTGGGGAAGACCAGCAATGTTTAATCAAAAAGCCTCTGCGCTCGCCCTAGGGCGCACCTTAACGTTTTTATCTGAACACCTTTAGCATCACAAACTAGCAATCTTGTTCGAGCTCATTGGTAAGCCAATGAGCTTCATACTGCGTTTTCTGCGTAATTCAATCCTTTGTTTATCTTGCTGTGTAATTTTTACGGAACGGCTCTGTAGGAATAACATGCATAAGAGAGTTAAATTTTTATATTTAAAATATAAGCTATTGAATCTAAATAACTTTTTAACTTGGCCTGGTGGTTGCAAATCTCAGTTGGCAAACAGCACTTCATTTGAATTAATAAAGGAGATAACAATGAATAGCGATCAAATTAAAGGTAATTGGAAAGAGCTAAAAGGTAAAACCCAAAAGAAATGGGGTGAATTGACCAATGATGATATGGATAAAATCAATGGCAGCCGTACTGAATTAGTTGGCAAAATTCAGCAAAAATACGGCAAAAGTAAAGAAGAAGCCGAAAAAGAAGTCGACTCATTCTTTAATTAGCCACAATAGGGCGTTAACAGCAACCACCCCTTAATGTTAGCGCCCTTTTTTATGTACCCTGCAGTGTAAAAATTCATGAACGTACATACCTGTTCAATTACAGCACTGCATTTACCTTACCCTT
>NZ_JANQVQ010000014.1 GCF_030730205.1 Paraglaciecola sp.
GCATAAAAGAGCGTCGATAGGCCGCAGTAACCAACTCAGCACATCCTTTAGAGCTACTGTATGGATCAAACCCTCCCATCGGTTCGTCTTCTCTGTAGCCCCACTCCCATTCTTTATTCTCATAACATTTGTCAGTAGTGACACTGACGATGGCACGAAGTTGAACACAAGATTTTGCTGCTTCTAATACTTTAGCGGTACCCATTACATTAATGTCATAAGTTTCAATAGGCTCTTTGTAAGACAAACGCACCAGTGGTTGCGCCGCCATATGAAACAATATCTCAGGCTCAAATGACAATATGCTGTTTTGTAACTTTTCAAAATCGCGAATATCGCCAATCTCAGATTCAACCAAAGCCCCAACATTGGCTTCATCAAATAGGCTTGGGTTTGTCGGAGGTGTTAGCGCATACCCTTTAACTTTTGCGCCCATCAAGTTCAGCCAAATAGATAACCAACTACCTTTAAAACCCGTATGGCCTGTGACGAATACGCGCTTATTACGCCAAAAATCTGGATTAACCATAATATCCTCGTCTATTCCCAAACTTTCCAAGGTGCTTTGCATGATTGCCACAACGATTCTAAATGGATTTTGTCACGCAATGTATCCATGGGTTGCCAAAAACCGTGATGCTCATAAGCCATTAGTTGCTTGTCTTCAGCTAGAGTAATAAGCGGTTCTTGCTCCCATACTGTTGAGTCTGCGGCAATTCGGCTTAAGACTCTTGGCGATAAAACAAAAAAACCGCCGTTTATCATCGCGCCATCGCCTTTAGGTTTTTCTTTAAAATTAAGAACCTGACCTTTATTAATGTCGAGTGCACCAAATCGACCGGGTGGATAAGTTGCGGTCAAAGTGGCATCTTTGCCATGTGACTTATGAAACGCAATTGTTTCGGTGATATTAATGTCGCCGACACCGTCGCCGTATGTGAAACAAAATGCTTCTTCTTCTTTTACATAATCGGCAACTCTTCTTAAACGGCCACCAGTCATCGATTCATCCCCTGTATCAACTAAGGTGACCGTCCATGGTTCAGCACGTTTTTCATGCACTTTCATTTGATTATCATGCATAGTAAAGGTGACGTCTGACTGGTGTAGAAAATAGTTGGCAAAATACTCTTTAATTACATAGCCTTTGTATCCACAGCAAATTACAAATTCATTCACACCATGAGCTGAGTACATTTTCATAATGTGCCACAGTATTGGTTTACCACCTATTTCGATCATAGGTTTGGGTCTTGTAGTGGTCTCTTCACTAAGTCTGGTACCAAGGCCACCAGCAAGGATAACTGCTTTCATCTGTTCATTTCCTATTTGAATAATCTAATAACTTTGCACAAAAGCGTCTGAGTAAAATTTATTTTCAGCTAAGCCGGCGGCTAAAAAGCTTTCATGCGCAGACTGAATCATCATGTTTGAACCGCAAGCATAAACTGCCGTTTGAGCCAAATTGTGCTCAGTCATTAAAGCTACCTTCTGCACATAGCCCGTTTGATGCGGCCAATCCTCAGTAGGTCTTGATAACACTTGATTCACTGCTACTTTCAATTTTTTAAAAGAAGGCTGCCAAAAAAAATCATCAGGATGACGATTACCCCAATACAAGCTAATTTTGCCGCATTGTACAAAATCAGCATCACTATCGAGGCCATAAAGAATCGACATAATCGGCGCGATACCCGTACCTGTCGCCAAAAAAATCAAATCTTCGTTACCATCACGTAAAAAGAAGGTCCCTTTGGGGCCTTCTAATCTTAATAAATCATTGTCTTTTGCCTGATTAAACCAGTATTCACTCATTTTGCCATTTTCAAAACGCTTAATAACTAGGTTAATTTCACCTTGACTGGCGGTACTGGCAACCGAATAAGATCTGCGAATAGTATTTGGTCCAATAACATCAATATACTGACCTTCCAAGAACTTAAACTCGGCAGTTGGCGGCAGTCTTAGCGTTACACCAACAAGTTCGTCCGAGTAACGTGTTAGCTGCTTAATCCGGCATGGAATAGTTTTAATTTCAATACCGTGCAATGCGGATAAGTCTTCAGCCTCTATCGATAAGTCTGTCGTAGGTGCACAACAGCAGCTAAGCACTTTGTTTGATAATTTGTCTTGTTCAGTAAGAACAAGTTGAGCTTTTAACTCGATTACTTCACCAGACATTACTTTGATTTTGCAAACACCACATTGGCCTGTCTTACAGCTATACTCAAAAACTAAGCCTGACTTTAAGGCTGAATCTAAAATTGTCTCTGTCGCACTGCCTACAAACTGTTTTGCTTCGTGGGTATTAATACTTAGACGGCTCATTACTTTGCTCTACATGTTTCTACTTTTTCAATGGCGATTTGTGTTATTGACTCAAATTAGCCATTTTAGCTAATAAACTTGGTAAGAATACCTTACTGTAGTGGTGAATTGATTTATCAGACTCAATTGAATCAACAACAACCCAGCGATAGTCTTCATGCTGTTCCAGAGGCAACTTCAATTGCTGGCTATTAATTATTAAAAGACAGGCCGTGTTTATATAGTGAGTAGAAATCAACTCATCCACGAAACTATTTTCATAGAAATGCTCAAACAGTCCAAGTGAAGTAAAATTCTCCATTTTAAATGAGGCACCAAGTTCCGCGAGTGAAATCCGATGATAAGCTTTAACTAAAGGCTCATTTTTAAATACGCGTCCTCCTGGAACAAACCAAAATCCACTGGCTGGTTCATTTTTTCTGAGGCCAAATAATAATTCGCGCCTCTCGTTTAAAACGATTAGATCGATGGAAAACAAAGGCGCATTTTTAATGACATGTCTGAAATCAGAGTCGTTAAGCATCACTTTCTGAATGCACTTTGATTGGCAAGGAACCAGCGGTATGTGTTTTCGAGACCTGGCTCTAAGTCAATAGAGTATCGCCAACCTAGAGCTTTAAGCCTCTCTACTTTCATCAATTTACGCGGGGCACCGTCGGGTTTGTTTGTGTCCCAAACAATATTACCTTCATATCCAACAACTTTAGCAACTGTCTCAGTTAACTCTTTAATGGTGCAATCGACCCCCGTACCTACGTTGATATGGCTAAGCATCGGTTCGGTGTTAGCTTCATAGGTGGCTTTATCCAGCTCCATGACAAAAATACTGGCGGCTGCCATATCGTCCACATGTAAAAACTCACGCATTGGTGAGCCACTGCCCCAAGCTACAACTTCAGCAGCATTGGCCAGTTTAGCTTCATGAAAACGACGTAATAGTGCAGGAATAACATGGCTATTATCCGGGTGGAAGTTATCATTAGGGCCATATAAGTTGGTTGGCATGGCACTGCGGAAGTCGCGACCATATTGGCGGTTATAACTTTCACACAATTTAATGCCAGCAATTTTTGCGATTGCATAAGGCTCATTTGTTGGCTCAAGGGCACCTGTTAGCAATGCCTGTTCACTCATGGGTTGCTCAGCGAGTTTTGGGTAAATACAGCTAGAGCCAAGAAACAACAATTGTTGAACATTATGACAGTGGGCAGCATGAATAATGTTGGCCTGAATAATCAGGTTTTCATAAATAAAATCAGCCGGATAAGTATTGTTCGCAACAATTCCCCCAACTTTTGCTGCTGCCAAATACACTTGGTCAATCTTTTGCTCTGCAAAAAAACGCTGAACATCGCTCTGGTTAGTCAAATCTAACTCGTTACGATTGCGCACGATGATAGTAACACCGCCTTGTTTTTTTAGTTGTCTGACTATTGCAGAGCCAACCATGCCATTATGACCAGCAACAAAAACCTTTTTCATGAAAACCTCAAATATGACAACTACAATACATAAAAATGTAATGTTGTTTCAGAAAACTAATATTTATTCAACAGATACTGGCAACTCAAAACCATGTGCTTTTAACAAAGCATGACGTTTTGCTGATTTTAAGTCTTCAGCAACCATTTCTTTGCACATTTCCTGAGTAGTTATTTCTGGTACCCAACCTAATTTTTCTTTGGCCTTCGTAGGGTCGCCTAACAACGTTTCTACTTCAGCCGGTCTAAAATAGCGAGGATCAACTTTAACGATGATTTCTCCAACTTTTAGAGCAGGAGCATTATTGCCGATAATCGTATCTACGATAGCAACTTCATCAATACCGCTTCCCTCAAAACGCAGAGTAATGCCCAACTCCATAGCAGACCAAGATATAAACTGGCGTACAGAGTACTGTACGCCAGTCGCAATAACAAAATCTTCTGCCTGCTCTTGCTGCAACATCATCCATTGCATTCGAACATAGTCTTTTGCATGCCCCCAGTCACGCAATGCGTCCATGTTGCCCATAAATAAGCAACGCTCTAAACCCTGAGCAATATTTGAAAGGCCCCGGGTAATTTTACGGGTTACAAAAGTTTCACCACGGCGAGGAGATTCATGATTAAATAGAATACCGTTACAAGCATACATACCATAGGCTTCACGATAATTAACGGTTATCCAATAAGCATACATCTTGGCTACCGCATAAGGTGAACGAGGATAGAATGGCGTAGTTTCTTTTTGTGGAGTTTCTTGAACTAATCCATACAACTCAGATGTCGACGCTTGATAAAAACGCGTTTTCTTTTCCAGGCCTAACATTCGAATCGCTTCTAAAATACGCAAAGTACCAAGCGCATCAACGTCAGCGGTATATTCAGGCGCTTCAAAACTAACCGCAACATGGCTTTGCGCCCCCAAATTATAAATCTCGTCGGGTTGAACTTCTTTAATAATACGCACTAAATTTGAGGTATCACTTAAATCGCCATAGTGGAGAATGAAATGCTGATTATTGACATGAGGATCTTCGTAGATATGATCGATACGTTGGGTGTTAAAGGATGAGGCACGCCTTTTAATACCGTGAACCTCATAGCCTTTTTCCAATAAAAATTCGGCTAAATACGAGCCATCCTGACCAGTTACACCGGTTATTAACGCCTTTTTTATCATAAAATTTTCCAAGTAATAGTACTGTTTTAGCTTTGCTTACGAAACAAACTGATGAATAACACAACAAATACACCCAGAATACCGGCTAATAATGTGGCAAACGCCACTATTATAGCTCTCTTGGGCGAAAACTTAATTTCAGGAACAAGAGCAGGATCAATTGTCTTAAAGACATACTCTTCCCTCACTTCAGCAAACATTAACGTTTTTGCTTGTTCTTCAATCAATTGATAAAGTAAAGTCTTGTGTTCTAACACAGTTGTTTTTTCAATTTGCGATTGCAGGTAAGTAATACTGCGCTCTGCCTCTTGTTTGTCTCTGACTTTCATGTTTGCGTTAATATCTTCAATCAGCCAGTCTACCCATTGTTTAGCTACATAAGGCGACCTATGCTCAACGCTAATAGCAACCAAGCCTGTATCCTTATTTTGTTGAACAGTAAACATATCGTCAAAAACTAGTTTTGCTACTTGCATTGATGGTTTAACATCTTCTTGTGGTTCAGCCTCTCGAATCCATTTATCCGTGTCTGGCGAGTATATTGCCTCATCATAAATAATCTTGTTACTAGATAAATCCCATTCTTTTACTGCCATTAATTCTGGCAAAATATTACGTTTCTGAATGAATTGGCTAGTGAATTGGCGTGATTTAAGTATTTGTATCGCCAGTGCCGTTTTATCGGCTTTAGCACCACCCAAGCTAACGCCAGCTAACGATGCCAACCCACCAAACTGACCAGCGATACCACTTAAACCTGCTTGTTCATCGCTACTGGCTGGGGCAAGCAAAGCTTCAGATTTATAAATATTAGGTAAACTTAAAGCATATAAAACAGCACCAATAGCGCAAACTGTCGTTACTGCAATAATTAACCATTTTCCTTGCCATATAGCTTTCCATAATTCGCGAAGATCGATTTCATCATTAGTTACATTTTGCTGAATGTTTTCCGACGAAACCATCACATAGCGAATATTTTGTTCTTTTTCTTCCATTCTATACTCTATTGGCGGCTTAATCTTTTAGTGTTAATCATAGTTATTACAATCTTCCAATAGCGACAAGTGCTACTACAGACTGATAAAAAATTGTCGTTACTGTCTCCCATAGGCCCAAGCGCTCGTAATTAACTACGTCTCTTGGTACTACGATGGTGTCACCCGGCTCAAGCATGATGTTTTTGTTATCAAACCAAAAGTTATTATTTGGTACTTTTACCGAACCGTTCGCTTTTACAATGTATATTTTACTGT
>NZ_JANQVQ010000015.1 GCF_030730205.1 Paraglaciecola sp.
GGTAAGGCATCCCCATTTTGAGATTGCTCCTGACACTTACACCTTGGGTGTTTGGGGCAGTATGAGCGAAGCATCAATTCACCCCACTTAACCACTAACCAGCCTTAACCATAATATAATTAAAACTGTTTGTAGGCGCTGTTAGCTGCGGATTTAGCAGCTAAATTTTTTCGTTGAAATATTAGTTTAGAGCCCGAGCCAATATACAAATCCGATATTTTTCCGTTATTTAAGGTCACAATACCAAGCCTGCCGATAAATGCGATGCCCGTTAGTGGATCATGAAATTCATCAGCTTCTTTCTCTTGAATTAGAATATATTGCTCAACAATATTGCCATCAACATTGGCTACAACCTTCACACCTTTAAATATATTTCCTTGCATAATGCGCTGTGTGGATTGAATCACCGGCTTTTCATCGCCCTGATAGGACTCATAAGTTAGTGCAAATGGATTTTGCCATGTTTCGCCTTGATGACGTAAAACCATAATGGGTAAATTCTTTTTTTTGTAGGGCGGATCCTCACTTTTAACTGCCGGCGTGGTTGCTGTGGTCATACTTAACTCAAGTCCTGGCACAACATTAGCTTGCATCATAACAGGAGAATTATTGAACTTATCTGCTTTAAAAGTCGCCTTGATTGCTTGGTTAGTTACCTTTGATGTATTTACATCTTTTAAAAAGTGCCAACCTGGATGTGCAAAATTTCTATCCTGTCCCCATTTTTTTAGCATCGAAGGATCTGCCGGTTGAAAACGATCATTATCAACTTCCAATTGCAGCTCTTTACCTTGTGACGAAATGGCTAAATCATCAGCTACATTGCGGTATAAATAATCATGAAATTGATCTGGGGTGTCTGATTTTGCTCTAAATACATCAAGGTAATAACCTTTGGTGTCAGTTAGTCTTATCACCGCGGTCGTGCGCTGATGGTGTGCCTCTTTAACTAAGTTATGTTCATCAAAAAAACTAGCTGTCACAAATGAATATTTATCACTGACAGGGTCTTTACGAACCTCAGGTTCCATTACCACGTTTTCAACTCGGTTAATTCCTAGGCTTATCCAATTACCTTTAGTAGCTGACGCACCATTACTAATGACGGTATTGTGCCCGGCGAACAAACGATTATAGTTTTGATGAACATTTGTTGGGTAGTCTCCTTTACCCGCTTCTATACCCAATACATGTCCTTGACCATATAGCTCCATGTCTATACCTGAAGCATGTCCATGCACATAAGCAGCACCACCTATGGTAGCCATTAAACTATTTTTAACTTTATCCTGGGTAGTTAAGTTACGTTGGATAAACAGACCAGCAAAAGGGAGGTCAACCGTGGGAAATGCGCTGAAGGTTTCATGGCTTTTTCCCTTACCAAGATCTGCCACAGACCACAATAATTCCAAAGGTGCATAATAAGGTTTTGCTGAACCATGTCGGTCTTTTAATGTTGAACGGTCGTATTTTTGAACCTCAATGGCTTGTTTTATCTCGTTAGCAAAGATGTCTTTTAACTCTTGATTGTTATTCAATAGCGCTAATTTATAAGCTAGTTCAAATTCAAAATAATTGTTTTCATGACTTCGATGACTATCACCAAACGCCGGGTAGTCGCCGTTTGGGAAACGAAGTTGTTCATAAGTTAATAAAGCAGTCGTAATATTAGGATATTTATTACCTAATTTTAACGAGGGCTCAATACGATCAATTAAAGTCATTAAGTACAAACTAAAATAGCCAACATGCATAGAATAGCCCAGTGATTCTGGCCAAATATCTCCGGGGGTGGCATAACTTTTGGCAATCTTTGCCAACGAATCATGATTAGGAGTATCGATGGTTAAATAGTGCTGTAAATATCGATTACGTAATAGCTCATCGTCTATAGCTAAAGCATTGTGAACTAGGCTAGTTGACTCTAATATTGGCCAATTGTTATCAACTAAACCTGAATCTAAAGCCAATTGGGCATAAGTAGCAAAAACTCTTTGAGCAGCATCAAAATCAAATGAGACTAATTGCTGTAAATGAGCATCATAAACTTTGCCTCCCGCTTTGACATAATTATAAATAAAATCATAAATGAGTGGGATTTGAGCACCGTAAATTCGAGCTTCAAGTAAATGATTTTCAGGCACTATCCACCCACGATTATCGTGGATGACTTTTTCTTGGCCAACAGGCGTGCTATTCAAACCTTTTACGACAGTGTACAAAATATCTGCAGCGCATTCCGCGTACTGTGACTGCCCTGTTAAATTAAATAAAATTCCACAATCAATTGCAGCTTGCAAGCTGATTTGGAGTGGTTCGCGAAGATGGTTATTCCCTATATTTTTTTGCGCAATAAACCTAGGAAAGCCATTATTCTTATCCCCCCACTGTAAGGGCAACTGGTTAATGTTTTCAATCCTTTCTTTCAAACTTGTTGGAGCAAAATCGTCTGTACGTTGTTTTAAAATTTCGAAGCGTTTTTTAGCCCAATCATTATTTTCAATTTTATCCAAAATTTGGAATTTTTCAGCCGCTGACATCCAAATAAATGGGCGTTCCATTGCATAAACATTTCCACTTTCAATGAAAATTAAGGCTAAACTAAAGCGTACTAAAACAATAAATGAGTTCATATTTTTTCCTGAGTCAATCAATTTTTGATATTTGTTTGCTCCAACAATGCCGAAAACCCTGAATTTAGCTGAAAGTTAAATCAGTAGGAGGGCCGAGCCAATAGTGTCCAGTCGATATTGCAAAGCTGCAACCTTCACCACATCTATAAGTGGATAACCCCCTGTATATACGACGGTGTTTTTCATTTGAATAGAGAAAAAATAGAGCATAAACTTTGATCAAGTACGTGAAGTTTTAAATGGATTTTTCCAATATCTAAAACTAAAATGTTCGATTTTTCTAGGTTTTGCATGTTTAATTCTTTTGGTTGCTCATTATCAAACATGTATTGAACTAAATGATAAGAAGGCACGAACCTATTGTGTTAACAAAAGTAAAGATAAGCTCTCAAATAAATCAATTAGTGTTGGCTTGAGCTTTTTTTGTTAGCTCATCAAAATACGGATTTCCATCATAATAAGAAACCGGCGACCAACTAGCATTTTCAGACGGCAAATACTTGCGTATGTTCTGCTTTAGCTGTGTATATTTTGCATCGTTCGCAAGATTTACCCATTCATTACCATCCATTTTGTGGTCGTATAACTCTTCAGTACCGTCTTCATAGCTAATGTAACGATATCTCTCAGTTCGCACTGCGTGATTATTCGGACCATAGGTTGTTACCGCCGCATGCTCCCAGCTAGCATCAGGTTTACTCAACAACGGAGTTATATCATTACCCTGTACAGCCAAGTTTGGTGGTAAACCACACATTTTGATCAATGTGGGATATAAGTCTAATAAGCTAACTGGACGATTACTTACCTGCTTGCTTTGGGACTTTGGAGGCTTAATGATAAGTGGTGTTCTGGTTGCTCTTTCCCATAGAGCCATTTTTGCAAATTTACTTTTTTCGCCTAACTGATAACCATGATCTCCCCATAATACTACCGCGGTATTATTGGCATATTCACTTTTTTCAAGGGCATCAAGTACGATACCAACACAGGAGTCAACAAACGATACGCTGGCTAAATAAGCTTGCACCATATTGCGCCATTCGCCATTTTCTATGGCCCACTCAGTAGTTGGCATCATGGGTAGTTCAGACACTCGTTTTGCAATGTCAGGCACGTCATCTAAGTCTTCTTTGAAATAAGGAGGTAAGGCCAAACCTTCCACCGGATGCATATCAAACCACTTTTGTGGTACATGCCAAGGAACATGGGGACGTAGGAAACCACCAACAATAAAGAAGGGTTTATCATGGGCGGTTTGTAATTGTTTGGCTAACCATTGCGCAGAATCATAGTCCGGCATTTGGCTATCCTTTTCAGGAAAGGCGCCCCAATCAGTATTCGTTCTAGGATCATGCCATTTCATGCGCTTTTCAGGATATGGACCAAAATTATTGACTCTACCACCGTAAACATCAAAACTATTGTCAGCCACTCGCTCATGAAAGACCTTTCCAACTGCAGCAGTGTAGTAGCCATTTTGTCTAAAATAATCGCTGATAAAGATTGAATGGGCGGCTTTATCGTTAGCCGATTTGATATCATTATCATGAACATGGCCATAGATACCAGTCGAAGAAGGCGCTAAGCCAGTCATAATGCTAGCTCTAGATGGTCCACACAAGGGAGCGGGTGCATGCGCATTGGTAAAGACGGTGCCTTGAGCTGCAAGTCGATCGATATTAGGCGTTTTAGTATTCGGATGTCCGCCTAAGGGTCCAACCCAATCGTTGAGATCATCAACAATCAACATGAGTACGTTTGGATATTCTTTTTTCAATTCGGTCAACCAATCAAACTTGCAGCCGGTGGTTGAAAGAGCTAGGGCGCCAGCACCGCCAGTGAGAAAATTGCGTCGATTCATTTTTGATACTCTAATTTACTTTTTACATATATTCACTGTCGCCATCAGTAATATTGTAAAATAATTGCAATATTAATCACAATAATGCAACATTAGTCATATAGTTACAACCTATTTCACAAAAACCCTTAGGAAAATACAGACATGCTCATGAAATTAGTCGACGCGGCACGACAACTTAACTCAATTAATCATAATGAAATGAGATTTGGCCTCACCAAGCTAGTAAGTTGCATGATTTTAGTCGCGTCTATCACAACAGCATGCACAAATATTACAGGAACCACACCGGATATTAGTGCGCAAAACACAGCTCAAATAAAAAGCTCTATGCCAGCTAGCAAGGAAGTATTAAAACAAATGGAGAAGGTTGCAAATTGGCAAATCCCACGAGTTGATTCACTTTCCTACCTTAATTTTAAGCGTGGAGAATCATTAGAGGCGGCCCGCTGGGTTCAGGGTGCATTTTATGCAGGTTTAACCCAATTGGCAGAACGCTCAGAAAATCCGTTTTATACTAAGTGGATATTCTATAAAGGTAACGACTGGCAGTGGCGGATGGGTCTACATCCTTTTTTTGGCGATGACCAATTAATGAGCGAAACCTATATTTGGTATTACCTTAAGCATAAACAAGACTCGAAAATATTAGCTTCAACGATTGAAGCTTTTGATAAAATTTTAGCCAAACCACCAACTAATTCACTCGAATTTTTAAACGACCAAAATGTCCAAGGGCTGCACTCCTGCCAATTCCGCTGGTGTTGGGCCGATGCCTTATTTATGGCTCCCCCAACTTGGTTTGGTTTAACCCAAGCAACTGGAGATAAGCGTTACGCAGATTATGCCCATAAAGAAGTGAAAGCCACGGTTGACTACCTTTTTGACTCTAAACATGACCTGCTTTATCGTGATAGTAGATTTAAAACCGAGAAAGACCAATTTGGTGAGCAATTATTTTGGGCCAGAGGCAGTGGATGGGTATTCGCAGGCTTAGCAAGAATGATGGAATATATTCCTAAGAACGATCCTCATCGTGGTTATTATGAAAATCTATTCAAAACAATGGCAGCTAAATTAAAAACCCTGCAAAAACAAGATGGATCTTGGTCCATGTCGTTGTTAGCAGGTGAAAGAATGGCACAACCTGAGACGAGTGGAACAGCCTTTTTTACTTATGGAGTGGCCTGGGGCATTAACAATGGCTTACTCAACGAAGACGAATACTTGCCTGTTGTTAAAAAAGGTTGGGCAGTGCTAAACATGGCTGTGCATCCAGACGGTAAATTAGGGTGGGTACAACAGATTGGCGATGCGCCTGACGGGGTAAGCTATGATGACTCACAAATATATGGTGTAGGCGGTTATTTATTGGCTGGCTCAGAAATTTATGATTACCAAATTTCGCAAGGTAAGTAATAACAAGTTTAACTAGGGCCTGTTGATCTTTGAAGTACATAAATCAATCAGCCCACATTGGTAGCCACATCATTACAAATGCTGAAGCGACCATTGAATGATAATTTCGCTCAAGCTTTTCATACCTTGTGGCTATCCCTCTAAATTGCTTAATACGGCCAAATGCGTTCTCAACCAAGTGGCGATATTTATACATACACCAGTCAATATCGTTATTACCCACTAAGCTGTTTCCCTTACGCGGAATAACGGTTGTAGCGTTATTATCTCGAACAAATTCTCTGAGCTTTTCACTATCGTAACCTTTGTCTGCAACAACCATTTTGC
>NZ_JANQVQ010000016.1 GCF_030730205.1 Paraglaciecola sp.
GAGTTTTCTTCAGATGGTGTCATAAAAACACTTTCAAGATTAGGATTTAAACGACGATTCATGTTAGCTAATTGAAACTCATATTCAAAGTCTGAAACTGCTCGCAAACCTCTAATGAGTACAGTTGCGCCTTGATCTTCAGCAAAATCAGCCAATAAACCTCTAAAACCAATGACTTCGACATTGGGTAAATGTTGAGTGACTTGTTTAATCAACTCTACCCTTTCATCTAAACTGAATAAGGGTTTTTTGCTAGGATTGGCGGCAATGCCTACAATAACGTGAGTAAACATATTGGCGGCACGCTCAATTAAGTCGGCGTGGCCGTTAGTGATAGGATCAAATGTACCCGGATAAATGGCTTTAGTGTGCATATATTAACTTTAACAACAAAAATAATGCTTTAGGCTAACTTAAAGACCCACCCTCACGCCAATTTAATTTTAAAGGCTAGTTCCTTGATAACCGCTCAGGCACCATTGCCAGTGGTCTTCTTGCCAACAAAATAGGGAATTTTTACTTCGTTCTTTTCGTAAAGAGCGTAATAATCTTTGTAAATTCTCGTTTTTCCACTGCTCACCCTTGCGGATGTAACATTTATCAAAGTCGATGAGCCAAATTTTTCCTTGCACATCTTGCATAATATTGTGGATGTTTAAATCGTGATGAAAAACTTGTTTATCATGCATTTGCTTAATAACTGCACCAATTGTCGTCCAAGCCGCTGGGCTTAAAGGCTGTTTTTCTAATAGACTAAATACGTCTTGGGCTAAGGGGATTTTTTCTAAAATAATATCTGCTGTGTAAATCAATCCACTACGACATATATGAGCAGCCGCTGCTTTGGGCACAGGCAAGCCCCACTGATGCATTCGCTTAAGCAAGTGCATTTCTTGCCAAGCGCGGGTGCGATGTAACCCCGTAAATAAATACTGATTATGTAAGACTTTTCCCACTAAACCACCACGACGATAGTGGCGCAGTACGTATTCTCTACCCTTTTGTTGAAAAAAAGTGGTGACGCCTCGTCCAAACGCTTGACCTGTGACTTTATGTTGCTGCTGCCAAAAGTCTGCGCTAAACATATCAACAGACACATCAGCCAATAAATCGTCTTCGAACAGTAAAACACTGTCACCAATAGTTTTTCGCTCAATCTGTAGCATGCTATTATGCGGACTCCCGATAGTGTGAGCCTTATTGTAAATAAATCACAAAAATAGTCTCGATTTTCTAGCCCAATTCAATCAATAAGCAGGATATACAACATGAGTGAATCTTACACCACACCCGTGCCAACTGACGAAGTGGAACTCATTATTGGTAATTCTAATTCTAACTTTTCGGGTGTGACTTCGACTATGTTGCAAGTCTTGTCTTATCAACGCGACATGATCAATTTGCGAGTGATGGGAAAACACTTTTTATCTGACCAAAGCTTGGCTATCAGTTTTTGGCAAACGGCTTGGATGTGTCGTAAGCCCCTAAAAAATGGCAAATGGCGCATTTTTCATGCACGTCGTGTAGATGAAATGATCCAAGGTGTTATTTTGAAATATCTTTTCAGAGCCAAAATAAAGCTGGTATTTAGTTCTGCAGCGCAACGTCATCGGTCGGGGTCAACTCTGTGGTTAACACGTCAAATGGATGGTGTTATTGCAGTCAGTAATCGCTCTGCTTCTTATTTAGCTGAGCCACCAGCAATGATTAACCCCCATGGTGTACAAATTGAAAACTACTCGCCCGCACAAGATAAAGTAAAAGCGTGGCAGGCATTAGGTTATGGCGGCAAATACGGGATTGGTATTCTGGGTCGGGTGCGCAAGCAAAAAGGTGTGCATCTATTTGTTCAAGGATGCATTGATGTACTCAATAAGTATCCCGATTATAACGCTGTCGTTGTTGGCGCTATCTCTGGCAGCAACAAAGATTTGGTCAACCAGCTCAAAGCGAAGATTGAAGCCGCGGGACTAGGCAACCGGATAACCTTTACCGACGAGCTACCATTTGCAGCTATTCCAAAAATTTTCAGCGCATTAAGCCTAGTATGTGCACTGAGTGACAATGAAGGTTTTGGTTTAACGGTTTTAGAAGCAATGAGCAGTGGCGCGGCAGTATTAGCCACCCAAGCGGGCGCATGGGAAGATATTGTGCGACCAGGCATTGATGGGTACATTGTGCCAGTTAATGACCAACAAGCCGTAACGGAAAAAATGGATCAGTTACTTGCAGACACAGAAAAATTATTCGCTTTAGGGCGCAACGGCAGAATAAATGTAGAACAACAATATGGTGTTGAGCATGAAGCTATACGTTTGGTTGAATATTTTCGCAGCTTACAATAAATTCAACACAGCTAATGTACGCTCAATAGCACCTCTGTTTTGGTTGATAACCCTTAGTCCTGCGTCAGTAGCTTGCTGGCGCAATGTTTCATCCTCCAACCACCTGACACATTGTTGGCTGAAGTCTTCACTATTCTCAATAAAGGCTAACGCGCCTGCTTGATGTAAGGTTTCACAAATTTGTGGATTATTGTAGGTTGATTTTCCCATTAAGATAGGTACGCCGAAGGCTGCAGGCTCAAGGGCATTATGCCCCCCGCGCAAGGCAATACTGCCTCCTACAAAAGCGATATTGGCTAAAGAATATAACGCACGTAACACACCCATTTTGTCGACGAGTAATACCTCTAGGTTCTCTTTGTACTCCGGCTCACTCATTCGAGTAAAGATCAGTTTTTGCTGTAGCAATATGTTATTTACCTCTGAAAAACGCTGCGGATGGCGTGGCACTAGTATCAAAAGCAAATTAGGAAATTGTTGCGCTACTTGCCTGTAGGCCTCAATCGCCACCAGCTCTTCCGAATCATGGGTACTACCCGCAACGATAATAGTGCGGTTTTTAAGGTGAAATTTTTCACTCATTTTAGCCGCTTCAGCGTAGTCATTTTCACTGATAACTAAATCAAACTTAACATTATTGGTCAGCACTAAGGTGGTGTTATTCGCACCCAACGCCAAATAATTATCCACATCCCTGGTGCCTTGAGCACAAATCCCAGACAGCTTATTGAGCAGTGGTTGACTCAGCCAAGCAAGCTTTTGATAACTAGCGGCTGATTTTTCACTCATGCGCCCATTAACAAGATAAGTCGGCACCTTTTTACGCCAACTGCAATGGCATAAGTTAGGCCACAGCTCCATCTCGGTAATTAACAGCTTTCTGGGTTGTATTTTTTTCAATAGTGGATAAATACACCAAGAAAAATCATAGGGTAAATACAGATGAACGACTTTATCGGCGAACAGTTGCTGAACACGCTCCCGCCCTGTCTTAGTATTGGTGCTGATTGTAATTGCCCCACAGGGCTGACTGATTAGCAGTCGTTCAACCAATTGTTGCATCGCAACAACCTCACCTACCGACGCACAGTGTAACCAGATACCGCCTTTTACGATGGTCTTGTTACTATAACCAAAGCGTGACAAATATTCTTTGGCTACCACTGAGTTAAATTTAGTGAAATTAAATAACCAATTTATCAGTAAAATAGGTAATAATAGCAACCACAGCAGTGAATAAAGATAGCGGGCTAACTCTCCCTTAACGCTTAATTCAGTCAATCTTGGCATGTATTCAAGGCTCGTTTTTTATCAGACTAAACTTTACCAGATTTCAGCATAGTGATGAATATCGGATTACGCGCTCTAGACCACTAGTTTTAGCTGTAAGAGATTGAATACTAATTTATTTGTGCGAATTTCAAACAAATATTCTAGTATAAAATAAATCGTTTAAATGGAGTGATGGCTTGAAATTTGGCGGGATGGCGACAAAAGTTAGTTTTATAGGGTTACTACTTGTAATCAACCTTGCTTTATCTACTGCCTATTGCGCTGAAAAAAACATTCGTATCATCGCCAATCAATCTGTTGATATTGACCGACTCGACAACGATCAAGTAAAACGCATTTTTACCATGTATCAGACCAACTGGCCAAACGCTCAACCTATCGTGGTGTTTGTACTCGCCAACCAAAATGGAACCCATCAACTCTTTAGTCGCGAGATACTTGGAGTGTTTCCGTATCAATTAGAACGCATTTGGAACAAGCTGATTTTTTCTGGCTTAGGAGAAGGTCCTATTAGGGTGCAAACTGAAAGTGAAATGCTTGCAAAAGTAAAACAACAACCAGGCGCAATAGGGTATGTCATGACCTCAGAAATACCCATGGGTATTCATTTAATTCAGTTAATTGAGGAGCAGTAATTATGCCTTGGCTTTGTCTCATTGTATTTTTTATGTTTGCCTTCAATGTTCATGCTGACGACCTTAAAATTCATGGTTTTGTGGCCCAAGGCGTCATCCAAGCTCAAGACAGTAATTTTGTCCAAAATGATGGAGAAGTTTCATTAAAGTTAACGGAAATAGGGTTAAACGGCTCTTATAAAATCAACAATCAATTGCGTGTTGCAGGGCAAGGTGTTTATCTAAATGGCGGTAATCGCTACCCGGAAGGATTCCGTGTTGACTATCTTTTTCTTGAATGGAAATTACTCAGCGATGCTGACTGGCAATTAAAATTACAGTTAGGTCGCAACAAAAATTATCACTGGCTCTATTCTGCCACCCGCGACGTGCCACACACCCGACCATCTATCGTTTTAGCACAATCCATGTACTTTGACGCCTTTCGAGATTTTGCCCTTGGTGTGGATGGGATTATGGCCGTAGCCAATACGCAAAATGCGTGGGGCGAATGGGATATAAACCTTAGCTATGGCTCAACACCTGTCAGTAATAAACAACGAGACCGCTTGCTGGGTGTGCATGCTCTTGGCAAGGTAAATCACGATAAAGACATGCAAGCCAGCATCTTTTGGCGCCCTAAAGCGTCGCAATGGCAATTCGGTGTCTCTTTATTAGAAGTGGACTTTAGCTATGATGCCGCAGAGCAAGATATTTATTTTGATGGGGCGACGAAAACTCAGCGCATGAATTTGCATTTTTTATATCAAAGTGAAAATTGGGAATTTGCTTCAGAATTTGTTAGAGAAAAGCCCACTTTAAATGGTCTGTTTTTTCCGTCGTATAAATTGAAAACAGCTTCCGACGGCGGCTATGTTCAAGGTCGTTATTTTTTAAATCCACAACTAACACTAATGACCCGTTTAGATCTCTATGACAGAGACAGAAATGATCGCAGTGGTAAAAAATTAGAGGCATTATCGGATGGCAACATTCCCGCTTATTTTGGATATATGGATCAACTCACCTTAGGACTGACATGGAAATTTGCTAAAAATATTCAAGTGCAAACCGAATATCACCGAGTAAAAGGTACTGGTCATTTAGCACCTTACTTAATCCCAAACACTGAGTTTAATCAGCATGAATATTGGGATATGTGGGCAATCCAGCTAATGTATTGGTACTAATTTATGCGTCGTTTTGTCAGTCTGCCTTTTAAAATCATGAGCCTGATTATGGCTTTTCTTTTGATTGCCAGTATTTCTATGACCGCTTTGTGGATAAACAAAACAGACCAAGATTATTTATACCAACAACAATTACTGCGCGAGCAAGATAAAAAACAATTTCAGCTTATTCAAGATTTACTGCGCAACCGAATTGAATCTTGGTTTGAATCGTTTGTTCATTTTCAAGACGACAACCCTGACTCACTTAACGCGATCGCTGCTTTTCTTAGACACGAATTTGAGTACCTGAATATTAATTGGCAAATTAATAACTTATGGTTAATTGATAACAACAGCACAACATTGTTTAGCACGTCAGATGACACCCCTCAGTTTGTCAAAGAACATGCTAATGATGTACTGCAACAACAATCATCACTGTCGGTGGTACGCTGCATCGAAGAGTGCCAACAATTTATCAGCATGCCTATTTTAATTGATAACGACCGGGTGATTGTTCTGACCATCAGTAGCTCCTTAATGGAGGTATTAGCAGCACTGAATCAAACCACCTTGGCGGATTTGGCAATAGTCGGCATTAGCCAACAAGAGATAATAAACAAAAAAGTAACTGACCTTATTGTTAAACCCCCTATTAGCACCAGTAATCGGCAGTTTATGCAAGACCAGCTGCAGCAAGTACCATCTCATCTATTAGTCAGTTCTCTTCTTGCTACAGGCTATCGTCTCACTACAACACAGAGTGATTTGTTGTTAAATCTTATTCCTATTGATCTGACCACTGACGAGGCAATTTATTTATTGACCGTACATAACATTAGTAATGTCAGTAATGCTCACAGAGCTTATCGAACCAATGTTATTGGCATATCCATTTTCGTAGTGATTCTGTGCGCTATCGCGATTTGGCTTTTAACCAGACAGTTTCGCCAACGTTTGATGGCAATTACCAAGATGCTGCCATTATTGGCAGATAAAAATTATCGTGAATTTCGCCAGCATAAACGAACCGACCAGCAATATTTTTTAGATGAAATAGACATTCTGCAAGACACCACCTGTTTATTAGGTGATGAATTAGAAAAGCTCGACAAAAAGATTGAAAAGAGCACAAAGGAACTCGAAACCATTGCCTTATACGACCGCCTGACTGGTTTTCCAAATCGAAACATGCTGAATCATGAGATTAAAAAGCGTTTATCCGATTTAAGTCATACTTTAGGCAGGCTCGTCTTACTGTTTCTAGACTTTGATAAATTTCGCAAGGTCAATGATAGCTATGGACACAGTATTGGAGACGAATTTTTGATCCAAGGCGCAAACCATATTCAGCAATGTTTACAAGATAATGAACAACTTTTCAGCCTTGGCGGTGATGAATTCATCATTATTTTTCACGAAAGTGAGCAAGGCAATCGAGCTCAAGAACTACCTAAAAAACTGATTCAACATTTTCACGACCCTATTGTTGTTGGTGAACGTCAATTTTATTCTTCTTGCAGTATTGGCGTGACTTGCACTGATACAGGACTTATCTCGGTAGATGAATTTATTCGCCAAGCCGACATTGCCATGAAAGCGTCTAAAGACGCTGGAAGCAATAAAATTACAATTTTTAATAGCAATATGCTAAACGATGTCATGCGCCATGCAGAGATAGAAATAGCACTTCGTCACGCCTTGCACAATGACGAGCTTAGTTTTGCTCTGCAACCCCAGATTGACATCAATACTCATAAGTTAATTGGTTTTGAAGCCTTAATACGCTGGTTTCATCCTCAAAAAGGTCGTATCGCGCCTGATGAATTTATTCCGGTTATTGAAAATTCAGAAAGCATGATCAATTTAGGCTATTGGGGTTTACGCCGTGCATTTGTCATCCTAGAAAAGTTAGATTTGATTGGCATGCCTGGCTTAAAAGTAGCGGTAAATCTATCTGCTAGTCAGTTTTTGGATCCCTTACTTATTCCCTTTCTCAAAGAGCAATTGGTGGTTTACTCTCGTGATGCCTCGCAAATCGAATTAGAACTCACTGAGCAAACCGTCGTAGCTGATGTAAAACAAACCATCGATACCATGCATCAGTTACGTGCCTTAGGTTTTACCTTTTCAATCGATGATTTTGGTACTGGTTATTCATCGTTGTCTTATTTAAGGCAAATGCCGGTTGAATACATAAAAATAGATCGCAGTTTCGTTTCTACCATGCAAGAAGATAATGCTGAAATGAAAATAGTTTCGTCAATTATTGCAATGGTCGGTAATCTTGGTATGCAAGTGATAGCAGAAGGCATCGAAACACAGGCTCAGCTTGGAATGTTAAGCACGATGCGTTGTAATATCGGCCAAGGTTATTTTATTTCTAAACCGATTGACGAAATAGAGCTCTATAGCCTATTACCCAATAAAGTAGAAAACGGAATTTGGCTTACCCCTTCTAACTAGCATTGAAGTATATCCTCAACATTGTAAAATTCTACTGACACTGGTGCTTACTCTGCACGAGTTAATTTACACAACAGATTAGCTTATGTTCATTTAATACCAGTAGAATAGCCTCCTAGACTTTCAACGGACAGCATGATGAAACAAGACTTTTTTAACCGCCTACAGCAGCAAATTGAAGACACTAAAGCCCAAGGTTTGTACAAAACAGAACGTGTTATTAATTCGAGTCAACAAGCTGATATAACCGTCAACAACGCCCAGCAAGTACTCAATTTTTGTGCAAACAATTATTTGGGTTTGGCTAATCACCCCGATCTTATTACGGCAGCAAAACAGGGGTTGGATTCTCATGGCTTTGGCATGGCATCAGTGCGTTTTATTTGCGGCACCCAAGATATTCATAAACAATTAGAGGCTAAAATCAGCGACTTTTTAGCAACCGAAGACACCATATTGTACCCGTCTTGTTTTGACGCCAATGGTGGTTTGTTTGAAACCATTTTAGAGGCTGACGACGCTATCATTTCTGATGCCTTAAACCATGCCAGTATTATTGATGGTGTGCGTTTATCAAAAGCGAAACGTTACCGCTATGCCAATAACAATATGCAAGAATTAGAGGCACAACTGATTCAAGCTGGTTTAGACGGAGCACGAACCAAACTCATTGCCACAGATGGCGTGTTTTCAATGGACGGTGTGATTGCAAACTTAAAAGCCATCTGTGACTTAGCAGATAAATATGATGCCTTGGTTATGGTCGATGATTGCCACGCGACTGGATTTGTTGGAGACACGGGTCGTGGCAGTCATGAATATTGTGACGTATTAGGTCGTGTAGATATATTAACTGGCACCTTGGGCAAGGCTTTGGGGGGCGCATCTGGCGGTTACACATCTGGTAAAAAAGAAGTGATTAGCTGGTTACGTCAACGCTCTCGCCCTTATTTATTTTCGAATTCAGTCGCACCGCCCATTGTTGCAGCATCTTTAAAAGTCTTTGAGATGATGAGTACAGGCAAAGCCTTACGTGAGCAATTGAATCGTAACAGCAAACACTTTAGACAACGCATGACCGATGCAGGCTTTACGCTAGCAGGTAAAGACCATGCCATTATTCCGGTTATGTTAGGCGACGCTAAACTTGCCAGTGACATGGCTGAGCGCATGCTTGAAAAAGGGATCTATGTCGTTGGTTTTTCTTTCCCAGTCGTGCCTAAGGGACAAGCTCGTATTCGTACACAAATGTCAGCGGCTCACAGCCTTGAACAAGTTGATCAAGCCATAGACGCGTTTATTGCCGTAGGTAAAGACTTAGGAGTGATTGCATGAAGGCTTTAGCCAAGTTACACAAAGAAAAAGGCATATGGATGACCGAATGCGAGATGCCAGAGGTGGGGCATAACGATCTATTAATCAAGATCCATAAAACCGCCATTTGTGGCACTGACATGCACATTTATCATTGGGATGAATGGTCGCAAAAAACCATACCTGTGCCTATGGTCGTGGGGCATGAGTATGTTGGCGAAGTGGTTGCTTTAGGACAAGAAGTAAGAGGTTTCGCTATTGGTGATCGCGTCTCTGGCGAAGGGCACATCACCTGTGGACACTGCCGAAACTGCCGCGCTGGGCGTCGTCATTTGTGCCGTAACACCACCGGTGTAGGGGTAAACCGTCAAGGTGCTTTTGCTGAATACTTGGCTATTCCAGCGTTTAACGCTTTTAAAATTCCACATAATATCTCCAGTGAACTAGCTGCCATTTTTGACCCTTTCGGCAATGCTGTACACACAGCTTTGTCGTTCGATTTAGTTGGCGAAGATGTATTAATTACCGGTGCTGGCCCCATCGGAATTATGGCTTGCGCAGTAGCGAAACACGTGGGTGCTCGTAATGTAGTGATTACCGACGTAAACGATTTTCGCTTGGAGCTTGCCAAAAAGATGGGCGCAACCCGGGCAATTAATATTACTCAAACGAGTCTTAAAGAGGTGATGAATGAGCTCGGCATGACCGAAGGCTTTGACGTTGGTTTAGAAATGTCTGGCGTACCTGTAGCCCTGCGAGATATGCTCACTCATATGAACAATGGCGGAAAAATCGCGATGTTAGGTATTCCTCCTAACGATGTGGCTATTGACTGGAACCAAGTCATTTTTAAAGGTTTAACAATAAAGGGCATTTATGGTCGAGAAATGTTTGAAACCTGGTATAAAATGGCAAGTCTTATTCAAGGTGGCTTAGATTTAAGTCCGATAATAACGCACCAGTTTCCCATTGATGAATTTCAACAAGGTTTCGAGACCATGGGCTCGGGTCAATCAGGCAAAGTCATTCTAAATTGGCAGTAAATTATTGGGCTAAATACCGCAAGTTATTTAGTCCTAAACTCACTAGGAACGCTATATGATGGAGCAGTTCGCTCATATATCTGTACAAGATGCGCAGCAAAAATTAAGCCTGGGATTGGCAAAAGTGGTCGATATTCGTGATGAAAACTCATTTGCAGCGGCGCATATTCCCCAAGCAAGCCACTTAACAAACGGTACATTGCAACAATTTGTTGCGAGTACGGATTTTTCTACGCCAGTCATTGTCTGTTGTTATCATGGCATTAGTAGCCAACAAGCTGCACAGTTTCTGATCCACCAAGGTTTTGAAGAAGTGTATAGCTTAGATGGCGGTTTTGAGGCGTGGCGTAAAAGCCAAACAATCGCTCAAGGTCAAGCAGAGTAAAAGTAGTAAGGAAAATACGTATTTCTGATTTAAACCTATTAGTCACTTTTTCTAAAGAACGCCCCGCGAGATTATTGACTGATTATCTGCAAAATCAGGGGGTTGAAGCACAGTATATTTTGGCCCATGAACCTAATGGTCATAGTGTCGTGGTGCATCAGTCACAGTGGCAAATAGCAAAATCCATTGCAGATGAATTTGTTGCTGATCCCTATGCAACAAAATATCAAGAAGCAGCTTGGCAACAAGGTAACAGTATTAACTTGCCCGCTAGCTCGTGGTTTTCGTCGCAGCTTATCGTGCAAAACCTCAAACAAGTTCCCCTCACCTCTATTATACTGGTTGTATGCTTACTCACTTTTGGCTTGGCATTTTTGGGCATACTGGGACCGTATAATTGGCTTCGAATTTTGCCGCTGTCAGATTTAGCCGATAACCATCAATGGTGGCGGATAGTGGGACCCGCCTTTATTCATTTTTCTACCCTTCATATCGCTTTTAATATTTTGTGGTGGTGGATGTTAGGCAAGCAAATTGAGCAAACCTTTGGGAAGAGTTGTTTGTTGCTGTTATTTTTATTTACCGCTATTACATCAAATATTGCCCAACTGCTGATTGATGGCCCTAACTTTGGCGGTTTGTCTGGCGTGGTATATGGCTTAGTAGGCTGTGTATGGTGGTTAGGCTGGTTAAAACCGCAATGGGGAATAAGCTTACCAAAACCAATAATTATTTTTTTATTGGTTTGGTTAGTCGTAGGTTATGCGGATATATTGTGGCTCCATATGGCCAATACTGCTCATACGGCGGGGCTAATATCTGGGTGTTTATTTGCTTTCGTCTTAAGCCGGTTTGAATGTAAACAGGTTACCCCTGATAGAGATATTTTGTAAAAATAACATCTTTAACCATCTCACTGCCTGTTTCTTTTTTCATTAATTCACGCATTTTTTCGAGACAGGCACGACGAATGTCTTCCCGGCCAGTAAGTGATTTCACTTTTTCTTCAGTCTGGCGGCCAAAAATTTCTATGGTAATAGCTCGCAGCAAAGGGGCATGATGCTCAGCTGCGATTAAGTAATCCGCATCCTCCAACATAAGCTCTAAGGTAACCCGCACATAGCCCAACTTTCGTGCATTCACGCCCAAGTAATTAGTGACGATGTCGGGCTCAAGACTAAAATAAGCAAAATTTTTCCCTGCGACTTCTTGAGCACCAAGCTGACTTTGAGCAGCAAACACTAAAGCAAATATCAAAGAGATTTTACGCATGTATCTATACATATGATTTTGAATTACCTACTTAGACAGTGACCACAGTTTAACAAAATTATTGAGATTAGATAAAACTATATCGTCCTTGCTTTAGTCTTAGCGTCTGTCTTGTTACTATGCAAACTATTGAAAATACAAAGAACAAAATTTGAAAACGAGTCATTCATTTCCAATTGGTCTTAGCGCATATTGGCAACCACCTGAACGCTATCTTATCCCTAACACCAAACTTAAAAACTGGCTGTTAGACACCGGTTCTTTAACTGAGCGCTTACAGTCACACTGTGATCATTTTCATGTGCAATTACTAGGTCAACGGCATGTCCCGGTCAGTCTTGAGGAAATGTCACAATTAAATAGTCTTGTGCCAAGTAAGCACGTACAAGATTGGCAAGTTAGAGAGGTGGTGTTGTGGGGCAATCACCAACCATGGGTATTTGCTCGTTCGATTATTCCTCAGAAAATGTGCGATGCAGAGTTTGCAGAGTTGGGTGAGCAACCACTTGGAAAGCTCATTTTCAATGATCCACGATTTAAGCGTATGCCCTTTCAACTAACCCAGTTAGATGAAAAAAACGCGGTTACCGCTGCCTTAAATATTTCATGCCAGCAAACAATATGGGCGCGGCGGTCAATATTTCAATTTTCGGGCTTACCTATGTCAGTCGCAGAGTTGTTTTTACCTCAGTCACCGGCTTATGAACAATGCAGCGATACGAGTATCACTTAATGTTAACTAAACCCTTTTCAGCTTATTGGCGCTTAATGCGCATGGACAAACCCATTGGTATTTATTTGTTGTTGTGGCCCTGTTTATGGGCGCTGTGGATAGCAGCGAAGGGTGTACCACCATCAGGGATTTTATTGATATTTGTACTTGGTACTGTCGTCATGCGAGCCGCAGGTTGCGTTATTAATGACTTTGCTGATCGTAAAATTGACGGTGCGGTTAAACGTACTTCTCAACGCCCCTTAGCAACAGGAGAGCTTAGTAGTAAACAGGCCTTAATGTGCTTTTTTTCGCTGTTGGCGATTGCGCTATTTTTGGTGTTCTGGTTGAACTGGCAAACTATTGTGCTTTCATTTGGCGCACTGGCCTTAACCACTCTTTACCCTTTTATGAAACGATATACTCATCTACCTCAAGTCGTTTTGGGGGCCGCCTTTGGATGGTCTATTCCTATGGCTTTTATGGCCATCAATCAAGAACTCAGTTGGATAACATGGTGTTTGTATTTAGCCAACTTATGCTGGACGGTGGCCTACGACACCCAATATGCCATGGTAGATCGTGATGACGATATTAGAATAGGCGTTAAATCAACGGCAGTATTATTCGGTCAGTACGACAAACTAATCATCTTTGCATTGCAACTTATCACCTTGGCAATCCTGCTGTTCATCAGTATCACACTCGGCTATTCATGGCCGGTATATTGCGCCCTAGTTATTAGTCTCGGACTTTTTCTGTATCAACAGTTTTTAATTAAAGATCGGGTGAGAGAAGCATGTTTTGCAGCATTTTTACATAATCACTACGTGGGTTTAGTCATCGCTTTAGGCATTATGCTGCACTATTGGCTTAATCTTCCTTAGCGCTGGCTTCTAAAGCAGCAATACGCGCTTCAAGCGCAGCCAATTTTTCACGGGTTCGAATTAAGACTTGAGTTTGCACATCAAATTCTTCACGGCTAACAAAATCCAAGCGACTAATTTGATTTTGTAAAATTTGTTTAACCCGTGATTCAGCACCTTCAGCCATTTCTTTTACGCCTTGGGGTACTGAGTCAGAAATTTGTTTGGCTATTTCTTCTAGCTTTTTGGGATTTAACATGGGTTTTGTCCTTGAATAAAAACGTATTGTAACCAAAGCCAAAAGATAAACCACCTTAAAAAAACCTCATTGCGCAATCTATTCGGGTATTGTTGGTCAAAACATTGATAATTTCTTACAATCCACGGCCCACACAGTAAACAGGCAATTTTAAGGACACATGAAACTCAACCCAGGCCAAAATGAAGCAGTAAATTACATCTCAGGCCCTTGCTTAGTTCTCGCTGGAGCTGGCAGCGGCAAGACTCGAGTAATTACCAATAAAATAGCTTATTTGGTGCGTGAATGTGACATGCCTGCCCGATTTATCGCTGCGGTTACTTTTACCAATAAAGCTGCCCGTGAGATGAAAGAGCGAGTTGGCCAAACCCTCGGGAAAAAAGAAGCTAGGGGCTTAAAAGTTTCGACATTTCATACGCTCGGCTTAACAATTATTAAGGCTGAAGTGAAAACCCTAGGGTTAAAACCGGGATTTTCACTGTTTGATGATAAAGACAGTTTGGCCCTACTCAAAGATCTCACCACTGTCGAGCTTGACGGTGATAAAGAACAACTGAGCCAATTACAAAGCCGTATTTCGTCATGGAAGAATGACTTAATCTTGCCTGAACATTTACAGAAAATGTCGCTATCAGCCAGTGATGCTGAATTTGCCGAGTTTTATCAGCGTTATCACAATAATTTACGTGCTTATAATGCCCTTGATTTTGATGATTTGATTTTACTGCCAACGCTGTTGTTACAGTCGAACGAAACGGTTCGCCAAAAATGGCAAATGAAGATCCGCTATCTATTAGTCGATGAGTATCAAGACACTAACACCAGCCAATATGAGCTAGTACGGCTGTTGGTTGGTGAACGGGCGCGTTTTACCGTGGTAGGTGATGACGACCAGTCTATTTATTCTTGGCGTGGAGCCAGGCCACAAAACCTCATTTTATTACAAAAAGATTTCCCCAGTTTACGGGTAATTAAGTTAGAACAAAATTATCGTTCTTCAGGTCGAATTCTGCACTGCGCTAATATATTAATTCAAAATAATCCTCACGTTTTCGAAAAAAAACTGTTTTCTGAGCTCGGTTATGGTGATGCTTTGAATGTCATCATTGCTAAAAACGAAGAGCACGAAGCAGAGCGGGTAGTGGCTGAAATGCTTGCACACAAATTTATGAAGGCAACACACTTTAAAGACTATGCCATTTTGTATCGCGGAAATTTTCAGTCGCGAGTATTCGAAAAATTTTTAATGAGTAATCGTATCCCCTACAAAATAAGTGGTGGCATGTCGTTTTTCGGACGTACTGAAGTAAAAGATATCATGGCCTACCTGCGCTTGTTGGTTAATCAAGATGATGACAATGCCTTATTACGGGTAATCAATACCCCTACACGTGGCATAGGACGTGTAAGCCTAGAAAAACTAGGCAACTTAGCAAACAAAAATAAATCCTCTATGTTTGCCGCGGCATTTGATCCGCAATTACAAGAGCATGTAAGCGGTAAAGCACTGGTTTCAATTGAACAATTTAGCCGATGGATAGTTGAATTGTCTGACCACGTTCAACGAGGCGATGGCATTTCCACAGTGCGGGACATGATTAAGGCCATGGGCTATGAAGAATGGCTATACGAGACTAGCACAAGCCCTAAAGCAGCCGAAATGGCTATGGCCAACATCAGTACTTTATTTGGCTGGATAAGCGGTATGTTAGAGGGCAACGAACTTGACCCACCGATGACCTTACAAGAAGTAGTCAATCGCCTCATCTTACGTGACATGATGGAACGAGGAGAAGACCAAGATGAGTCAGATCAAGTGCAGTTAATGACCCTACATGCCTCAAAAGGTTTGGAGTTCCCTTATGTTTTTATGGTCGGGATGGAAGAAGGTTTACTGCCCCATCAAAGCAGTATTGATGAAGACAATATTGACGAGGAGCGGCGACTAGCCTATGTGGGTATTACCCGGGCACAGCGAAATTTATTTTTCACCTTAGTAAAGGAAAGACGTCAATTTGGTGAAATCATTAATCCTGAACCCAGTCGATTTTTATATGAACTGCCTCAGGACGACATTGTATGGGAACAAAAGAAAAATAAGGATAGCGCTGAAGTGCGTCAACAAAAAGGTCAGGTTGGTATAGCAAACTTACGCAATATGTTAGCTAAAAAATAACACTCCACTATATGAGGTGAGGTTCAACGCTCTTTATCCCCTCATGACAAATCGGTAATAGCTGTGCTTTTTGCAAGTAAGTCCCTTGACCAAATTCACATCCAGCGTTAATCAATGCTTGGTATTGCTCATCGGTTTTAATGCCTTCTGCGATTAACTTAAATTTTAAATGAGTGGAGATAGATAAGACCGACTGCACTAATTTTAAGTTGCGCTCAGAACGAGGAATGGTGCTAACAAAACGATGATCGACTTTTACATAATCAAAAGGGTAGGAATACAAGTAACTCAAAGACGCTAAGCCACTACCAAAATTATCTAATACCAAGGTAATGCCTGAACGTTTTAATACTTTTATGGCTGGTAAGACAAATTGTGAGCGGCGATTTAAATCGTTTTCATCAAACTCGATAACGAGCTTTTTAGGATCAACTCCAGCCTGCTTAATTTGTTCGACTAATTGGATTGCTAGCGATGATTGAGTAAGGTGGTGGATAGATAAATTAATGGCTAAACGGTGATTAACTTTCTGTGAGTTGCTTAGTGACCATTGCTTTAACACAGCGCAGGCTTTTTTGAGCATGAACTTGTCCATCTCAACGGTTAAGCCACTTTGCTCAGCAATTTGCCAATACTGCTCTCGTTTAATTTTACCGAGGGTTGAATGTTCCCACCTAATGTAACACTCTTCGTAAATGTTCTCTTTGCTTATTAAGTCAAAGGCTGGCTGCGAATAACACTCAAAAGCTTCAAGTTTCAGCATTTGTCTAAACTCGCTTTCTATCTCAAGCTCTTCGAGTAATTTATCTCGCATTGTTTTGTCAAAAATAACATGACGCCCACGACCTGAGCTTTTGGCTTGATACATTGCAGCATCGGCATCACGCAAAATTTCATCCGCCGATTGATAACCGTTTTCAATGTAAGCAATCCCAATACTCGCGCCAGAATACACTTCTTTATTATCAATAACAAAAGGCTCTGCAATGGCATTAATGATACGAGAAGAGATCTCTTCGATGTCTTTTTCTACTTCAAAATTATCAAATAAAACAACAAACTCATCGCCACCTAAACGGGCCAGTAAATCATGACCACGAATACAAGATGATATTCGCTGAGCAACTTCACGTAAAAAACAGTCACCGGCATGGTGACCAAGAGAATCGTTTATTTGCTTAAATCGGTCGAGGTCAATAAACACCACCGCAAAGTTATTTTGTGGATAACGAAGTTTATTGGCTACTGCGAGCTCAAGTCGATTATTAAATAGTACTCGGTTGGCAAGTCCGGTTAAGCCATCATGGTGCGCGTCGTATACGAGCTGTTGCTGAATCTGTTTTCTTTCTTCAATTTGTTTTTGCAAATACAAATTGGTTTGGTTTAATTCTTCTGTGCGTTCTTTGACTTTTTCCGCCAACTGCTGATTGTAGGTTTGAATGGCCTCAGTAGAGCGTTTACGCCCCAGCGCTACCGCAATGTGGTGGGACACAAAACGCAGGAACTCTAAATCTTTCTGGGTATATTTATGACTACCACCGTAACTTTGTACTGCAATCACCCCCGAAATATTGCCATCAATGAATAAAGGCGCGCCTAACCAAGAGTCATTAGAAGCAATCATCACATTTGCAATTCTTTCATCCAGCTCATTGTCTTGTGTGAGTTGACCTACGTTAGTTGAATCAAGTAATGCTGCTCGCCCTTGGCGAATAACATATTCGGTTAAACCAAGGCCCAATGAACGGGTTTCAGCTTGGGTATTTAGCTCATCCTTAAAGTACGGAAACGTTAAGGAGTTTTTTTGGGAATCGAGTATCGCCACATAACAGTTTGGCGCGCCAATCAATCTAGAAAGAATATCGTGAATAGCGGCATAGAAAACGTTCATATCGGTATCGATAGAGGCAGATAATTCAGAAATTTCAAATAGCGCCTGTTGCAGTGATTCGATTTTTTGACGTTCTGAAATTTCTTCCTGTAACTCGTCATTCATCTGACGAAGCTGTTTTGTCCGTTGTCGGATCGTCTTTTCAGTTAATTCACGACTTTTGACACGATCCAAACTATTCACAATATGCTGTGAAACAAACAACAGTACATCTAAGTCTTCTTGTTTGTAGCGTACTGCCTCGTCGTAGCTTTGCACCACCATTGCGCCGATGATCTGATTGCCTCGCTTAAGAGGCACACCAATCCAAT
Source organism: Paraglaciecola sp. (assembly GCF_030730205.1). GTDB lineage: Bacteria > Pseudomonadota > Gammaproteobacteria > Enterobacterales > Alteromonadaceae > Paraglaciecola. Next base: position 18,120 of record NZ_JANQVQ010000016.1, read on the forward strand.
CAACAGGCATGGGGCCTATATACCTAATATTTAACTGTTCGACTTGTTGTTGAAAGTTTTCTTTGACTAAAAATAAATAATTACCACTGGAGAGAATATACCCAGTTAAGCTGTTTTTTAAATCTTCTGCCGACATCTGTCGTTCAAGTAAATCTTCAGATTCATCAACAAAATAAGCAAAATCAACTATCGCATTTTCTTCTTCTAAAAATGCCACGTAAAAATTTCTTGCTGGCATAAATCCAGCGATAATTTCATGAATTGCTGGGTACAAGCTAGCTAAGTCACTCACAGAACTGGCTAGTTCAGAAATATCAAATAGCGACTTCTGAATCGCTTCAGATCGCTTATATTTTTCTGTCACTTGTTGTAATTGCGGAACTAGCTCTCTTAACTCTTCTAGAGAAAGTTCCACATTAATATCGGGAGCAGCCATTTTATGAATTTTTATGCACTTATAGTTAGAATTTTGGCAAAAATTAATCTCTTAAAATAAACTATAAAAACGAAAAAGGCCACACTAGGTGGCCTTAATTTGTGCTTTTGTCTTATATACTAAGCACTAAATACCTTCAATCATGTGCTCAATGGCAGCCTTAATTTCATCGTCAGTGCAATCACCACAAGTGCCTTTTGGCGGCATCGCGTTAAAACCTTTAATAGCGTGCTGCCACATAGTATCAAACCCTTGGCTGATACGAGGCGCCCAATCAGCAGCATCGTGTAGCTTAGGAGCGCCTAATACGCCAACTCCATGACACGCCACACAGGCTTTACCATAAATTTGAGCGCCACTACGAGGGCCAGCTGAAGCTGTTTCGGCCTTAGCACCAGCAACGTGAACTTTGCCGATAGGTAGAATACGCGATTTAATATCATCAGAGGCGGCATCCTGAGAATGAGCAACAAAGGTTAAAGACAAACCAACTACCATATAAATCAAACTTTTTATTTTCACGTTTCTCTCCACAAGGGTTGACGTTATTAAAACGTCCTCAGCAAAATTCTGGATCAGATTATAACGACTAATCTTTACTGAACAACTGTTTAGTCATTCACCTAAATATTTTTCAATTTTTCCTGACGTTTCAACCAATATTAAACTTATCGATTTTTAGAAGGCAAGCGTCTTAAAGTAAAAATACAACACAGTTAATGGCTAGACTGTCAGCTAATATCTATTTAAGCAATAAGTCAGGCTGCTTTTTACAGGTAACAATAGATCTACCTTAATTTCGCTTCAAACAAAAAAGCCCGCAATTTCTTGCAGGCTTTGTTGTAATGGTGCCCAGAGGCGGAATCGAACCACCGACACGGGGATTTTCAATCCCCTGCTCTACCGACTGAGCTATCTGGGCAAAACTGGTTGACTAGCGCCTTACGATGTTTTGTAGGACCTGCTTCGTCGTGGGTGCGTATTAAACGGATTATGGCGATTCAAGTCAACTATTTTATATAAAAAAAAACACTTTTTTTACTGACTGCTGTAAAAACAAACAAACAGTGGTTAATAATTATCAAATTGCCCGCTTTCATTCCAAAAACAGTGGGTTTTACTGTTGTTTTACCGGCACGTATCCTTCAACTTCAACATCCTTGCCTTCAAACAAAAAGTCGCTCATAGCAGCTTCTAAAAATTGCCGATGTTCGGCATTCATCATGTTTAGCTTTCTTTCATTGATTAACATAATTTGTTTCTTTTGCCACAACGCCCATGCTTCTTTACTGATGTTGTCAAAAATTCGCTTGCCCAAGTCACCCGGGTAAAGTTGAAAGTCGAGACCTTCAGCGTCTTTTTTTAAGTATTCGCACTGTACTGTTCTAGTCATGTTAGTACCCTTTTGTCTGAATAACGTTCAAGCACCCAAGAAAGATATAATCAAAGGTGCATGTTAGCCTAAAATCGATAGTGGCAGCAGTTTAGCAAATTAGTTTGCTTCAGTCCTAACCCAATAAATAGCAAATACAACCTTAAGCCTGAGCCTTAACCTTGCTAGTAGATTTCATTTTTTTACACTCAAACATTGAAAAAAGTAGCGCACCCAAGGCGTAGGCCAGCATTGGGGAGATAACCATCACCAAGGCAACAAATAAGGGACTAAACATGACTTTCATCCTCTTTTTGTGGTTCGCTTTGTTTTTTGTCGATACCAAAAATTCGATAAACAAATACAAAAAACAGCGGAACAAAGAATACGGCTAGAACAGTTGCAGAAAACATTCCACCAAATACACCAGTACCAATAGCGTGCTGACTTCCGGAGCCTGCTCCTGAACTTAATACTAAGGGAGTAACGCCCAACATAAAGGCTAGAGATGTCATGATGATAGGACGTAGACGCTGCCTTGATGCTTCAATTGCAGAATCAATCAGACTATTTCCCTCTTCATACAAGGTTTTCGCAAATTCAATAATTAATATGGCGTTTTTGGCGGCCAAACCTATGGTGGTGAGCAAGCCGACTTGAAAATACACATCGTTTGTAAGACCTCTGAGCAAGGTAAAAATCACTGCACCTAAAATCCCTAGCGGCACAACTAATACCACCGCGGTAGGGATGCTCCAGCTTTCATATAAGGCGGACAAACATAGGAATACAATTAAGATCGACAGCGCGTATAACATGGGCGCTTGCGAACCCGATTTTTGCTCTTGTAGCGATAACCCTGACCACTCAAATCCAAAACCTTCAGGAAGCTTGGCTGCCAATTCTTCCATTGCTTCCATTGCTGCACCAGAACTCAGACCCGGAGCGGCTTGCCCTAAAATTTCGACAGACGAAACGCCATTATAGCGCTCTAATTTAGGTGAGCCTGATACCAATCCAAAGGTGCTGATCGCACTGAGTGACACCATTTTATTTTCATCATTTCGCACATACCAATCTTTAATATCATCCGGCATCATGCGGTAAGGGGCGTCGGCTTGCACAAAGACCTTTTTCACTCGATTACCATCAACAAAGTCATTGACGTAAGTAGAAGCCCAAGCAGTAGTAAATACTTGATTGACATCGGCGATTGACACTCCTAAGGCCATGGCTTTTTGTTTATCAATATTGACTTTAAATTGGGTGGTATCCCCTAAGCCATTAGGACGTACTCCGAGTAAACGACTATCTTGAGACGCCATGCCTAATAATTGGTCACGTGCAGCCATTAACGCCTGATGCCCTTTACCACTAAGGTCTTGTAGCTCAAATGTAAAACCAGTGGCATTACCTAATTCAGCGATAGGTGGAGGAATAAAAGCAAATACGGACGCTTCTTTAAGTTGCGATAACGCCCCCATGGCGCGCGCAGCCACTGCTTGAACGTTTTGATCCTCTCGAGGTCTTTCTTCCCAATCTCTGAGTCGTAAAAAGGCCATACCGTTGTTCTGTCCGCTACCTTGAAAACTGAAGCCAACCACTGAAAACATCGCTTCAACATTTTCTTTTTCATCTTCTAAAAAGTATTTTTCTACTTTATCCATCACCAAAGATGAGCGCTCCATTGAGGCACCTTGGGGCAAAGAAACAAGAGCAAACATACGCCCCTGATCCTCATCAGGTAAGAAGCCTGTCGGTAAACGCATGAATAACACGCCTAGTACGGCAACCAAAACGACATAAATCAGCATATAACGGCCGGTACGACCTAAAATGCGACCCAATGAGTTTTGGTACCCTTTGGTCATGGATTCAAATTTATTGTTAAACCAAAAGAAGAAGCCGCTTTGCGCTTTGTGCTCTTTAGAAATAGGTTTGAGCATAGTGGCACATAAGGCCGGCGTTAAGATTAACGCCACCAGCACCGATAGTGCCATCGCAGATACAATGGTGACGGAAAACTGACGGTAAATCACACCTGTTGAACCGCCAAAAAAGGCCATCGGCACAAACACCGCAGATAGCACTAACGCAATACCAATAAGTGCTCCGGTAATTTGCTTCATCGATTTTTTAGTGGCTTCTTTGGGCGACAAGCCATCTTCATGCATCACCCGTTCAACGTTTTCTACTACGACAATTGCGTCATCAACTAATAAACCAATAGCCAATACCATGGCAAACATCGTGAGGGTATTTATTGAGTAACCGAACAGATACAGAATACCGAAGGTGCCTAACAACACTACCGGTACAGCAATAGTGGGTATAAGCGTTGCCCTGAAGTTTTGTAAAAACAAAAACATGACAAAAAAGACCAAGACAATGGCTTCTAATAAGGTATGAATAACTGATTCAATAGATAGTTTAACGAAAGGTGTTGAATCATAGGGATAAACCACCTCTAGCCCCGCTGGAAATTGCGGCTGCAATTGAGCAATACGCTCTTTAACCAAGGCTGCCGTGTCTAAAGCATTAGCACCAGATGCCAAACTGATGGCCATACCCGCTGCCGGCTGATTATTGTACTCGGATAATATTTGGTAATTTTCACCACCCAGTTCAATACGTGCTACATCTGACAATCGCAAAGTTGACCCATCATCAGCAACCCGTAACAGTATATCACCGAACTCTTCAGGTGTTTCTAGCCCGGTTTCTACCACGATACTGGCGCTAATTTGTTGGCCAGCAATTGATGGCGCGCCACCTAATGCACCCGCTGCTATTTGCGAGTTTTGCGCTTTTATAGCGCTAATTATTTCACTGACCGTCACCCCATACTGCGTTAGTTTGTCTGGATTAAGCCAAACTCGCATCGCATATTGTGATCCAAAAAACTGAATAGTACCCACGCCGGACAAGCGGCTAACTTGGTCTTTGACATTAGAGGCCACATAATCCGAAATATCGAAGCGATCCATACGCCCGTCAGAGGAATAAAAACCGGCTACTAACAAAAAACCAGAAGACGATTTAGCCACCCGAACACCAGCTTGTTGCACTTTTTCGGGTAGTAAGGTCATCGCCGTTTGTAATTTATTTTGCACTTGAACTTGGGCAATATCTGGATCCGTGCCTGCCTCAAAGGTCACCGTGATATTGGCGTTACCCGTTGAATCACTATTAGCACTTATATATTGAACGTTATCGATACCCGTTAGGTTTTGCTCGATAACTTGAATAACAGTGTCCTGCACCACTTGCGCAGACGCCCCCGAATAAGAAGCTGAAATCGTCACGGTGGGAGGCGCTACATTTGGATATTGCGATACCGGCAGTTGCATCATTGCTAAGGTACCACCTAACATAATCATAATCGCAATTACCCATGCAAGTATGGGTCGTTCGATAAAAATCTTTGCCATGATTAAGCCGCCTTCTGCTGCTGAGTAATATCGTTAGGCGCTACCGTCATACCAATAGCCACTTTTTGCAGGCCAGCCACTATCACTCTCTCGCCCGCTGTTAAACCTGACAAAATTAACCATGAAGCATCAAAAGCGCGGTCAATAGTGACAAAACGCTGCTGCACCGTATTATTATTATCTACAACATAAACATAGGGTTTGTTGTCCTGACTAAACAGCAATGATTTCTGTGGAATCAACAAAGAGTTGATGCGTTTTGCCTGATGCACTGTGACTTTACCAAACATGCCGGGTAATAAAATATATTCAGGATTAGAGAACTCAACGCGGATAGACACGGTGTCAGTAGAAGGGTCTGTTTGAACCTCGTTAAATTTAACCTCACCATCGTACACGTACTTTTCGCCGTCACTGAAGGTTAACACTGCGACAGGGTCAACAGACTGAAGTTCACCAGTGGCAATACGTTGCTTAATTCTGCGCAAATCATCATTTGCCATAGGCAGGTCAAAATAAATAGGATCAAGCTGAGTAATTTCAGCTAGGGCAGCAGCTTGCTGCTCAACAACCAACGCCCCTTCGGTTACACTGGACTTACTGATGCGGCCACCGATAGGCGCTAACACTTTGGTGTATTTAATATTTAACTTGGCTTTATGTAGAGCAGCCTCAAGTACCCCTACTTTTGCCTCAAGACCATCAAACTGAGCTTGAGCAATATCCAAATCTTGCTGACTCACCAACTTTTGTTTAATCAACTTGTTATAACGACTTAAATCCGCTTTAGCTTCTTGCAAGTTTGCTTTGTTCTCAGCAATTTCTGCCTCTGCTGAAAGTAGATTTGCTTCATAAACGGTAGGATCGATTTGATATAAAGGTTGGCCCGCTTCTACTACGGAGCCTTCATCAAACAAGCGTTGCATAATAATGCCACTTACTTGAGGTCGAATTTGTGACTTCTTCGATGCAATAGACCGTGCGGGTAACGATTGAGTATACAATACGTCTTGTGCAACCAGTGTAACAACATCGACGGCCTGAGGAGGTCTTTGTTGACTTTCCGCTCCATTTTTTTCTGATGAACAGGCACTTAAAAATAAAGCACTACCACCCAGTAAAACCAATGTTGTAAAAAAGCGAGAAAGTTTCATTAAGACCTCAATTTGATTACTAGCTGTTCAAATTTAGCGGACACTAAAGGCGGCTAATTATGAAACAAGATAAAAATAAGAATATGTTTTATTTACAAAATATTTACATACATTCGTGCATGTATTGTATTCTACTGGCTGTACCGCTACAATTGCAACCGCTGCAAAGCGAATTACGAATTTTGTTACACCTCTTTACGCAGCAGAAACAATTTAGGCACATAACGAGGTATCTATGGCCCGAAAAACCAAAGAAGACGCTATTGCAACGCGAAATATATTATTAGATTCAGCAGAGCAGATTTTCTTCGACAAAGGTTATTCTCAAACAACCTTAATGGATGTTGCGACCCATGCAGGTATGACGCGTGGCGCGATATATTGGCATTTCAAAAATAAGATGGAACTATTTGAAGCCATGATAGAGAGAGTGCATCTGCCTCTGGAGTCTTTGGTAGAAGCATGCGCAGACGAAAATGAACCAGATCCTCTTGGGAAGTTTCGTGAATTTTCCATAGAATTTCTGCAGCAAATAGCGTCAGATAGACGCCTACAGCAAGTTTTTTCAGTAATGATGCATAAATTTGAGTATAACGGCCAAGTTACTCAACTAGAAGAAAAGCAACTACTTTCATTTCAAGAAGTCACCAGCAGAATTGAACGAACCTTTAACAATGCCATAAAGCGGGGGCAGCTACCTGTGAATTTAGATATTAAAAAAGCCGCTTTTGCTAAACACGCCTTTTTTAGTGGCATTATGAACAATTGGCTGTTCCATCCCCAAACTTATGATTTGGCAAAAAATGCCGAGTCCCTAGTCGATAGTTATTTTTTTATGCTAAGTAACAGCCCACACCTTAGACTAGCTGATATTAACTAA
>NZ_JANQVQ010000017.1 GCF_030730205.1 Paraglaciecola sp.
GGATGCACCGGCATCATGCTTGATACCACCGCCACCACCTGTAACAGCAACCACGTTAGTCCTGCATAAGCAATCATAGTGCTTATCACATTGCGTCGTATTAGTTCACTGAAAAGCCATTTCACAATTGCTTAGTTCCTAGATTTTAACGGTATATAAGTCCGCTGATTTCTTACAATGACACACAAAAAGCATCTTAGTTGACTGTTTGGGTATCGTTATATAAAGGTGTTCAAAAAGCATACAACATGAAGTGTAGTTATAAGTACTTTAATCGCACTTTTTCGAGACCACTTTTGCTAAAACAGTGATTGGGTCCTAAGCAGAAAGTTAAGGCACAAGTGAGATATTAGCTATTGAGTAAATGAAAAGCGGCTTGCTTTGATAATGAAGGCCGACCGCATAACACGGTAAACCTCATTCTCAAAATGAGTGACAGGATAAATAAGCCTAAGAGAAAATTTGAACAATGTTTAGGGTAATTCATTACCTCGTGCAGCAACATAAAGTGCATACCAATGTTCACGACTTAAGGTGATTTTCTGAGCTTGAGCGCAGGCTTTTATTCGGTCTGGTTGAGTTGTACCGATCACAGGTTGAATATTCGCGGGGTGACGCATTAGCCAAGCAAGTATAACGGCTTCTCGACTGACCTCATATTCAGCAGAGAGGGTTGCAACCAAATGCGCGGTTTGTTGCACGGCGGGGTTTTCTTGACTCACATCACGGCCTGAAAACAGACCTTGACTCAAACTACCCCAAGATTGTAATTGCACATGGTTTGATTGGCAGTATTCAATAGTACCCGAAACAAAATTAGTGGCGCCATAGCCAGAACAACCACCACTGACACCTTGTTCAAGCCAAGCCAAATGACTCAAGCTTAATTCAAGTTGATTACACACTAAAGGTTGCGAAAGAGCTGACTGCAAAAATGCCATTTGCTGATGCTGCATATTTGACACACCAAAATGCGCCACCTTTCCACTGGCATGCAGTGATTCGAACACAGTGGCCACTTCTTCAATGTCCATCAAGGGATCGGGGCGGTGCAACATCAGAATATCTAATTGTTCTATACCTAGGCGCTGCAAACTATTGTTTACTGAATACTCTATCCATTGCTTGGAAAAGTCATAACGTTTAGGCATGTTTTGCTCTTCAAAACGAATGCCGCATTTGGATTGGATCGTCATCTGATTACGTAGCTCTGGGCGCTGCTTTAACACCTCTCCAAATACCTGCTCAGCCTTGCCAAAGGTGTAAATATCGGCGTGGTCAAATATGGCAATGTTAGCGTCTAATGCTGCATCAACTACCTCATGTGCTTGCTGAATATCGCTAGCAGTGATGGCGTGCTTATTCCAGCCGCCACCTAATCCCATGCAGCCATAAATTAAGGGGCTACTGTGTTTAACGATACTGGCCAATGGATAAGACGTTGATTGCATATTAACTCCAAATTCTATTTGCTTCGATAAGGTAAATAACCTCTACAGGGGGCCGTATTATAGGCATTTTCATAGCTCTGAAAATATGACAAAATTAAATTAATTATTTGATATACCAAACAATAAGCGTACCCAATGTTAAAAGTACATAAAAAGCTAGAGCGGCTTATGTTGTTTAGTGAGGTGGCTCAAACTCTAAGCTTTACCCTTGCAGCAAATAATCTGGGCATTTCTCGCGGCCACTTATCCACGCAAATAAAGCAACTTGAAAAAGATATGGGGCTGCCCTTATTGATTCGTTCAACTCGAAATGTACGTTTAACCGCTACGGGTGAACGCGTAATGCAAGGCATGGATAAAATCCAACTATCGGTACTTGAACTCGAACGAAGTGCAGAACATGAGGGGCAAGCCATTGATGGGCTAATAAATCTGACTGCCCCGAATCAGTTTACTCAGCGGTTTTTATTAGACATTTGTGCCGAATTCAAGCATTTGCACCCTGGCATAAAATTCACTATCGACAGTAGCTCAACCCAATATGATCTTAACCGCTGTCACTATGAACTGGCCTTCCGGGCTACCGAACTACCACCTGAAAACATGGTGGCCAAACCGATCCTGACTTACCGGCATTGTTGTGTGGCTTCGCCCCGTTATATTGATCAGTTTGGTATACCTTTTGTTCCTGAAGATATTATTCAGCACCAATGTTTACGCAGCCAAAATCAGGACTATTGGCAGTTTGACCACCAACAAGTGAGCGCCGAAGGCTGGTTACAAGTCAACGATAATAATATGTTGAAACACCAAGCACTGTCAGGACAAGGCTTAATTAGAGTGCCTCTATACTTAGTGGATAAAGAAATAGCCGAGGGCACACTAATTCAAGTCCTTGAACCCTACATGCAACGCGAACGAAAAATTTATATGGTTTATCCGCCATCCTTACACCATTCAAAACGTGTCAGCGCCTTTATTCATTTTATTCGCGCAAAGTTTGCTTAGCGCCAAGCGCCTTGCCTAACATATAACAATGGCTGTATTTTTTAAGTAAAAAGAGGAGTACTTATTACTCGGCTAGGTACGGTAAATCAGTCAACAGGAGCAGATACGCTCCCCAACCGCCTTCACCATGAAAATTTTACAAACTGCCTAAAAGATCTATCTTGTTGTGTATGCAGGTACCCGACTCACTCTTTGGTTTCCTCCGTTTTTACTGGCCTGCGCGCTTATTTGTCATGTGGTATGGCTGTTGCTTTCATTACGTTAAGCAACAGAGCAGCGAGTCAATTTAAGGTGAATCGCTGTTCACTCACTTGACGCAAATAATGGAGGAAATATGTCAAATTCCACAGCATTAAAAAATAAGAGGCTGGCGATTATTGCCACCAATGGTTTTGAGCAAAGCGAATTACTCAAGCCTAAACAAGAACTGGAAGCGCGGGGAGCCACCACTCATGTTATTTCAATCAACGGTAACGACACTATCCGTGGTTGGGATGAAAAAGACTGGGGCGAGACAGTCAAGGTAGACAAACAAATAGAAGAGGCAGATCTTGCAGACTATGATGCGATTGTGCTTCCTGGTGGACAGATGAACCCCGATATCCTACGTACAAATGAAAACGTGGTGGCGTTTATCAAAGCGGCGGCAGAGCAACGTAACGTGAAGGCCATCGCAGCAATTTGTCATGCGCCTTGGTTATTGGTTGAGGCCGGTTTGGTCAAAGGTAAGAAGGTAACCTCTTACCCCAGCATTAGCACCGATATGAAAAATGCAGGCGGTGATTGGCAAGACAGTACGGTGGTGACAGACGGTAAATTGATCACCAGCCGAAACCCTGATGATATCCCTAACTTTGTTGATGCTATAGCCCAAAAGTTAAGTAGTTAACCTAGCGCTGACCTAAGGATGAACTTCATGAAAGACGAAAAAATAGTCCTCATAACAGGTGCCTCTAGCGGCATCGGCGCGGCCACCGTTGATAAGGTAGTCGAAGCGGGCCACAAAGCCGTTATTACGGCACGAAGCACCGACAAACTTAACGAAATAGTGAAACGCTGGGGCTCAGAGAAGGTATTCGCGGTCACCGCTGATGTCTCTGTTTTAAGTGAAGTGCAGCACGTTGTCGCGCAGGCTCAAGATAAGTTTGGTCGTATTGACGTTGTCTTCGCTAACGCAGGTACAGGAGCCAATACGCCAGGTATTGAAAACGGCGATCCTGACGAATGGAAAACCATGCTTGACGTTAACATCAACGCGTTACTTTACACAGCCAAAGCCAGCTTATCAGCCTTAAAAGCCAGTAAAGGGCATTTTATCATCACCAGCTCAGTTGCCGGCAAAATCACCTTGAAAGGCTCGGTTTACGGTGCTTCCAAATGGTTTGCCTATGGTTTTGGCCAAAACTTAGCCGCCGAAATGGCTGAATGGGACGGGCGCTGCACCACTATTTGCCCTGGTATGGTCAACACCCCGTTTTTTGATGAAGCCAAGCCCGATAAATTGGACCCAAGCGATATTGCTGAGGCGGTGCTCTTTGCTATGTCAGCAAATAAACGCTGCGATGTCCGCGAAATCACCCTTATGCCAACCAAATAATCGACATAATGCATGGCGGCCTTTCGTTACCAACAAGACTGCCAAGCACAAACCTAGCAGACTGCTAGCAGCACGTTGAAAACCGGAGATATACCATGAATAATTTCTCTACTGTCTATGATTTTTTGCTACACAATCAGAAACTACATGCTCGTATTGCAGAGTTTTACCGCGCTTTGCAATTAGAAACCAGTGACGAACGCGTCAATATGTTACTGACTATTTTAGTGAAACATGAGCTCGCTTTACTCAATTCAATGCGCAACTACATTGAGCAAGCAAACAACAATACCCTTGATACTTATGTGCAATTTGATCGAGAAAAAAGCGTTGAAAACCTATTTTCAGTAGACTTTGACCGCAGTGACATCAGCACTGACAATGTTGAACACCTTGCTCATCGTTTCGATCAGTATTTCAGTGAATTGTATGACGGCATGTCAACGGCGACTGAAAATGAGCAAGTGACAGAGTTATTCGATAACTTATGCCAATACATCAGTGAAGAGAAAAAGCGTGTTTCCAAGGATCTTAACTCGGTTCAAGACATGTAGATCGCAAGCGTAAGCAAAGCACTATCGTCCTCTAGCACAGAGCTGTTAATAAACACGTTCGCAACAGCCCTGTGCCTATCTCCTATTTTGGCTTATTCGGGGTCATCAGATTCAAATAAACTATCGCTTAGGGCATCATAATTAAACGCGCCTAAAAATGTCGTGTATTCGTCTTTATCCACACCGCTGAGCTTTACGCTGTATTCCTGTTCAAACAACAAAATGACCCATGTCACCTGTTCCATTTTATTTTTCTTGGCTTTACTCATCAAATTAACAATATACGAGCTTGAACAAGAACACTGACCAGCGGCGGTACGAATATCAATGGTGCCGGTATGCGCTCCATTGGTTTCCATTTGGCTTGGCACAAAATAACGAATGTTATAATTATCGGCCCAGCGATTTCTGGCTCGGGTGCCATTTTTGAAAAACGTTTCGGCAAAGTACTCATCAGGAATATCAGCGTAAGGATATTGAGAAGCCCACACCGACACTTTATTTTTTTTATTAAACAACAAAGCCTTCTCAGGCACTGGGTGATTGTCTTGCATGACTGGATTCTCTTGATTCATTTCAACGACTGCCTTTAGTTAATAACCTGCATTGTACATGAGACTCCAAAATCACGCCTCAGCCTTGCATTTAAATAAAAACTTACTCCTTTTATCGCGCATATCAACGCTTGTTTTTAGGCACATAATTTAGGATTGACACCGGTACCGTTTTTCTGACTTCAAAACCATCGAAGGTTTTACGTGTAATAACATGACCAAGATGACTTTCAATTGCGCATAGGTTCCTAAAATTATCTTTGGCAACAAATGAAATTGCTTCACCGGCAGCCCCCGCACGGCCTGTTCGGCCTATGCGGTGCACATACTCTTCAACGTGATCCGGCAAGTCATAATTCACTACCCGCGAAAGGTTTTGAATATCAATACCTCGGGCGGCCACACCAGTTGCCACCAAAAATCGAATCTTACCTGACTTAAAGTCTGCTAGGATTTTTTCGCGCACCGCTTGTGTTCTATCGCCATGAATACTGTCTGCAATAATGTTACGTTTGGCTAATTGACTAACTAGCTTTGCCGCTCCCTGTTTGGTTTCAATAAAAATAAGTGCCTGATCCCACTCTAAGTATGTAATCAAATGACTCAACAAGGCCGATTTGGTGTCTTTGTCTACCGTGACCAACCACTGCGCTATTTTCGGGCCATCAGCAGCATCGTGCTGAATGGCGATTGAAACAGGATTGTGGATAGAGCGTTTTGCTAAGTTGCGCACTTCATCAGACATTGTCGCTGAAAATAATAAGGTTTGCCGCGACTCAGGCAGGCGCTCAATGATTTTATTGATATCAGCAATAAACCCCATGTCCAACATTCTATCGGCTTCGTCTAATACCAACACCTCAAGCTCATCAAAGTGCAAAGCCCGTTGATGGGCCATATCGAGTAATCGCCCCGGCGTAGCGATCAATATATCGATCCCGCCAATTAAACGCTGCTTTTGTTCTTCTGCGTCAATCCCGCCATACATGGCCATTGAACTGAGGGATAAATACTGTCCATAGGATTTAACACTTTGTTCTACTTGCAGCGCGAGCTCTCGCGTCGGCACGAGTATCAGAGCACGAATACGTTTGCCCCGTAACTTACGCTCGGTATCCAGTTTTTGTAAAATAGGTAAGACAAAGCTGGCGGTTTTGCCTGTGCCGGTTTGCGCAGCAGCGATGACGTTATTACCTGCTAAAATCACCGGAATGGCTTTTTCTTGAATCGTAGTTGCTTGGGTGTAATTCAAGTCGCTTAGCGCTTGTAGAATCGGACTGGATAAATTTAACGCTGAAAATGACATAGTTTGCCTTATGAAGGAATTCAATTGAACGCAATCGAAAAACGCTCAATCGCTATTTTAGTTTTGCTAGCGGCAGTGAAGCGTCCGCCGCCAATCAATATTCATGGCGGCATTCTATTCTAGTGGCACATTAATAGCGAAAAAGAGTACGATAAAAATGCCAATAAGGTCAGCAAGGTCCAAAACAGCAGCACTATGTTTAATACAGCAAAAAACAATTTTTTCAGCTTATCTATTGTTATTCGCCATCCAAAATGATGTAAAAATCTTTACGCTAATACGGTATATTGCGACCATTAAACGTCACAACATGCGAGCGGGCCATGGCTGAAAAGAAAGTAAAATTTGAGTTTGAAAAAGAAAACAAAAATAGTGTGCGCTATAACGAAATCCCAGAAGAGGGTATGCCACCGGTTATTGGCAGTATTTACGTTCAAAAATGGTTTGCGGGTAACAGTAAAAAGATTGCAATAACCATTGCTAAGGTCGACTAAAACTTGAATTTAAACCGCTAGTGATATTTGTAGCATTGCTGCGGGATCATTCCAATGGCCGTTATCATTTTTTGAGATGATCAAAAAATAAAGATGGCTTGGTCACATTAAGCAACTAAGGGCCTAAATTAATGGGCGTTTTGGCCCTAACTAGATGGAAATGAAAGCAGCAGTCTGCTTATTTACAATAACGCTTTAGTCGAGGGACGCATTTGTATAAGATAAAGTTTTACGCAGCGGCGAAATATCACTTAGGCGAAGTTTGACTTCGCTCTACCAGAATGTGGAACTCGCTGATACAACCATTATTGTGAATCTTTTGACCAATATTGGTACCTTCGCCAAATTGGATAAGAGTCAATGTCAGTAGAGTTTACGTCTAATACACAGTTAAATTTCCTTTCAGACGGAGGGGAAATGGGTGCACTTATACGCGCCTACGACTGGAGCTCAACGCCACTTGGCCCAGCTGAAACATGGCCTCAGCCTCTTAAAACCAGTATTCGTTTAATGTTATCAACTGGCCACCCAATGTTGATTTGGTGGGGCCCTGACCTGATTCAATTTTATAATAATGCCTATGCACGCACCTTAGGTCCGGAGCGTCATCCCAGTTCTTTAGGCCAAAGAGGTCAAGAATGCTGGAGCGAAATTTGGTCTGACGTCGAGCCACAAATTACGCAAGTTTTAACCGGCAAAGGGCATACTTGGCATGAAAATCAGTTACTGCGCATTACTCGTAATGGTATTCGAGAAGAAATGTATTGGACCTATAGCTATAGTCCAATTGATGATCCCAACGCGCCCCTTGGCGTGGGTGGAATATTGGTTATCTGTTCAGAAACAACGCAACAAGTATTAGCTGAGCAACACATGAAAGCGGCAGAAGCTCGGTGGCGTGCCCTGTTTGACCAGGCCCCGAGTTTTATGTGTATTTTAAAAGGCCCTGAGCATCGTTTTGAGTACGCTAACTACAACTATTTAGCGATCCTTGATCAAGAAAACATCTTGGGTAAAACGGTACTGGAGGTGATTCCAGAAGTTCGAAATCAAGGTTTTATCAATCTTCTAGATAAGGTGTATCAAACCGGCGATACTCATCATGGCGTCGCAACCCCCTTAAAAATAGGTTCAGGTCAGGCTAAATATTTAGACTTTATTTACCAGCCAATACTTGAACCTGACGGACAGATCTCTGGCGTAATGGTCATTGGTTACGATGTATCTGAACTTGTTTACACCAGCCAATCTTTACGTGAAGAACATCGCCGCAAAGATGAGTTTTTAGCGATGCTAGCCCATGAGCTACGCAATCCTTTGGCACCTATCCGTAACCTAAGTGAAATGTTGACTCAGTCTGTGCAGCAAGACAGTAAAATGCAAAACATTGGCAATATTTTGTCACGCCAATGTACGCAATTGACTCGTTTACTTGATGACTTATTGGATATTTCACGCATCAGTCATAATCGAATTACGCTGCAATTCGAAGCACTCAATGTTGCTCATGTTCTGAGGCTGGCCATAGAAACGCTAGAAGATAAAATAACGCATAAAAAACATACCATTCAATTTATTGATTCCCCAGCCCCATTATTCGTGAAAGGCGATATGACGCGCTTGATGCAGTGTTTTACTAACGTATTGAGCAATGCGATAAAATACACCGCCAAGGGCGGGAAAATAGTGATTCAGCTTTATGATATGGGCGATACTGTGGATATCACCATAGCCGACAACGGCTGTGGCATAAGCCTTGAGATGCAAGAAAAAGTGTTTGAGTTATTTGTGCAATCTGAACAAACCTTGGATCGCTCTCAAGGTGGCTTAGGCATAGGCTTAAATATTGTTCAACGTTTAGTGCAAATGCATGACGGCAAGGTCAGTGTAAGTAGCGATGGTTTAGACTGCGGCTCAACGTTCAGCATTAGTTTGCCAAAAATCGCTTTGCCTCTCAATGTTGAGCCGCTTACACACAGTGTTAAAAATCTCACTAAACGTGTTTTAATGGTGGATGACAATAAGGATGCCGCTGATACCATGGCTGAATTATTAAAACTGCAAGGCCATGAGGTTATCACCGCCTACACGGCAAGGGATGCCTTAGACTTTGCAGAAAGTTTTACACCAGAAATTATCTTATTAGATATTGGCTTGCCAGATATGACAGGTTATGAAGTAGCCCAGGCCATTCTTAGCAAAAATATGCAGGCGAGCTTAACCTTAGTGGCATTAACTGGCTATGGTCAACCTGAAGACGTTCAACGAGCCAAAGAAGCCGGCTTTGATTTTCACTTCACTAAACCCGTCGCCTTTGGCGATTTAAAAGAGGTTTTTAGTTTCCCTGAGACAGAGTCTGAATAAACGTTTTAATGCTGTTCTAATGCACCAAGCATTTGTGGCTAAAGCGCTTACAGCTTATTCAGAGCCGCTTTTTCCCACGTAGTCAGAGCGTAAACTCACTGCGTATTGTGTGTTTTCATGAGCGCTTAGCACACCTCATCAAATGCCCCAACAACGTTTATGCTACGTTATCGCTATTTAACATTTCTGCTTAACAAAGTCGTGTTCAAAAGACGCTGGATGCATTCTGAATACGCAATTATCGATACTAAACGGCATTACAACACGTAAACCAAACTACAGCAGTTTGAACCTTAAGTGAAATTCCGTGCCGCTGCCTAACTCTGATTTAACGCTTATGGTGGCGTTATGCGCCTCTAAAATAGAATGGGTGATACTCAAACCCAAACCAGTGCCAGAACCTACGGGTTTAGTGGTAAAAAAAGGAGTAAAAATTTGGCTTAAATGCTCTGGTGCTATACCACAGCCTGTATCGCTTATAATCAAAGTCAGTGACGTTTCGTCAAGGGCATGAGCAAAGGTCAAAGTGCCCCCTTCAGGCATGGCATGCATCGCATTTACCATAAGAATAACAAATACTTGCTGGAGTTGACCGACGTTACCGTGAATGGCAGGCAATACCTCAGGCAATGTATTTTCCACTACATGCAAATATTTAAGTTGATTGGCAACTAACTGCAGTGAAATTTTAATGCAGTCAGCTAAACAAACAGGGCCCTTTTTTAACTCGCCAGGATGAGAAAAAGTACTAAGACCAGAAACAATATCTTTAATTCGACCAAGACCATCGTGATTGGCTGCCAGTATGTCATGCATATCTGACAGGATATAATCCAATTCATATTGTTGATAGATACGCGTAAACGCCTCGCTACTTGAAGATCTATCAAGGCATACATCGCGCAGTTTTTTTACACACTGTTCTAAATCACTGACGTACTCTTTTAAAATATCAGAGTTGGCACTGATAAAACCAACTGGATTATTGATTTCATGAGCAACCCCCGCCGCTAATTGCCCTAGGGACGCCATCTTTTCTGAATGAATGAGCTTTGCTTGCAAACGTTCTAAGTCAGCCATGCTATCTTGCAATAACTGATTGCGCTTCACCACTTTTACCTCAAACAAACGTCGCTTTAAGCCACTGATAACTAAGTCCCTAGCCGTGTTTAAAATGGTTAAAAAATCCATATTCAACTCGGTTCGAGCTAGATCAAAACACACTAAATGCCCTCTTACGTGGTTGTCGCTTAAGTGAATAAATAGACGTCCTACTTGGCGCTTTCCATCTGATGACAGATAAGGCTTCAATTGCCATTCATTGTCTTGTTGTATGACTACGGTACTTAAAAAAGCGATAGCTTCCTTACCCTCTTGTATACAATCATTGGCTTGTTGTGATTGACACCATGTATGGGTTGGATTGGAAATTATCTTTCTTTCATGGGTCAGTAGGACCAAAGCAAACGTGGCTTTAAAAGTGCTCGCAAATAAATCCAACAGTTTTACAAGGACTTCTTCGTAGGTGCTGTCCGACACGATTTGATGAGCTAATACGTTTAGAAATTCGAGCTCTTCTTTACGACGTTCAGCCATTTTAAGCGAATTAGCGATAGCAACATTTGCGTGATACAGTGCAATGGCTTGTTCTTTTAATTGAGTATCCATACTCTGCCTGACATTTGCTTCTCTTTGAGCTAAGTGCAACATCCCACTAAGCTTTTTATCCAAAAAAGACATATTAAACCGTGACTTTTTGACTTAAGGTCTGCATTTTTGATTACCTATGCAATATGTTTCAACACAAGAGCAATCCTGAGTCTTTCCCTTCCTCATTCTGAGGTTTTACTTTTCGAGCAAAGGGCTGCATAACGATTAATTTTTCAAAATCTTTCGGCTGTAAGGCCCGACTAAATATGAAACCTTGCACCTTGTTGCAAGCCATTGACTCTAAAATGTCTAAGGTTTTTTGATCCTCGACACCTTCAGCAACCACGTCGATATTTAATGAATGGCAAATATCGATCAGGCTTGCTACCAATTTGCACTTACTCTTGGAAAAAGACAGATCCTCAACCAAACATTTGTCTAACTTTAGTGTGTCAATGGGCAAGGTAGTTAAGAAGCTGTAAGCCGTGCCACCCGCGCCAAAATCATCAATACTGATATGCACGCCGAGCATTTTCACTTGCCACAACACGGTTTGAATATAATTAGGATCTTCGGCAATACAACTTTCTGTAATTTCAATCTCTAAAGCGCAAGCATCAACATGGTGTTTTTTTAGCAAACGTTGCAGGTCTTCAACAAAGTCAGGTTGATACAACTGCCTGGCTGACACATTAATCGACAGCGATTTGATATCGGGACTAAAGCGCGTTAAGCGTGATATTTGCTGAATGCCGTTTTCGAGTACCCAACTGCCAACACGGTTAATTTGACCATCAAGTTCGGCTAAACGAATAAACTCTGTGGGCGATATCCAACCTAACGTAGTATGTTGCCACCTCAACAGAACTTCAGCGCTTTCTATCAATTTGGTAGCAAGGGTCACCTTAGGTTGGAGTACCAGAGTAAATTGACCGCTGTCTAATTCAGGTGAAATCGAAGCTTTAATTTGCTGTTCACGGCTAAGCTTAGTTTTTAGCGCTTCATCAAGGTATATTAAGGGCCGCAGCGCATTGGCCGATTGAATGGTTTCCTTTAATTGTTCAACCAATAATTCTGGTGAAAGTAAGAAATCATCCACTACATAAAAGGCAGCCTTAAGTTCAAGGCGACAAGAGTTAACCAAACCAGCTACTTTTTCAATCATGGCAGCCATGCCACCAGTGAGCATTAGGGTGAGTTGATCTTTTTCGAGACATGCTGGTGACGTGATTAATAATAAGCCTGGTTCATGATAAACAAACTCCGTACCCGGAGGTAATGCTGCGGCAATGACATTTACCAGCTTGATCTGAATTTTTTCACATTCCTGCTGACCAACAATTCTAGATAATGCAGCGATGTTTACATATTTGATAGCCGCCACAAAATGAGCTTTGCTACGAATTTTATAGCGATAAACAATGCTTGCAAAATCTTGGTCATCTTCGAAGCCTGCAGCACGATTGATTCGTTTTAACCATGTACTATGGCTACTGGTTTCATACAGGTTAAACGCTTTCTCAATGGTCTCTACTATTTCGTGGTTTGACCAAGGTTTTTTGATAAAGCGCATGGCAGATTTATCATTGAGCAATCGAATGACTTGGTCAAAATCAGCTTGCCCGCTGAGCATAATTGAAATGACATTGGGGTATGAACGCCGAACGGTTTCAATCAGCTCTGCTCCTGTCATCTGAGGCATTTTGTGATCGGTTAGCATCACTTGCACATCGTTTTTAGACAAAATATCTAGGGCCTCAAGAGCCGTATTGGCAGACAAAACTTCACAGTCTTTTTTACGCAGTAAACGCTGCAGAGCCTGTAAAATGTGAGGTTCGTCATCAACCAGCAAAATTTTCGGTTTATGTAGTGAAACAGTAACTTTTGGCTCTGCCGTGTAGATACCCATACCCTTTCCTCAAAACTAAAATGAATCGCTAAGATTTATCACCTACTACTTAATCAGGTCCTTGCTTAGTCGTGTCTCGAGCTCATTTCAACAACAAGTGCGCTAAGTAGAGAACACAATACGATCGTTACCTGATGACTGCCCATGTATCCTGATAACAATGGTATGAACACAGTACTCGGGCTGAGTCAAAAACCTTCGTTTTTGACAAATTTCAATGTATGCACCTGAAAACAGCGTCAAGACCTGCGCCCGACAAAGCGGTTTTCATAGCAGGTGAAGCAAGCGTATTTGCAGTATACACAATGTCGCAATTGTCGCAAGTTATTCATATGCCTTATTTGCTGTAAAATCAATTGTGCGGTAATATTCTGGCTCAGTTAGTTATGGATTAAATTGTCATGGGATCAGAACTTCGTTCACTCACTTCCGGTGAGATAGCCAAATATTGTAATGTTAACCTTCGCACGGTTATTCGCTGGTTAGAGTCAGGCAAGTTAAAAGGTTACAAGTTACCTGGTCGAGGTAATAATCGCGTTTTGATCACTGATTTTATTGATTTTCTTAAACATCATAAAATGCCCATCCCCAATGAGCTAGGAGACTCTGAAGACCCTGCTGTGTTGATAGTCGATGACGAATTATCCATGGCTAAGGCCATTCAGCGCTTAGCACGTAAGGCAGGTGTGAGAAGTATCATTGCTGACAATGGCTTTCATGCTGGCCTTATGCTCAGCGCCCATAAACCCCAAATGATGACGCTAGATTTAAGCATGCCGGGCTTAGATGGCTTTGGCGTCATTAGTTACACACGCTCACAAGAAGCCTTTAAGGATATGAAGATCATTGTGGTATCCGCCCTAGACCAAGCTAGCCTAGATAAAGCCATTAGTATGGGCGCAAATAAAGCCTACTCTAAACCTTTTGAACCTACGGATTTAATGGCAGAGTTTGAAGCGCTGGTTGGTAATAATAGACAGTCGTGACGAGTTGCTAAAGTCGTTGAGCTTGACACTGTTACCTTGGGCGTTTTTTACCCATCGAAAGTAGACGCCTTCGTAAGTGCTGTTAGGGATTGTGCTTCAGCACAATCTCAAACTGTTGATTTTCGAATTCAATAACATCACCCGATACCATTTTTTTACGCCGTCTGGTTTCTACTTCGTTATTCACTGATACCTGCCCTTCATCGATAAGTACTTTTGCTTGACCGCCACTGGATACTAGGGATGCAAGTTTTAACAGCTGATACAAGGCGATAGGCTCTTGATAAATTTCAATATACTTCATCTAGTCGATTTTTCTTCTTGGTGTTTGACTGGTGTGGCAATGGCAAGTGTAGCTCATAAGCCCTTTTAACAAACAAGATAAGCGTTTTTACCGGGTATATCCTGTGCGTTTCGGCAACAGGATAATCATAATGACTTGATATTACTACTCAGCAAAGTCTAAGGCCTGTTGTTATTCAAAATGTTGATAGTTAATGATTCATCGTTGTGGGTGGTGCTTTGACTAAAAGTTGATTGTAATACAACAAAGCAGTTTGTGGAGTATGCCCAACGATGGTTGAATTTATTGATGTAGCGATACCTGAGCCGGGTGATTGGCAGCAAGTATCACCGGGCATATTATGGTTACGTATGCCATTGCCATTCGATCTTGATCATATCAATTTATATTTAATCGCTGATGTCGACCCCGAAACCCAAACCCACGGCTATGCCTTGATTGATACAGGCATTGGTTTACCGAACACTCAAAGTTTATGGGATAAGTTGTTAGCTAAACTTGATGCACCGCTGACCAAGGTCATCGTGACGCATATGCATCCCGACCACATTGGCATGGCTGGCTACTTAGTTGATAAATATCGGGTGCCTTTTTACATCAGTCATTCAGAATATTTTGTTGCCAGAGCAATGTGCGCAGGCAGCAGAGGTGCATCAGATTGGCAAGACAACGAATATTTGGTGCGCTGTGGTATGTCTGCAGAGTATGTAGAAACAGCGAGTACAAAACGCAAAAACAATAAAGGCGTAGGGCAAGTTATTCTGCCAATTCCTCTGCAACATGAAAGATTACAAGAAGGTGATACGTTAAAGATTGGCAGCGACTATTGGCAGGTCATGATTGGTCGAGGCCACTCGCCTGAGCATGTTTGTTTGTATAACCAACAAAGTGGCGTATTGATATCAGGCGATCATATCTTACCGGTGATCACCCCCAACATTGGCGTGTACAGCACTGAGCCAAACGCTAATTCTTTAAAAATGTATTTAGATACCTTGCCACAATTTAAATCTTTACCAGCAAACACCCTAGTGCTGCCCTCGCACAAGCAACCTTTTACTGGTTTGCATACACGGGTTGATGAATTAATTGCCCATCATCACGAACACCTTGAACATCTAAAAGCGTTTTGTAAAGAGGGCAAAACCATCAAGGCCTGCTTACCAATATTGTTCAAGCGAGAGTTAAATGAACACAATCAATTTTTTGCTATTGCCGAGGCCTTCGCACACTTAAATTACTTGTATTTTTCTAAACAAATGAGCCGTGAAGTAAACGATGAGGGCCATTATATCTTTACCCTAATCGACGACACTGAGTAGAAAGGCACGAACGTTTCAGTGTGGCTGGTTTACCTTAACAGCTTGATAAAATGTGTCAGTTAGTTCATTAAGCGCTGCATAAATAGCGCTAAACGCTGCAAACCCTCTTCAAGCTCAGCTTCAGCAGAGGCAAAAGACAAACGCACATACTGATCGCCTTGGTATTCACCAAAGTCGTTACCCGGTGTAAGCGCAACATGGGCCTCTTGTAACACTCTTTCACAAAAATTCATGGCTGATAGACCCGTTGAGCTCACATCAATGTACACATAAAACGCACCATCAGGCTGGACAGGCACGGGCAAGCCACATTTATTTAGCCCTGCTAGCACCAATTTTTTCCGTGTAATCAACGTGGCGCGACGTGATTCACACACCGCAATTGAGTTAGGCGTAAAACATTGCAGAGCGGCTTTTTGCGCCAATGTGGACGGACAAATATAATAATTCTGCGCCAAGCGCTCCATTACATCCACCGCTTGCTCAGGCACCACACACCAACCTAATCGCCAACCTGTCATGCCAAAATATTTTGAGAAACTGTTAATGACAAAAGCGTCATCATCAAAGGCCAAGGCACTCTTTGGCCTTGAACCAGCGTCGCCATGGTGTAAATTTAGATATATCTCATCCACCATGCGCCAAGCCCCTTTGCTGCGGGCAAATTCACACATGGCAGCAAGTTCTTCTGGTGCAACCGCCGTGCCTGTAGGGTTAGACGGAGTGGCTAACATTAATCCTCGTGTACCACTTTGCCAATGCTGTTTAAGCAGTGCTAAATTAAGTTGAAAACGAGAATCTGCTTGGGTCGCAACTAATTGCACCTTACCACCAAACCCTTTGATAAATTGCCTGTTACAGGGGTACGAAGGATCCGCCATAATAACTCTGTCACCTTCATCAACAAAGGCCGCCGCCAGTAACAATAAGGCCGCCGACGCCCCCGCAGTAACGACAATACGTTGGGGCTCGATTTCAAGTTGATGGGCACTTTGATAAAAACCTGCAATCGCGGTTCGCAGTTCGGGCAAGCCTAGTGCGGATGTATAAGGCAAAGGTGCTTTGACTGCCAACTCTTGCAAGGCAAGCAACACATCTGGCGGTGCCCCAAAATCAGGTTCACCGATGTTCAATTTAACAATATGTTTGCCCTGTGCTTCTAAACGAGCGGCTTTTTCACTAAAAGCCATAGCAAAAAAAGGAGAAATAGCCTGGGCGCGCTGTGAATATTTCAAATGATACAACTCAACTTTGTGGAAAAATGTGAAAACGATATAAGGTTATTTTGCCATTTGTCATCCAGTAACTCACCTACTAATACAAGGGCATACGCCGAAGAGCCTGTGCAGTGTAACTATAAGTCCTTGCAACATAGCAAATACCCTATTTGTCGACGTGGCGCTATCTGCGCATTAACTCTAATTTGGATTGAACTCTCCCTGCATACAAAACTAATTTAACTTAACATGGTCAGACATTACGGAACGTACTCTACTTACCCATCGCATTGTAATATAAGGAAATACCATGGTGTTAGCCCTCCCATCTCGATTTTATAAACTTAGCACAGGATTACTGTTCGGACTTTCGCTGCTGCCGGCTTTATGCGCAAATGCCAACGATTTAGCAACAGCTAATCAGCTCTATTCTCAAGGCGAATACAAACAGTCACTCAAAATACTAGAAGCACTGCCAAAAGATCTAAAGACTTACAAAGCAATGCTAACTAACCTTGTTCAAATCGATATCGATGAGGCGGAAGAATTATCTGACCAAGCAATCGCGGCTTTTAACAATGAGCCCGAATTGTATTTAATACGCGCCTCTATTATGGGCGCACAAGCACAAAGTTCTATTTTTAGTGCGCTGGGATATGCCGAAAAAGCGTTAAATAGTTTTAAAAAAGCCGCTGAGTTGGCACCAACAGGCGTGAAGTATCAACAAGCCTTGATGATGTTTTATTTAGCGGCGCCGTCGATTGCTGGGGGTGATGAAGATCTAGGCTTTAGACAAGTTGAACGTATTCAAGCCTTAGATGAGATCGAAGGGCAAATAGCGTTACTTCGTTATTATCAAATGACCGACAAAAACGACTTACTCAAAGAAGCAATGACCCAAACAATGCAACAGTATCCGACCGAAGTATCTTTTCCGTTTAACTATGGCTCATATTTAGCTCAGCAAGAGCAATATGATGAGGCGATGAAATATTTGCATATCGCCGCTAACATCGATATTCCTGCCTTTGTAAAAGATGAGAGTAGTGACGAATTAAGCGCCATTTATGTGCGTAATGCCGAAGCTCATTTGCAAGCATTGTATCAAATCGGTCGCACCGCTGTGCTCAGTAAAAAGTTTACCGAACAGGGTATCAACGCAATGAAAACACTCTTTGATACCATGGAAAATGTCGAGTTTGCTGAGCTTGACTTACCTAGAGAGTCATGGGGAAGGACTCGTTTGGCTGAGCTGCTGATCAGAGTGAATGAAAAAGAGCAGGCGAATAAACAATT
The DNA here is from genome assembly GCF_030730205.1 of Paraglaciecola sp. Taxonomy (GTDB): domain Bacteria; phylum Pseudomonadota; class Gammaproteobacteria; order Enterobacterales; family Alteromonadaceae; genus Paraglaciecola. The sequence continues at coordinate 18,013 of NZ_JANQVQ010000017.1, forward strand.
GAGCATGATTAAGGTTGGCGAAGATAAAGACTTAGAAAAAGCCGTTAAAAAACTGCGCAAAGAAGCCAAATAATCCCTCTACTGCGCAGCTAATAATAAAAAATGATGGCGTAACGCGATAAGCTCAGTTGGATTATCGTGCCGCCATCTCTATGACTTATTGCGCTTTTGCCTTAGTCATATCCCCTGCATTGATGAAGGTAAAGGCATCAACTGCAAAGTATTTTTTCATGGCTTTGTGCACATCTTCGGCACTTAAGGCAGCAAGACGGGCTTCATAAGCTTGATACCACTGCATATCACGCTCAAGACGGATATTTGATTTGAGTGTGCTCACTAACTCTGGATCCTGAGCGCGGCTGACTTTCTTCTCTTGCAACATGCCCGATTTAGCAGCTGCGATTTCTTCGTCAGTGAAGCCGTCTTTTAGTACTCTGGCTAATTCTTCTCTAAAGCCCACTTCAACCGCGGCCAAGTTTTGTGGCGCGCAAATAGCGTAGGCGCCAAAGGTTGATTTTTCATCTTCGCCACTTTGACTAATAAAAGACCCAGCCCCATAACTTAAGCCATCTTGTTGGCGTAATCTGGTGGCTAAACGGCTGTTGAGAAATCCGCCTCCAAAAATATAGTTGCCCAGTTCTACGGCTGCGGCATCGGCATGATTTTGACCAATGGGTAGCATTAACGCGGCAACAAAGGTGGCATTTTCCTTATCCGGCGTATCAAAGGTAAGTGTTTGAGGCTTCACCTTTTTATAGGGGTCCGCAATGTCAGCATAAGGTGTTTGGTTGTCCCAACCGGTAAATAAGCGCTGGAAGGTAGCAGTCACCTCTTCTTGTGAAAAATCACCGACGATGGCCACATTTAAATGGCTAGTGCCATAAAAGCGTGTATGAAAATCACTTAATTCGGCTAATTTAAGATTTGCTAGATCTTCTAAGTACTCTGCAAATGTGGGCGTGTAGAAAGGATGGCCTCGTTCATAGGGATATTGGGCACGGCTATAAGCTGTAAAAGCTAAACTTTGTGGGTCTTGCATGCTCTGCTCCATATCCACTTTCTGAGTACTTTTAAACTGCTCAAATTCTTTCGCATCAAAACTGGGCTGTTTGAATACTTTAGACATCAATTCAAGTACCGCAGGCAAGTTTTCTTTGGTGGTGTTGATTCTTGCGGTCACATTAGTGGGTGTGCTTGATACCCTTACTTGTGCTTTAAGCTTGTCAAATTCGTCTTGCAACTGTTGACGAGTAAAGCCCGCTGCACCCCGCATCAACATGTCACCAGTCGCCTCGGCAATAATTTGCTTACCCTGTAGGCTTGCAAGATCGCCCATGTACATACTCATGTTAACCGAAACAGATTCACCGCGGGTAAGCTTGGGTAATAAAGACAAAATAGCACCGTTTTCGAGTACTACTTTTTGGGTGCGCTTATCAATGTTATCAAATGATGGTTCAAACAACTCCCCTTGCGCTATGGCAGCACGGCCCTGATAATTTTTTACCATATCCTCAATGCCTACTACCTGCGGAATATCCACTCGAGCAGGGGTCTCACTTGGAATAAATTGGCCTAAGGTGCGGTTATTTCTGACTAAATAGGCTTCAGCAACGCGTTGTACATCTGCCACGCTTACCTTTTCAATACGATCGCGGTGCAAAAAGAACAAGCGCCAGTCCCCCATGGCTAACCATTCGCTAAGCTCTAAGGCTATTCTTTCTGAAGAATTAAACGACAAATCAATATCTTTAAGTAAGCTACGTTTAACTCTGTCTACTTCATCTTGCGTAATGGGATGCGTTTTTAAACTTTCAACCACAGATAATAATGCATCTTTGGTCGCAATCAGGTCCGAGTTTTTATCTACCTCTGCAAAATACATCGACAACGTAGGCTCTTGCCATTGAAAGTTAAATCCGTAGGTACGACTGGCCAACTTGCCCTCAACCAGGCTTTTGTGCAAACGCCCACTAGGCGTATCACCCAACACCTGGCTCAATACGGTTACAGCAGCAAAGTCTGGATGTGAACCCGCAGGAACATGATAAGCGGCACCCACTATTTGCGCATCACCCACTCTGCGCACAGTAACACTGCGCTCACCTGCTTTTGCTGGCTCAGAGGTGTACAGGGTTGGCAAAATGCGTTGGGGTTTTGGGATCACGCCAAAGGTGCTTTGAATACGTTCAAGCATGTCCTGTGGCTCAAACTTTCCTGCAACAATTAGGGTCGCGTTGTCTGGCTGATAATATTGCTTATAAAAAGCTTGTAGACGGTCGATTGGCACATTTTCTAAATCAGAACGTGACCCAATGGTCGATTTACCATAATTGTGCCAATCGTAAGCCACACTCGCCATTTGCTGCAAGGTCACTCGAAACGGGCTGTTTTCACCCATTTCAAACTCATTTCGCACAACGGTCATTTCACTATCGAGGTCTTTTTTGGCAATGAAGGAGTCCACCATACGACTCGATTCCATGGACAATGCCCAATTGATATTTTTATCGGTCGCGGCAAACGTCTCAAAGTAATTAGTACGGTCGGTCCACGTTGTGCCATTAGGACGCGCCCCTGCAGCACTTAATTCAGCGGGAATATCTTTGTGCTTGGGCGTACCTTTAAACACCAAGTGCTCAAGCAAATGTGCCATCCCTGTTTCGCCGTAGTTTTCGTGTTTCGACCCCACATGGTAGGTCACATTAACCGTCACCGTTTCTTTGGTTTGATCAGGAAAGAGTAATACTTGCAAGCCGTTGTCTAAGCGATATTCGCTAATGCCCTCAACGCTATTTAGTACGGGTAAATCTGTAGCGGCTAGGGCATTTTGACTTGAGAAAAGTGCAGCACTTATTAACAGACTGATCCTTATCGTTTTGTTTAACATGCAGTGTCCTTGTTTTAGTAGCTTATTGAGTTACAACCATGTTGCGAAACAATGTTATAACAAGCTTCATCGACTAAAACAACGACTAAGATTTGGGGATAAAATTTATACCAATTTAAGAATGTAAAAGCGACTAAAACACCAACTCAAAAGCACTGTTCAAACAAAGTATTCCCCCCAATAAATAGCTAAAGCATGTGTGTCACTATCTTAATTGGCTATCTTTACTGCCACGTCGATTGATACTCGATTGCGCTACTGCATGTTTTTCTAACTCGACTTGGCAGCTAATACACAGTTGCACACCCGGCACTGCAATACGCCTTGCCTCAGGAATAGGCGCATTACACTCTTCACAGGTTTGTGCACTTTTGCCCTTGGGTATTCGACTTTTCGCCCGTGCGATGGCTTCATCAACACTTGCATCGATTTGATCCTGCACCGCGCCATCTTTTGCCCAGCCACCAGCCATGGTTATCTCCTAGTTATCTTTAATTGGGTATCACAAAGCTAAAATCACACCAGTTTTTGTCAGCCCCTGTTTTACCAAGCCTTAGGTGCTGAAACTGAGGTTTTGTCTATGTTGCAGCACAATGAGGTAAAGCAAGTTAACACTTAGCAGCAAAGGCTTTTTGGCTGTCATAAGTAAGCCTTACAAAAGCCATTGAAAATATTTCATCAACAGGGCGGCCCACATCGAGCAAACTTTTATCTTTTATAGGTCTATCAATACCTTAGGTAAGTGGCATGAAATTCGGATTAACGCTTTAACGGTAAGATGAAGGCAATAGCTGATACAGATTTTATCGAATCGAGTTTAGATACCAAACACTCAGTTTAACTAACACGCTAAGGAGTTCTAGTGACGACTATTTCGGCTTATGCCGCCAAATCCAGCGATGGTAAAATGCAGCCTCATTCAATTGAACGTCGGGCCCTAAAAGCCAACGATGTTTCAATCGAAATTTTACACTGTGGTGTGTGCCACAGTGACTTACATGCCGTAAAGAATGACTGGGGCAATTCGCAGTATCCCTTAGTGCCTGGCCATGAAATTATTGGCGTAGTCAAAGAAGTGGGTAAAGATGTGTCGAAGTACAAAAAGGGTGACACGGTGGGGGTAGGCTGTATGGTTGATGCGTGCCTAAGCTGCGAAGCCTGTGATGATCACCTCGAGCAACATTGTTTACAGCAGCCGACTATGACCTACAACAGCGAAACCGACGATCCCGGCGGCATGACTTACGGTGGCTACGCTAAACACATTGTTGTCAGAGAAGAGTTTGTATTAAAAATCCCCGAAAACCTAGACAAAGCTGGTGCAGCTCCCTTACTGTGCGCGGGCATTACCACCTACTCACCTTTGCATCAGTATGGGGTCAAAAAAGGCATGACCGTGGGTATTATTGGCCTAGGCGGATTAGGTCATATGGGCATAAAATTGTCTGCCGCTATGGGAGCGCACACCGTTATGATCACCACTTCTGAAGGTAAGGCCAAAGATGCCAAAGACTTAGGAGCTGATGAAGTATTGATTTCTAGCAACAAAGACGACATGAAAAAATGGGCTGGTAAATTTGATTTTTTACTCAACACTATTCCTGTCGGCCATGACATTAACCCCTACTTAACGCTATTAAAATACAATAGCACCATGTGTTTAGTCGGCGCAATTGAGCCACTAGACAGTGTAAACGGTGCGCTCCTAGTGACAGGACGAAAAGCGGTAGCGGGCTCGTTTATCGGTGGTATCAAAGAAACCCAAGAGATGCTGGATTTTTGTGGTGAACACGATGTTGTGGCCACTATTGAATCCATTAAAATGAGTGACATTAACGATGCTTTTGAGCGCATGCAAGATAACGATGTGCGTTATCGCTTTGTGATTGATATGGCGACTTTAGACTAACAAAACATCCTATGTGCTCGCATACCCTCTTAAGGCTTGCCTGAACATTAATTAACACGAATTTTGGAGAATAAAATGACGGTAACTTCTCGCCAATTGGTATTGGCTTCTCGACCAAAAGGCGCACCTAGCAAAGAAAATTTTGAACTCAAAAAAGTCGATTTACCTGACTTGGAAAAGGGTGAAGTTTTACTTCGAACTATTTACTTGTCTCTAGACCCCTACATGCGAGGACGCATGAGTGACGCTGAATCCTATGCCAAGCCCGTTGAAATTGGTGATGTGATGGTTGGAGCAACGGTCTGCCAAGTCGAAAAGTCTAAAAACGATAAGTACAAAGAAGGCGATTGGGTCCTTGCCCAAACAGGTTGGCAGGATTACGCCATATCTAAGGGTGAGGGCTTAACGCAATTAGGTAAAAACCCAACCAACCCTTCTTATGCTTTAGGGATACTAGGCATGCCTGGCTTTACTGCTTATATGGGCTTACTGGACATCGGCGCGCCTAAATCAGGCGAAACCGTAGTGGTTGCAGCGGCAACTGGACCGGTAGGCGCCACTGTTGGGCAAATCGCTAAAATCAAAGGTTGTAAAGTGGTCGGTGTGGCGGGCGGCTTGGAAAAATGCCAATACGCCGTTGAAAAACTTGGCTTTGATGCCTGCATTGATCACAAAGCGGAAGATTTTGCACTGCAACTTAAAAACGCTTGTAAGGATGGCATTGATGTCTACTTTGAAAACGTGGGCGGCAAGGTATTTGATGCGGTAATGCCCTTACTCAATGCCTGTGCACGCATTCCGTTATGCGGTTTAGTCTCGCAATACAATGCTAGCAGCCTACCCGAAGGGCCTGATCGCATGTTTATGTTAATGGGGCAACTACTGCGAAAACGCATCAAAATGCAGGGATTTATCATCTTTGAAGATTACGGCGATCACTACCCCGAATTCAGTAAAGAAATGCAACGCTGGTTAAAAGAAGACAAAATTAGCTATCGTGAGCACATGGTTGAAGGGATTGAAAATACCATCGCCGCCTTTAATGATATGTTAAGTGGCAAAAATTTTGGTAAGACCGTGGTCAAAATTAATAGCCCCCTGTAAGCCAGTAAACATTAAGCCAGCAAATAAGCTGGCTTAATCATGTATGTTACTTAGGACTACAACTAAACAGATGCAGCCTTATTAGCCGCTTAGTGGTGATGGCCGCCTTCACCATGCACGTGGCCATGAGCAAGCTCTTCTTCTGTGGCGTCTCGTACCTCAATCACCGAGCCGCTAAAGTTTAAGGTTTTGCCCGCTAAAGGATGGTTGGGATCAACAGTAACCTCTTCACCTTCAACTTTGGCAACCACAAGTTGCACTGGGCCATTTTGAGTTTGTGCGGTAAACACCATACCAGCTTCGACTGTTTCAACACCCTGGAATGCCTCACGGGGCACCACTTGTAAAATGTCTTCATTATAATCACCGTAGCCCTCGGCTGGCTCAACGGTAACATCAAATTCATCGCCTGGGGCTTTGCCTGTCAGTGCGGCTTCTAAACCGGGGATAATATTTTTTTGGCCATGTAGATAAACCAAAGGCGCACCACCTTCAGAACTATCAACAACTTGTCCATCGGTGTCTTTTACGGTGAAGTTTAACGATACTACTTTTTGATCTGCAATCATTTGCTCGTCCTTTTATGTTGGTCGATTAGTTTCATAGCGAATGTGGATGCCCACCTTGTTTTAAGCCACACAAAAACAGACGCATGCTAAATGTTCGATTAGGAGAGTTTGGGGCTATTTTTGTGAAAACAAGGGTGTGTAAATGCTATTTAGGCAAAGACCCCAAGCAGCAAAGTATCAATAAAAAACTAAACTTAGGGTCAAGTTGGGTCGATACAACGTAACGTTTAGTTAATCAATTGGTGGCAAAATGAGACTATCATCATGATAAAACCGTTAATTAAAGCGCTGCTAATAACAATTTTACTCGCTTCATTTAGAGCGGGCGCCCAAGGCGAACCAATATGCCGAAGATTAGCCTGTGCCACTTTTTCGATTAACGAATATGGGATCTCAGAGGTGTATTTTACCTCGAGAGTAAGACAGGAGCTCGATTGTTGGGTAAAAGTGCAAGACGCAGCCGTTAAATTTAAATTACAGCGAAAGTCCCGAATATTTAGTGCAGGCTACGGTTTTTCATCCGCGCAATTCTTATGGCGTTGCGACTTACCTTTGTAGCGCTGTTGATTTGACATCAATAAGCCCTACACACGGCATGTACCGCCATCAAACATAAGCGACTTTTAACCGATGTTTAAATATCTTGCCACTGTCTTCTCGC
>NZ_JANQVQ010000018.1:0-21970 GCF_030730205.1 Paraglaciecola sp.
TAGTCTTTAACAAAAGTCTCAAACTGATTAGGTAAATATTCCACCAGCTTGCCTGAGGTCTCTACGTAAGTGCGCAAGGTGTCGGGTAGCGACAAATATATGGTCGCTAAATTTTGCTCTAACTTGTCATTGCCCTTACTTTTGGCCTGTTGCAAAGCAAAGGGAATATCGGCAAAGGTACTAAACATACCTAAGCAGTATTTTAAGTCTTTTTGCAGCGTTTCGATGTCTTTGCTACTGGTGTTTAACATGGCTTGCCAAGCTTTTTGCCAGGTTGAATCAAGTTGGCTATGGGCTAATAACAAACCTTGCAGCCAAAATGACAAATGGCCGTCTTTGTAGGGCGGGGCCGGCAACGCTAAGCCTTGCATGAATTCAACATGTTCATCGCGCATGTTTTTGAGTTGCCACTGCAAGCACAACATTGCCGCATCTGCGAGTTGATCCACGTCTTCGCTGTATTGCGTCGGCACTGGTGCTTTGAATAACCAAGGTAACCACTGAGTGGGAAGCGGAATTTCAGGTGCAGATGCCACCCCAAAAATACAGCCCAACATGCTATAGGGCTCGAGTACAAAAGGGCGCAGGGTTTCACTCGTAGCAAGATGATGGAGTTGTTGCTGACTGGGATCAGAAAATTGCGTCATTGGCTAAACTTGTGCGGATAAAGATACATAGACACAGCCTTGATTAGAATGTATGCGCCGCAGGCTCTCAAAGTCTATTGGTTTAATCACTTAAGAATAAACGGCAAGTGTAAAAAATACAGGAGTGTGCAATTAATCGATGCTGATTTCATTAATGAGCCTTTCTACTTTAGCGGAAAGATCTGCAGTGACAAAGGGTTTAACAATAAAATCAGAGGCGCCCAAACGCATCGAATCAACGACCAATTTTCTAGTGGCACTACCCGTCACCATTAAAAACGGACAGGTGTTATTGTGCAGTCTCAGCGCAGCTAGTATATCCAAGCCCGTTACATCTGGCATAAGCCAATCGCATATAACGAGGGAAATTTTTTTCATCTCTTCACTTTTTACAAAGGCGAGGGCCTTGGTACTGTCTGAAAAGCTGATTATTTCGCCTGATACAATATCTTCTAAGATAATGCCAAGTAACTCTAGAATGATGTGATCATCATCTACAATTACGATATTACAATCGTACACCATTCTTCCTTTTTGCCACTATTTCGATTTTTGTACATTTAATTGACTCATGCAGAATACTGAAAAGAAGCCTTATTGCAAAATCAAAAATTAACTTTCACCCAAAATTTACTCAGACTTTACATCCACTACATTGCTCTTTTGTAAAATGCGGTAAAATTACACCCACATTTAAACCTCGTAAAAAACAAATACGTTTAGCTATCATAAAATAAATCAAATTGTGCGGTGGTTAATTCACTAAATGATAGGCCAATAAAAGGTAAAATTCCCTCAGCAATGGGTTTAATTTGTTTATCAATATAGTGCTCATAATCCAAGCTTGAATTAATAAACTCAACAGGCTCTGGGCCATTGATGGTAATGACGTAACTGATCCACCCTTTGTTCTGGTACCTAGCAGATTTACCCCGCTTTAGGTATTGCTCGTCAGCTAAACGCGCCGCTTTAACATGGGGCGGCACATTTTTTACGTACAAATCTAAACGTCGCCTGATCCGTTTGCGGTAAACCAAATCTTTATCTACCCGGCCTGACTTCAGATCATCGATGGTTTGCTGTAAAAATTGCCTTACATCTTGTTGAGCGAAAACCAATTGGTACAAGGTTAACTGAAACCTTTTAGCCAAAGGCGTCCAATCAGAACGCACCGTTTCCAAACCTTTAAATACCAGCTCATCTCCCTTGGATGTGCGCTTTAAACCGGCATATCGTTTTTTACTGCCTAACTCTGAACCCCGAATAGTGGGCATTAAAAATTGCACAAAGTGCGTTTCAAACTCTATCTCGAGGTAATTTTCTAATTGATATTCTAGGGCGATGAGTGCAGTCCATTGTTGATTGATACTGTGTGCCAGACGCTGACCAATACACTGAGCTTGCTCATCTGACTCAATACCTTGTAAATAAACAAAAGTAGAATCAGTATCGCCGTATATGACCTGATAACCCGCTTGTTCAATCCAATGCGCTGTGGTTTGCATAATGTCGTGACCGCGCAGGGTAATTGAGCTGGCTAAGCGGGTATCGTAAAAGGGACAGCCACCAGAGCCAAGTACCCCATAAAATGAGTTCATTAGTATTTTAATAGCCTGACTTCGCACCGAATCGCGGTCTTTTTTTGCTTGATCTCGTTGCTGCCATAAGGAGGTAATAATATCTGGCAAAAAGTGTTTTGTGCGATCAAATACCGCCCCGCGATAGCCGCCAATGGCATTGTCAGGGGCTTTTAGTCCCTCAATTAAACCAAGAGGGTCGATTTTAAAAGTACGAATAATCGAGGGATACAAACTCTTAAAATCGAGTACCAGAACGTGCTCATATAAACCCGGCCTTGAGCTCATCACATAGCCCCCAGGGCTGGCCAAACCACCATCAATTGGCCGGTTAGGCGCAACATAGCCCGCCCGATGTAATTTTGGTAAATACAGATTAACAAAGGCGGCTACCGAGCCCCCCATTCGGTCAAGCTCTAGGCCTGTCAATTGGCTACGTAAGGTTAAAAAATCTAACACTTTGGTCTGGGCAAAGATTTTCAATACGAGAGCGCAATCTTGCAGGTTATAGCGTGCTAACTTAAGCTTATTAAATTGAAAATCGTGTTCAATTTGAGTTAAGCGGTTGTCAAGGTCTTCAGCTTCTTTACCTTCGCCAAGAAGCGCTTGTGCCACACTTTCTAAACTAAAACTGGCGAATTGATACGTGGCGGTTTTGAGTGCATCAATACCGTCTATGACCACTCTGCCTGGCATCGTGACGTAGCCTTGATTCACTTCGTTACGGGCATCGCGCCAGATAATTGGCTGCTTACCTCGTCCTAGCGTCAGGTTTACCTTATGTAGGGCGGCTCGCTTTATCAACAAACGAAAATCAAAATTGACCACATTCCAGCCAATAATAATATCGGGGTCAAGTCGCTGAATATGCTCAACTAAAGCAATAAGTAAGGCTTTTTCATCTTTGAGCCAATAAATCCACGGCTCACTGGCTTGAGGCTCGCCGATCATCAAAACGTGCTTATCTGTATCGCTCATCAAGCCAATGCAAAATAATTCACCTTGCTCACTGCATTCGATATCTAAAGACAACACATTAAAACGGGGTTGATAGTTACCTGATTTCAGTTTTGCCTGCTTTAATTGCACATAGCCACTGCTGGTATTGAGCTCGTCAAGCACACCAATGACTTGCGCACTGCCATAAACAAAACGTTCCATCAAGAAGCGCTCACTAAGGCGCACGTCATCTTCAAAACACATCAATTGATGTTGCTTTAGCTTCTCTTTTGCTTGGTAACTGTGCATGGGCATAGTGAAGTACAAAGCGGCCACGGGCTCTTCATCAAAAGTAGTCAACGCAACATCTTGACAATCAAAAGGGATTTGATGTTGCGTTAGAACACTGCGAGCAAAAGTCACATTTTCTTGTTTAATAAAAAATAGCACTTTTTGTGTGCCGGTGGTGGCTTTAACCACACCTTGATCAGTTAGGATCCATAATTCTAAATAGGTTTCACCGCGTAGCTCAACCGTCTGTATGGTTAAAATAAAACCAGCAAATTCACTCGACATATTACTCAGATAATTGATTTTGATCGGAAAGAGGATTTAGCGTTCGTTGGGCGAGGACGATTTGATTACGCCCATTATTTTTTGCAATATACAGCGCCTCATCAGCACTGGCTAATAAGCTTTCGACAGTATCTTCATGTTGGTACTCGACCAATCCCACTGAAATGGTTACTTGAATATTAGGCTCACCTATTGTTCTACCGATACACCTTAGTTGGTCTGACAAATGACTCAACGCTTCATGCGCTTGCTTGCCATTGGCTTGTTTAAAGATAGCGAGAAACTCTTCCCCGCCAATTCTTCCAATGACATCGGAGCCTCGCAGTCCTTTACGAAAAACATAGGCAAATTCTCTTAGCACTTTGTCACCCACCAAATGCCCGTATGAGTCGTTAATTTTCTTAAACCAGTCGAGATCGATCATGGCCAAACATAGATTCTTATTGTGTTTGCAGGCCCATTCAATGTGCTCACTTAGCACCTGCATCGTATGGCGCCGATTGTACAACCCTGTGAGTTCATCAATATTAACGAGCTTTTCTAATTTCCTTTTGTAAGCCCTACTTCGCTGGACCGTAACAAGCATCAATAAGCAAGCCAGCAAGCTAAATGCACTAATAAGAATAAGCTGTATTCTGTCATTTTTTTCACTGCTTAATTGCAGTTTTTGAATCGCATTTTTTTGGCTTAATACTTGGTTTTCTTGCTGTGCAAGTTGGATTTCAAATCTTGAACGTAGCTGATGCAAGCGCTCAGTGCTGTTGTTGTTTTGTACCTTTTTATGAGCAGAAAATGCACTTAACAAACGTTCATAGGCTTGTTGGTAATGTTGCTGTCGATACAACAGATCGGCTTTTACTTCGTCAAAACCAATGCTATGAGTTGGCATGTTGGCCCTATCTAAAAAGGCTTCAGCTTGGTCTAAATACGCTTGCGCCTTGCTTAGCTCACTGGTTTTAAACGAAAGATTAACAAGGCTGAGCATCACATTAAAACGCATTTGGTGATTATCTGCTTGTGCAAAAATGTCAGCGGCCTTTTTAAGGTCTCGCTCAGCCTCCTCAAACTTCAGTTCAATAATATCGATGTCAGCTAACTCTTTTAATGCATAAGCGACACCTTGAATATCATCTATTTTTTCTGCTGCTTCCTTTGACTCAATCAGCTGAGCTTTAGCCAACGTAATGTTACCCAAGCTGCGATTGGCCTTACCTAAGCCATATAAGGCAATACTCAATTCAAGGTGGGCTTGATTGAGCCGATGAGCCGCAATGGCTTCTTCATAAAAAGGGATAGACAGTTTATCTTCGTGGCGGTACTCATAGACTTGGGCCAGCATCGAGGCGATATGGGCTTTGCTCAAGGTGGTGGGATCATCATTAGCAAGAGAATAAGCAAGTTGAAAGTCGCTCAAAGCCGAGACGTATTCGGTCAAGGTTGTAAAAATAATTCCCCTTGCAAAAAGGCTATCTAAGTATAAAAGCGCATCATGCTGTTTTGCCCATTCTACGCTGTCATTGATTTCGGCTAATGCCTCACTTGCATGTCCACTATTTTCTAAGGCTAAAGCTTGGGATATTTTTACCTTATGATAGAGCCAAGGTTGTTCAGTCAAAGAGGTGTAAGTTAATGCGAGCTGGGCGTATTCAAGCGCTTTTTTAGGGTAGGTTAAATTGTAAAATGCTTGACTCAGTACAAGATGATATTGCGCAAGAGTAGTAGGGTCCGAAGCTATTTCTGGCTCAAATGCCATCAAGCTATCTAATGCTGCTTGAGGTTTATTTTGAGCTAATAGTGCAAGGGCTGAAAAGGGCTCATCTAACTTTCTCAGCGACTGTGCATGAGCACTTAAGGCTATTAAGCACATCAAGCCAATACAAAGTTGCCTAGCTTTTAGCAAAAGATTCATTAGCCCCTGACAAGTGCATTCAACTGAACATTAAGCTTATCACTTATTAAGCAAGTAGCAAAAAGGCTTCTATTACCGAGAAGCCTTTTGTTTTAACAACCTAAAACAACTGGATTATAAGCTACAACGCGCAGCCCCCTCGTTGGACACCAGTTTAATCTCTTTCAATTGTATGGCGGTGCCTTCGCTTGAGCGTAAACCAAACGGGACCTTGATCCGAGTTAACGCATCGTTGGACAAACCAAAACAGCTCAGTTTTATTTGCGCTTTTTGCCAGTCCTGCCCTGCCTTTAATTTAAGATCATCACTGATGTCGATATTGGTATCACAACCATCGCAGTCGATGTAAAGCGCAGTAGTGCCTTCGCTTGCGCTTATCACCTTGTAGTCAATTTGTATTGCCATATCAGCGGTTGATTGACGACTCAAATTTACCGGACTGCCTTGTAACAAGAGTTGTGCATCACCTTGCCAAGTCACTTCAATCGTATCTTCTTGGGCTAGGTAATCTGCCGCTTTAACATTCACACTACCCGCCGCGCTCCTTTGTGCATTACCCGTCACTTGCGTTTCACCGGCTTTATCATTAAGCACTAAGCGCCAAGGTTGTACGGCATCACCAGCAAATAAATAACGACTGTCATTTTGAGCAGTAATAGTCGGATCGAGTGTTTCATCGAGCTCACTGAACACACTGGTGTCGGTCACACTTAAACCATAGCCATAGGCAAACAAGGGATCATAGCCAGGTTTACCAAGGTTTAACTCAACATCACTTGGCGTACGAGGCCACGAGAACGAAAGGCGCCCACTAAAGTCATATTGTACCTTATCTTGTGCATCACGAAATAACATATCAGCCACACCACCACCTTCTGATCCCGGTAACCAAGCAGCAACAAAGGCGTCAGACGCATTGATTTCTGGGTTCACCCACATTGGTCTGCCCGATAAGAATACGCTTACAGTGGGAATACCTTGAGCTTGTAAGGATTTTAAAATGGCTAAACTATCCTCAGGTTTAAAATCTACATCAGCCACATCGCCTTGAAACTCAGCATAGGGCTGCTCACCAAAAACCACAATCGCCACATCAGGACGCTGGCTAAACTCACCACTTTCGTTAAGTTCAACACTACCGCCTGCAGCCGTCACGGCACTCGCAATACCTTGGTAAATAGACTCGCCATTTGGAAAATCTGAGTTTTTATTCCCGCTTCCTTGCCATGTTAATGTCCATCCGCCGGATTGCTGACCAATATTATTGGCCGCGCTGCCGGCAACCAAAATCGTTGAATTAGGCGCTAAGGGCAACAACTGCTCATTGTTTTTCAACAAGACTAAAGACTTACGTACTGCCTCTCTGGCAACCGCACGATGCTCGGCCGAACCTAACAATTCAAATTTACCTGCATAAGGTCGAGATGAAGGTAAACCCGCTTCAAATAAACCAGAGATGAGTTTTACTCGCAAAATACGTGATACCGCTTCATCTAAACGGGCCATTGAAATTTCGCCCGACTTAACTTGTGCGAGAGTATTTTTGTACAATTCTTTCCAGCTATCAGGTGCCATGAACATATCTAAGCCAGCGTTAAACGCCGCAGCACAACTCACGTTACTACAACCAGCAACTTGACCATGTCCATTCCAGTCACCAACCACAAAACCATCAAACCCCATTCGTTCAACCAAGACATCGTTAAGCAAACCGCGATGACCGTGCATTTTTTTACCATGCCAACTGTTGAATGAGGCCATAACAACCAAAGCACCGTGCTGAATGGCCGGTGGATAACCTGCGGCGTGGATATCTCGCAGTTGCTCTTCAGTGGCAAGGGTATCACCTTGATCAATACCGTCTTTGGTACCGCCATCACCCACAAAATGTTTCACGTTGGCTAACATGTGATCATTATCTAAAAACTGTTCGCTGTTTACTCGGCCTTGAACTCCCTCAACGACCATGCCTGCATAAGTGGAAACGATTTCAGGATTTTCAGAAAAACTTTCAAAGGTTCTGCCCCAACGATCGTTCTGAACCACGGCAATAGTAGGGGCAAACGTCCAATCAATTCCCGTTACAAGAATCTCTCTGGCAGTCACTGTGCCAATTTCACGCATAAGCTCGGGATCATTCGCTGCGCCTAAACCAATATTGTGAGGAAATATCGTCGCACCCACTACATTATTATTACCATGTACTGCATCGATACCCCACAAAGCAGGAATACCCACGCCGCCGTCTGAGGTATCGGTTGAAGCAAGCCAAAACTTGTCTGCCAACTTTAGCCACTCAATGGCAGGCGAGTGATTATCGTTATTTGGTGCAGAGTTACCGCCATTTAGTACCGAGCCTAAATGATATTCCTTTACCTCTTCAGGCGTTACTGAAGCGATATCAGCTTGAATAACCTGACCGACCTTTTCTTCCACTGTCATTTTTGCCAAAAGCATGGCTATACGGGCTTCACGAGCTGGTTCGCGCGCAATAGGCGAGTTTTGCTTAGGCCAAATTTCTGGGTGAATCTTACCGTGTTCAGAAGATTGCATAGCTGGCGGCGGCACTGAAGCCGTGTCAACCGCGCCATTGCACCCAGCCAGAGCGGCTAGGAGTGAGAGTGAAAGTAAATGTTTTGTCATGTTAAGCCTATTTTTTTGCTAAGCACTTGGCGATGTAAGAACGACGCTATAGTGAAGCGCTCTGTTAATGGGTTCAGGTCAAATGAATCGTCTGGAGAGATGTCGCCAGAATGCAGACTCGAATACCGATAAATAACCGCTCGATTAACGTAAGCGGATACTGATGCAACCCAAAAAGAAAACGTTTTCATTTTTAATATAACACGGTTTTTGGTGTGTATCATATTGCTGAATTTAGTTTTTTAATTGCTTGTCATCATCAAACTGTAAAGCATTCGCTTTACAGTGCTGCGTAATAAAATCTTGATGGCTGGGCATGTAGTCAGCGGACTTGCGAATAACACTCAAGACATTATTGAGTTCTCGCTCTATTTTTTCTTCAGGTATAAGATCAACCAAAGGATCGTAGCCCAAGGGCTTAAGCCCTTGGCCATTCATGACTTGAAACCAACTTATGCTGTCGTACATATTATCGTTAAAGCGAAAAATACGACCATTTTGTTGATACTGCTCGATTTTTTGTGTCACTTCAGGTGGCACACTCATTGTCCGGCAATAATCCCAAAAATCACTATCGCTGCGTTTAGTCACACAATAATGAGTTATCAAAAGATTGCGAATACATTCAATTTTGTAATTAGTTTGGCGGTTATATTCATCGATATCCGCTTGTTCAAAATCCATATTTGGGAAGAACTTAAATAGCTGCTCAATGGCAGACTGCACCAAGTGCAAACTAGTGGATTCTAGCGGTTCAATAAATCCTGACGACAGACCGATGGCTAAACAGTTTTTATGCCACGATGTTTTACGATAACCCGTTTTGAAGTGAATAACTCTAGGCTCAGTGAGCAAAGCCCCTTCGACATTGCTCAGCAGAATATCTCGCGCCTCCTCATCTGACATGTACTGACTTGAATATACATGCCCATTGCCCACCCGATGTTGCAAGGGAATGCGCCACTGCCACCCGGCTTTTTGCGCGGTGGCTTGCGTGTAGGGCCACGGCGCTTGGGTACTTTGTGTTTGCACGGTAATGGCACGATCGCAAGGTAGCCAATGACTCCAATCTTCAAACTCCGTTTGTAAGGTTTCGCCAATTAATAGTGCGTTAAAACCAGAGCAATCCACAAAAAAATCTGCTTCATGCTCTGTGCCATCTTCAAGTTCGATGGCACGAATAAATCCGTTGTTATGTTGGCGCACTTGCTTCACTTTACCTTGGCTACGTTTTACCCCCCAATTTTCTGCGAGCCTACGTAAGTATTGACCATATAAACCCGCATCAATATGAAAGCCATGATCAAGGCCCGATAAGGGGGAATTGCCCGCATCAAAGGCGCGCATGAATTTTTTATCTTCGCTGGCGACAGCGTTTAATGAATAGTGCTCATAACTTTCGGCCTTACCTACAGCACGCAATTTTAACCAATATTGGTAAAACTTTGCATGACTGCCCATGGGCTTTCCTGACACCCCAAATGCATGATGATAGGCGTTGCCTATTTCATCCCAATTTACGAATTTGATGCCCAACTTAAAGGTTGCTTGCGTTTCGCGCATAAATTCATTTTCATCAATTCCCAACAAACGATTAAACCCTTGTAGTGCTGTCAGCGTCGCTTCACCTACCCCCACCGTTCCAATCTCATCGGATTCAATCAATTGAACCTGAATATTCATCTGTCGACTCAGTTTGCCAAGCGCAGCTGCTGTCATCCAGCCTGCTGAACCGCCGCCAAGAATAACGATTTTTTTAATTTTTGCTGCTGGCATATGCTTCACTTTTAGGCCTTACAATTGGCATTAATATAGTCTTGATGGGCAGGCATATAATCTGCCGATTTACGTATTACGGCATGAATATTATGCATAGTTTTGGCTAATTCTTTTTCGCTAAGCATGTCAACTAAAGGCTCATAAGCCCGAGGTGTAAGCCCTTGGCCATTCATCACTTGAAACCAGCTTTGGTAGTCAAACATTTCATTATTTATTCTGAAGATTCGGCCATTGTTGCGAAATAAGTCGATCTTTTGTTGGACGGTCTCAGGAACTGACATTGTGCGGCAATAGTTCCAAAAATCACTGTCGTCACGTTGAGTCACTTTATAATGCAAAATCAAAAAATCTCTGATGCGTTCAAAGTCAAAGGTGGCTTGCCGGTTGTACTCATCAATATCCACTTGGTCAAAATCTGCATGGGGAAAGAATTTAAATAATTGCTCAATGGCCAGTTGAATTAAATGCAAACTGGTGGACTCAAGTGGCTCTAAAAATCCTGATGACAAACCGATTGCAAGACAGTTTTTATTCCAACATTGACGACGATGACCGGTTTTAAATTTGATCAATCGAGGCTCAGCTAAGGGCTTACCTTCGATGTTATCTAGCAGTATTTTTTTAGCCTCCTCGTCAGACATAAATTGACTACTGTACACATGCCCATTACCTACCCGATGTTGCAGCGGAATGCGCCATTGCCAGCCAGCAGCATGTGCAGTGGCCTGCGTAAATGACCACGGTGTTTGGGTTGATTCTGACGCAACGGCAACAGCCCTATCGCAAGGTAACCAATGACTCCAATCTTCGAATGGGGTATTTAATGTTTTGCCGATAAGCAGGGCGCTAAACCCGGAACAGTCGATAAAAAAGTCAGCTGTATGCTCGCTACCATCTTCTAAAATTAACGATTTTATAAAACCATTTGCATGTTGTTGTACCTTTGCCACTTTTCCTTCCGTGCGAAGTACACCGCACTGTTCAGACAGTGTTCTTAAATATTTAGCGTACAAGGTGGCATCGAAGTGAAACGCATAGGCAATATTAGACAAAGGCGAATTGCCCGCGTCAATCGAGCGCATAAAGCGTTTTTCCTCACTGGCAACGGCATTGAGAGAATATTCTTCGAATTTTTTTGCCTGACCCAGACTGCGCATTTTTAGCCAGTATTGATAAAAGCGTAAACCGCCAATATCCTTACCTAGGTCGCCAAAAGCATGATGGTACTCATGGCCAATTTGATCCCAGTTAACAAACTTAATACCCAACTTAAAGGTAGCCTGCGTTTGTTTCATAAACTCATTTTCGTCTAATCCAATCAACTTGTTGAAGAGTTGAACGGGAGGAATGGTGGCTTCCCCCACACCCACTGTGCCTATTTCGTCTGATTCTATCAATTGAATTTGATACTGTTGCTTATTGAAAGTCTTAGCTAAGGCTGCAGCCGTCATCCAACCAGCCGATCCGCCGCCAAGAATAATCATTTTTTTGATCTTTGCTTTGGTCACATTCAAACCTTGTTTTTGTTTTCGAGTCAACACGTCATAAATTAAACAAAAAAAAATGTGTTTCGCAAAACGAAACACATTTTTATCCGTTTTTAACTCCGTAATTTAGAAGTTAGCACGAAACACTAAGGCGACTCTACGGTCAGAAACAAACCAAGAACGGCCAGTTTCTAACAGTTCATCATTTAATATCATGATAGTTTTTGACGTTGAGTTAGTTAGGTTTGTACCTTGAATACCCACAGTGTAATTTTCAAAGTTATAGAAGAACGATGCATCAACTTGACCACGATCGTCATTCCATAGTGGCGCTTTACTGATTACATCACGTGTCGTTAACAAGTACTTCGAACGCCAGTTATAAGCAATACGAGCACTTATTTCATCTTTTTCATACATCGCAATAAAGTTAATGGTTTCTTTAGACTGCCCCTGCAGTGGCACAGCATCAAAGTTAACTCGGATACCCGTATCGTTGAAATCACTGTTGATCCAACTCGCTTCATCGTACGACTCTTCATTATTTGGCGTACCGCTAGCGTCAATATAGCTATAAGTAGCTTGGATACCAAAACCGGGGACAAAATCATCAAAGAACTGTTGATAAGCCACTTCCAAACCATCCATTTTCCCCTTTGAACCATTTACAGTAGACGACACTAAAGACGTTTCTGTTCTACCCGTTGAAGGGTTGGTATAGGTTTGTGGAGACGCCCCTTTGATGAAGTAATTTTTCAAGTTTTTATGAAAAATGGTCGCACTTAATTGGCCTACGTCAGCGAAGTACCATTCTAATGCGATGTCATATTGCACTGACTCCATCGGTTTCAAGCCGGTAAAACCACCACTACCTGTGCGACCGATGATGAACGCATCTTGTATTAAACCGTCTAAAGGATTCACTGTATCAGGGTCAGCTTCCGGATCGACAGTCGGTCTGACAGTGAACACGTCCGCACCCAGTGTTGTTTGGTTGCGAACGTCCTGAAGATCAGGGAAGGCGGCTGCTTTAGAAAAAGCAAAGCGCGCAATCAGTTCATCGGTCAATTCAACTTTAATGTTAAAGCTAGGCAGTAATAAGTTGAAATCAGCCTCTGAATTTAAGACATCATCGTAGTTATTACCCCATTGTCTGTCTTCTGCAGACAAGTAATTGATACTATCTGACACCCATCTATTTGCTTCGTCATCTAAAAATGCGTCCGCATCAGCATACACACCGTCGTTGACTTGTTGAGTGATATAGCCTCTGACAAATTCATTGGTTAACTGCTCTGGCACCCCTTCCGGTACAGGCGAATCAGGCGTTAAATCAGGAAAGTTAATAAAGCCCTTGGACTCACGGTTTAGCGTGACATAACGTAAACCAAAGTTACCGCTGTACCGAAGGTCATCGTTTCCTTCAAAGTTAACTCTTACATAAATGGCTTTGTTGGTTTCGATGGTATTATTTACGTCACCTGGGCTAAACAAACCAAACTCAGAATCACTTGCTCCGTTTTGATTTGGGTATGAATTCCAACCATTTGCATTTGATGTATAGGGTTGTCTGGCTGGATTAGCCCCCATGATTGAACGCACATAGGCTTCAGTAGCATGAATAGTCTGGTTGCCTTGAATAGTCAGTACATCTCCACCATGAAAATCACTCCAATCTACTAACTCAAAATCATTTTGATAGCCATCAATTGATGTTAGCCATCCCGTGCCGCTTGAAAATTCTGGTGCTAAGCCATTCCAATTATAACTGGTTCTACGCACGGTTTGGTCTCGTTTGGCATACCGCACACCAGCCTGAATTGAAGTGAACAATCCTTCGTCTTCTAAATGATAGGTACCGTCAAAACGTACGGCATTAGAATCACCTTCAGAGCGTTCATAATGATCCATCGCGCTGCGTAACATATAGTTGTCGTATTCACTAAAGTAGTTGCTATCACCTGCGGGATCATTGGTGAAACCAGGGTAGATGCGATCAGGATTATTTGCATTTTCAGGGGCAGTGCCAGCAGCGAATAATTCTGGATTTGCATCTCGATAACCATACCAAGGTTCGACTAATGACAACGTAGGTGTCGAGCCAGTCACATCATAAATTTGACCTGCTTTAGTACCCGTATGTACCACAACATCGTCATTAGAACTTTTCGCTTTGATATGTTGAAAATCAGCGCTTAAATCTAAGTTTTCACTAGGGCTCCACTCAAGATTCAAAGAAAGATCTTCGACTAATGAAGAGCTGTCTTGAATACGACTATCAAATTGGAACATATGAGGGAAATCTTGGCGAGAATTAGTCCCCCATGTGCGAGGAATACGGTCTTGATTACCATCAGCCGCACGCCAACCATCTACGCCACCATCGGAAAACGTACCTGATTCAAACACGCCACGATCATCAAAAGTAAATTCCGTGCCACTTAATGGGCGAGTACGACGATTGTTAATTGAATAGTAGCCACCCTGATATTTAATCGCTTGCTCATGCCACGTTAAATTAGAGTCTGAACGAATATATTGTAAGGTCGACTGAAAGGTATCATCTTCATTGGCATACTGCAGGGCAGTTGAAAACCCTTCGCGAGTACGATCGTCAGTCTTTTTCAGTGCGTTACCTGCTTGTGGTGCCCAAACGGTGCCGTTGCCATCTTCTCCAACAAACGCCTCTGCACCGGCAATATCACGAGCATAAAACTGCACCGCTGCATCAGATTGAATACCATGAGATTGTCCGTATAACTTTGAATGAGCATAGTTAGCTAGAAAACCAAAACGGCCTCCACTATCTAGCTCCCATTGATTGCTATACAAACCTGATAGAGTCGGGCTTCCTTTTTCAGCCAAACTGCCGTAGGAATAGTCGCCACTGAGCGCGACCACTTGTTCTCTTGAATCAAAAGGTTTACGCGTACGTAAGTTAATTGTTCCGCCAATACCGCCTTCAATCATGTCAGCCGTTTGGTTTTTAAAAATATCAACACCACCCATCAATTCAGGCGATACGTCTTGAAATGATAATCCCCGGCTTGAATCAGCACTAAAGGAGTCACGACCGTTAAACTCAGAGCGTGTTTGGGTCATACCACGAATAATGGCACCAGAACCTTCCACACTGAAATGGTCTGGATCAGAGGGCCCATCAAACAACTCTATCGACACACCGGGTAAACGTTGTATGGCTTCTAATACACTGCGATCAGGTAACGAACCGATATCGGCTGCGGTAATTGAGTCCACAACAGTTTCAGAACTGCGTTTTAAGTTTTGTGCGTTTAGCAGGTTTGTCCGTGTACCCGTTACTTCAATTAATTCGACATCTTCTTCACTTTCTTGTGGCGCCGCTTCTTGTGCGTATGTCGTTGCACATACACTCATCATAGCAAGTGCTAGAAGAGATTTTCGAAAGGTTGGAGCCTGTGATCTAGTTATTTTTGTAGCCATTACGACTTACCTCTGTGGTGTGATTAAAGTCATCTGCAGCCCCTGGTATTGGCTCAAACAACCCTTTTAAACAAAATCCCAAAAACGTGTAGTTGTATTGTTTATTAAATAACGTTTTTGATAATCGTGCCGTTTTCGTCAAGACCAACAAACATTTTATTTACATTTGCACGTTAACAAAGTGAAAACAGATGCAGCAACAGTGAGCTTAACGACTGGATTACTATGGAATTTTGCTTAAATACAGTCAATCAAGGTAGGAGAAAACTGAAAAATGAAACGATATTTCGCAACATAGAATTAACAAGATTTGATAATTCGCACTTAAATAGGTCACAAAAATTCAGACTCATAAGGCGAAAGAACGATTTCGTAAACAATGCGGGGAGAAAGGAACTAAATGCCCAAAACCTTAAAACAAAAAAACGTAAAGGCTAAATGTGATAGGCCGCTAAATTTCAGCAATTAGCGGCCCGATGATGAACGTGTTTGCCAGTCTTTGTTAATTGTTATTTGATGGCATTTTGGACATAAAGCCCCAACATAGTGCCAACAAAACCACCCGCCACTTCCGTGCTTAACATGGTGGCGTCAGCCTCTTTGAGTAATAGCTCGGCGGTTTTATTTTCGGTTTGATAGTAAAAACTAATCAGCCCTTTTTCACCCCTAACTTGCAAAGTCAGCGCACTGCCAATATTGAGAGGAAGCGATGTTTCAGCAACCATAGTGGATTGCCCATTATTGACTTGCTGCACAAATAGGTGGTAGTGAGTCCCTTGCTTTTGCAGCGCAAAATAGTAATAAAATTTCTCGTTTTGAAAGGCCACCATGCCACCTGATAGCTGCTCATTTTGCGGCAATACCACAGATGTGCTGGCATCAAATGTCATGTGTTGCTGGCGACGACCAACAAAACTGACTTTGTTTTGTTGATCCAGTTGATGCTGACTGGCTTGCAGGTTTAGTCGTCCATCGTTGATACTTAGCCACTCAGAATCCAGACTGCGTAACAGATTCCAGTGTGGATTTAAACGGCGTTTGTCAAAGTCGTCTTGCCACACAAAATTGCCTGTTTGTGTATCGACCTCTGTCAGTGGCTCAAGATGTTTTGAAATAAGGGGCTTGGCTACAATATAAGGTACGGGCTCGCCTTGTGGCAGTATATGTGGCCACTCGTTTTCCCAGCTAACCGGTAATAAAAACGTTTCTCGTCCGGTGTTATATTTATTGCCCTGATAAGGGCGTGTACCAAGAAACACCGCCCACCATTCTCCCTCAGGTGTTTGAATAAAATCAGCATGCCCCGTGCTCGTAATTGGATTTGCTCGCTCAACAGGTAAGTCTCGTTGAGTTAAAATTGGATTACCCGCGTACGGCTCAAATGGTTGTTGTAAGTCTTTACTGCGAAATACCACTTGTGAATGCTGTGGGCCAGTGCCGCCTTCGGCGCAGCTAAGATAGTACCAGCCATTGATTTTATAAATATGCGGGCCTTCAACCCAAATCGGTTGCTGGCTTATATCTGCCCCCCCGTTAACAATCACCCGACCACTATCAGGCACCACTTTTAGCGTAGCTAAATCAAACTCCCACAACCAAATGGCACGGTGGCCTTGATAGAGAGGCTCGCCTTGCGGTGCATCGTTATGGGCAATATAAGCCTTACCGTCATCATCAAAAAAAATATCAGGATCGATACCGCCAATTTCGGGCAGCCATATAGGATCTGACCACGGCCCAGCAGGATCGCTTGCCGTTACAATAAAATTACCCCCACCAGCAACGAGGGTAGTGATCATATAAAATACGCCTTCGTGATAACGCAAGGTAGGCGCATAAATACCTTGGGACACCTGTAAATTTTGCATATTCAGCTGTGACGGCTGACTCAATACATGCCCGATTAGCCTCCAATTTACTAAATCACGACTATGGGAAATCGGCACACCCGGCGCATAGGCAAAAGAAGAATTAACCATGTAATAGTCATTGCCTTTGCGGGTAATACTCGGGTCCGGATAAAAACCCGATAGAATTGGATTTTGAAAAGAATTTTGCGGCAAAGCCTGTGAAAACAACGCATCAGAGCCTTGATATCTAAACCAATCAAAGCTCACGGTATTTGATACACTTCGGCTGTGCTTTGATTGTTCACTTGCTTGCTGGCAGCCACTTAAGCCCAGTAGTGTGCTAAGCAGTAAAGTGCGGAGTAAGACGATATTATTCATAGGTGTACAACTCATTTTTGATGTTAATAAGGCATTGTTTGGGACTGTAAAGCGGCTAGCACATAAACCAGTGGGGCATTCCAGTTGATCGCAATTTCATTGGTGGAATAACTACAAAAATCATCTATGTATGACGTTGCAGGAGCCTTTGATGGATAGTTGCATTGGTCTTGCCAACCATTTTGTGCACCTCCCGCCAAAAATCCCGGCACCGGGGCCACAACGTCATCGGCTTCTGATTGCCGATGATGAATGTGCATCGGTGACAATTGACCAAAGCCAGTCACATAGCTATAGCCAGTTGGATTGCGCCCCAAGATATAATCCGTTAAAGCCACAGCGCCATGACGAAATTCAGGATTAGGTTTATGTTGATTCGCAATGAGCAACAACATGGCCTTATTCATAGCAACTGCATTACTGCCCCACACAAAATCAGACTTTATCAAAGGTACCTCGTAAGCTGATTCTGCTAACTGAGCAACCATCACATTTGCTTGTTTAATCAGCTTATTTTCAAGTTGTTGATAGAGCTTGGCGGACATTAAGTCTTGGGCAAAACTCAATAAGGTAAAATAGCCTAAACTGGCAGTATGAGACCAGCTTGGGGTCTGAGGTGTTTGGTCAAGTAATAAAAACTCGTTGAGGTAACTATTGTCGCCAGTTAAGACAAATAATTGCGCGGCGGCAAAAGCAAATTCATCTGCCAGTGTTTTATCACCATAGGCGCCCGTTTTTACATCTTCTGGCTGAAGATAAAGTATTTCAGGATGCGTTTTGGCCCATTGCCAAGCTCCAAGCGCGGCTTTTTTATAGGCAGCACTTTTACCCGGATAAACACTGTCAAACTCTTGATAAACTTGACTAGCAAAGGCCATCACTGCAGCAAAATTTAGGGCCGCAGCAGTACTTTTTTGCACGACATAACGTTGTTCATGGGCATTTTCAGGCATCACACTGCCGGCAAAATTCAATGTTGTCAGTTTGTGATACACGCCGCCATCATTCGGGTCTTGCATGGCTTGTAACCAATCAAGATTCCACATAACTTCATTTAAGATATCGGGCAACCCATCACTGGATTCGGGTATATGACCATCACGCTTTTGGTAGAAATCCTTAAAATGCGTATAGGCTAGCAGCAAGGTGTAAGTTGAAATACCGGAATTCACTACGTATTTGCCGTAGTCGCCTGCGTCATACCATCCTTTGGGCGCTGATATTATTGTATTGGTGGGCCTTGCATCTGACGCGGCACTTACATGAATGTTAACCTGGGTGTCGGGATGTCCTGCTGACCTTGCCCATGGTCCGGCAAATTCAGGGCTTAAAGCCATACTTGCCCTATTGAAATAATACGCTTTGAGACTGGCATCATGTATCTGACGATAAACCATAGAGCCGACAGAAAAAAGTGCTGACGCTTTACCATCAGCTAACTCAAGCCGATAGGCACCTTCTTGGCTAAGGTCACTAAAATCAGCAATGCTGACGTTTTCTTCCGACAAAGGCCATATGCCTTTTTTTTGCAGCTTAGCGTTTAGTACCACTTGCCCCGTGGCTTGCGACACCACAGTAAATGCGCCACTTTGCTGAGGGCTAATTACGGCAACCTTATGATCATTAGGTAAAAAACCGACTTGGTTAATATAAATCTGTGGTTTTTGCTCAGCGGCCTTACTTGCGGGTACAGCAGCGTCCTTAGCCACATGGACTGTTTGACCACATGAGATCAACATACTGCTAGCAACCACACCAGCCAGTGTTAACAGGACCACTTTTTGTTTCAAAAGTCGAAGGCGCTTGGGTTTATGAGGCACAGGTAGGCGCTCCTTCTGGTAACAATTCCAATCTAATATTGGCGATTTGCACCTCAAACTGCCCTTCTGAAGCGATCATTATCGGGCTATTGATTTTGCTCAGGTCGGCGCCTTTTGCAGCAAAACAATTAATCGGGATCGGAAAGGTAATCCATTGCTTGGTTTTCATATCACGCAGCATCTTTTGAATATTGACTTCGCCACGACAGGGATAGCCGCAATCCATGCCGATAGATACAGATGATTTTGGCTTTTTGATAATATTAATTTCCATGGTTAGCGCGGCTTTATCTGCTAGTTGACTCAAATCAACTGGCGAACCATACACAGCAAATTGCCCCTTTCCTTTCGAGCGAGACCATTTTAAATTAAGCGCATCATCTTTGGTTTTATAAGCGGCTCGACTAATACTGATCTGCTTATTCGCTGAGTCCATTGGATTTTCTGTTATCGGTAAGACCCAGTTTCCCTCATCACCCAAGGTAAGCCCCCACCCGCCGATTGGACTGCCATCAAAAAAATAAAAATAGTTTGCATTAAGGGTGTTGGCATAACTGACACCTGAAAGTGTTGCCGATATTACAAGCAATAAACGAATTGCTAAGGTACGCCAGTCATTTTGTTTCTCAGAGTGAGTGCTGTGTATCATTTGTATCAACCTTTTTTATTTTTTGAGCCCTGTGTGACATACACGCTTTTATCGGCAACCATGCGCCACCAATGTAAATGCGATGTTACAAAATCGCGACCCAAGACTTCATTACATTATGTTGTTATGGTTTTACGTTTATAAATTTATCAGTGTTGAGTTACGTGCTTTTGCGTAAAAATGCGTTTACTTTGCGAGGACCCAATGCCTTTTTATGGCACTCGGTTTGCAACACCTTATTAACAGGAGAGCTTCATTAATGAAAATTAGGGCCGCTAGGGTCATAGTCACTTGCCCCAGTAGAAATTTTGTAACGATCAAGATAGAAACCGAATGCGGTTTGTATGGTGTTGGTGATGCCACCTTAAACGGTCGTGAATTGGCAGTTGCCTCTTATTTACAAGAACATTTAATCCCTTGTTTGATAGGCAGAGATGCCTCACAAATTGAAGATATTTGGCAGTTTTTTTATAAAGGTGCCTATTGGCGTAGAGGACCTGTCAACATGACCGCCATTGCTGCCATTGATATGGCGTTGTGGGATATTAAAGCCAAAGCGGCCAACATGCCTTTGTATCAACTGCTGGGCGGTAAGAGTCGACAGGGCGTATTGGTTTATAGCCATGCCAATGGCCGTGACCTTGCAGAAACGGTAGATGAAGTAGGTCGCCATATTGATATGGGTTACAAAGCCGTTCGTGCGCAATCTGGAATACCCGGATTGGATGGCACTTATGGCGTTTCAAAAATCAAAGGCTTTTATGAGCCGGCCGATGCCGACCTTCCCTCTGAAAGTGTTTGGTCAACCAGTAAATATCTGAACTTTATCCCCCGCTTATTTGAAAAATTACGTGATCAATATGGGAGTGAACCGCATTTGTTGCACGATGTGCACCACCGCTTAACGCCTATCGAAGCCGCCAGACTCGGCAAAGATCTAGAACCCTATCGTCTATTTTGGATGGAGGATGCCGTGCCTGCTGAGTTGCAAGAAGGCTTTAGACTAATACGCCAACACACCACAACACCTATTGCGGTTGGCGAGGTTTTTTCTTCCATTTATGATTGTCAGCAATTAATCACCGAACAGTTGATAGACTATATTCGCACTACCATCGTGCATGGTGGCGGCATTACACACCTGAAAAAAATTGCTGCGTTGGCCGATTTATATCATGTAAAAACAGGCTTTCACGGGGCCACGGACTTATCGCCCATCACGATGGGTTGTGCCCTGCATTTTGATACTTGGGTGCCCAATTTTGGTATTCAAGAACACATGCACCACACAGAGCTCAGCAACGATGTATTTCCCCATGATTATCATTTTGATCAAGGCTATATGATGATTGGTGATACGCCTGGGCATGGTTCAGACATCAACGAAGAATTAGCCGCAAAATATCCCTACAAAAGAGCTTATCTACCCGTCAACCGTCTTGAAGACGGCTCAATGTTTAATTGGTGAAAGGAAAACAATAATGTATTTAAGAAAGATAATTGCATGCTCAGCACTGCTTATGAGTGTATTCAGTAGCAATCTGCTGGCTGAACAATTTAGTGTGCTGGTATTTAGTAAAACCGCTGGTTGGCACCATAGCTCCATTAACGAAGGGGTTACCGCCTTAAAAGCCATGGCCGAAAATCATCATTTCACTATAGATTGGCAAGAAGACGCCAGTTTAATTAATACTGAAAACTTAGCTAAATTTGATGTTGTACTATTTTTACAAACTACCGGCGATATACTCAATGAGCCACAACAAAAAGCACTTGAAGCGTTTATTCAATCAGGTAAAGGCTTTGTTGGTGTGCATAGCGCCAGTGACACCGAATATGACTGGCCATGGTTTGGCCAATTGGTAGGGCGCCATTTCCATATTCATCCGCAAATTCAAACGGCACGTCTATCGGTAATTAACGACTCATTTCCCGGCTTAGAATACTTCCCTAAAACCAGTCTGTGGACAGAAGAATGGTATGAATTTGGCGAAGAGCTCAGTCCAAACTTAACCTATCTACTGAGCGTAGACGAGAGCACTTACGATCCAAAAGCGGATTGGGGCAGAGCGAAAGGCGAAGGCATGGGCAAATTTCATCCGGTTGCTTGGTACCAATATTTCGATGGCGGGCGCTCGTTTTACACTGCATTGGGTCATATGGGCGTGTCTTACAGCAACAAAGCCTTTATCGAACATCTATACGGTGGCATCTATTGGGCAGCTACCGACAAAGGTATGAAAAAATAATAAAG